>CALEMF010000001.1 GCA_937911505.1 uncultured Cytophagales bacterium
AAAGGCTGGACCGTAGACGATACCCTACCCAATCCTAACAAGGTAGCCATCGACAGGTTTGAGGCAAAACTTAATGATACGCTCGCAAAGGTAACCCAACTATATGAGACTTTCCGCCTATCGGAAGCTCTGACAACTGTGTATCGTTTAGTTTGGGATGAGTTCTGTGCGCGCTATTTGGAGATAATTAAACCAGCGTATGACCAAGCAGCGCAGCAATCGTTACCCATTGACCACGACACTTACCGTATCACCGTTCAGTACTTTGATACCCTAATGCGCCTACTTCATCCTTTTATGCCTTTTATTACGGAAGAAGTATGGCAGTACCTGCAACCCCGCACCGAAGGAGAAAGTATTTGTGTAGCGAGTTATCCCACCGCATACGCTTTTGATCAGACCATTATTGAGGAAGCCACCCGCATATTTGAAATAGTACAGAACATTAACAATATTCGCCAACAACAACAGCTCAAGAAAAGCGAGGTAATAGAGGTATATTTTACGGATGAATCCTACGCACAGCTTTATACCGTTAAGTTTGCCCTGACCATACAAAAGCTTGCTGGGGTAGGTAATATTACACTTACGACTGCCAAGCCTAGCGAAACAGTAGGTTTTATAGTAGGCAGTGAAGAGTTTTTTATACCAGTTACACAGACAATTGATGTAGAAGTAGAAAAGCAGAAACTCATCAAGGAGCTTGATTACCAAAAAGGCTTCTTACAGTCAGTAGAGAAGAAATTGAGTAACGAACGCTTCGTCAGTAATGCACCAGAAAAAGTAGTAGCCTTAGAGAAAAAGAAAAAAGAAGACGCTGAGGCAAAGATTAAGGCGCTGGAAGAGAGTTTAGCGGCGCTGTAGTCTAAATAACAAGAGATGGTCATTAGAAAAATCAAAAAAGAAGAAATCGGTTTTCTATCTGATATGCTCTATGAGGCACTCTTTGTACCTAAAGAACAAACTCCACTGCCGAAAGAGATTATTCAGGAACCTTCCTTGGCAAAATACGTGGTACATTGGGGTAAAGACGCTTTTGATCTGGCTCTCGTAAGTGAACTTGATGATGAACTTGTAGGGGCTGTTTGGGGAAGACTTTTTGATGAAGCCAACAAAGGCTTTGGATTTGTAGATCACCATACGCCAGAAATTAGTATGGCCGTAAAGTCGGCTTATCGCAATAAAGGGATGGGTACTGCTTTGCTAAAAGCCATCGCTACTGCTTATACGACCATAGGCATTAAGCAGCTTTCCTTGAGTGTAGATAAAGCCAATCCAGCCGCACATCTCTACTTTCGCTTAGGCATTGATATCGTCGCTTAAACGAATACATCATGGACGTGGAAGTTTCTATTTCCTTAAGGCCATCTTCACTGAACTGCTATCGGCTATAATTTTTATTTATAACGCTTGGCTTCTACCCTCTTTACATTTCAGTATATATCGTTATCCCTTTCTCTGATTTTTACACTTTTTTTCTGGATATGTACATTGTTTATATAAGTAGAATGTAATAGTTTTGTTTCAATAATTAAATGTTACAACATTTAATGTAAAAACATCAAATAAATTGTATTACTTTTTTAAACGATAAGAAACCATGACAACTCAAACAGCCACCCAATGGAACATAGATCCTACCCATTCAGAGATTCTTTTTAGGGTAAGACATATGATGGTATCCAATGTAACAGGTGCTTTCAATACTTTTGAGGGATCGCTCGAGAGCGAAACAGAAGATTTTACTGAGGCGCGCATTCAATTCACAGCACAAGTTGACAGTATTAGCACTAACAATACGCAGAGAGACGAGCATTTGCGTTCAAAGGATTTTTTTGATGCTTCGCGATTTCCTCAGCTTACCTTTGTTTCTTCTACTTTCACTAAACAATCAGAAGAGAACTACCAGCTTACAGGTAACCTGACGATTCGTGATAAAACAAAACCCGTTACCCTGACAGTGGTGTACAATGGCACTGCAGTTGACCCCTACGGGCAAACCAAAGCAGGCTTTGAGATTAGTGGAAAAATTAATCGCAAAGATTTTGGCCTCACTTGGAGTGCTGTGACTGAAGCAGGTAACGTGGTGGTAAGTGAGGAGGTAAAGCTCGTGATGAACATACAGCTTATTAAGCAATAAGTATACTTTTTGATAAATATTGAAGGAGCGTACCTTGTGGGGTACGCTCCTTTTTCAGGAAGGCGCAGGTAAGTTATTCTGCCACTACCTCACCTTTGATGTAAAGTACTTTCGTACCCGTATTGGCCGTCACGGTAACGTTTTTATTAAACTGTCCCACTTTTTTAGCATTAAAAGTTGCCTTAATAAGGCCTTCTTCACCAGGTGCGATGGCAGCTTTTGGATAGTCTACGCCTGTACAACCACAAGAGCCCTTTGCTTCGGTGATAATCACGGGGGCGTTACCTGTATTTCTGAAAGTAAACTTGGCTACTACTGGCTTATTTTGCACAATTTTTCCAAAGTCATAGTGGGTTTGTTCCCAAGTAATTGCTTCCTCTAACTCCGAGGAAAAACCAACAAAAGCGAGCTGATCGCGCTGTGCCATTAATACTGAACCAGAAATAACTAACATTAATAGTGAAAATAAAAGTATTTTTCTCATTTTATTAAAAATTTAAAGGTTAAAATAAACTAATATATAAGATCCTATCAAAGTAGTGATCAAGACAAACCTAATCGTTTATTTCCAAAGCAGGTGTTAATGAATCGCCAATGAATGTTAATGAAGTGTTAACGACTACACCCACCTCAAAAAAGTCTTAAATTCCTGTTATCTTCGTATCAGATTACTATGGTAGGTTATTTCTATGAAGAATCCCTCTATCCGACTTATCACCTGGTTGGGTGTCCTTTCGATTGTAGGTATTTTACTTACACAAGCTTACTGGGTACGGAAAGCCTATGCTATTCAAGCCTCCCAGTTTCATCAGGCTGTGTTCAGCGCCCTACACGAGGTAGCTACGCAGGTAGCACACCTCAAAGGGACTTCTCCCCGCATCAACGTAGTAGACCGTGTTTCCTCTAATTATTATGTAGTCAACGTAAACAGCCATATAGAACCTAGCGTACTAGAGCATTACCTCAAAACAGCCTTCAGAGCACGGCAACTCAATACAGATTTTGAATATGGTATTTATGACTGCCACAGCGATCAAATTATAGGAGGGCGCTACATTGCCATGGACGATACGCTTCAAAAAACCCCGCTCATTTTTCCTGAATGCACCAAGTATACTTATTACTTCGGCGTGCGCTTTCCTACAAAACAAGCACACATTCTCTCTTCCATGGATGTTTGGATCGCTAGTTCTATCCTACTCTTGCTTGTGGTTATTTTCTTCGGGTACGCCCTCTTTATCATCCTGCGGCAAAAACGCTTCTCTGAAATACAAAAAGAGTTTGTCAATAACATGACACACGAGTTCAAGACACCTATTTCTACGATGGCCATTGCCGCTAAGGTATTGCAAGGAGAAAATATTCAAGCCACCCCAAAGCGCCTTCAACAATACGCTTCCATCATCGCTACCGAAAATAATCGGCTCAAGAAACAGGTGGAAAGAGTATTACAGATGGCGCGCTTAGAAAAGAAAAACCTTCAGTTACAAAAAGAAGCAGTAGCCCTGCATCCATTCATTGAAGAAATCACCCAAGCCCTACAGTTGCAGCATTTCATCGAGTACCGTCTTGCAGCAACGCCTGTTACTATTTATGCTGATAAAGTACACCTCGCTAATCTCATTCTCAATTTACTCGACAACGCCATTAAATATTGTGTAGATGAGCCACACATTATTATCGAGACTGCCTTGACTGAAAACCAAGTAATTTTACGCATCAAAGATCATGGTTTAGGCATAGCCAAAACACACCAGAAAAGAGTCTTCAAGCGTTTTTATCGTATCCCTACTGGTAATGTACACAATGTAAAAGGCTTTGGGCTTGGGCTCAGTTATGTACAACTCGTCTCACGCCTTCATCGGTGGTCGTTACGCTTAGAAAGTGAGCTAGGGCAAGGAAGCACTTTTCATATTACCATTCCCTTTGTAAAAAGCTAGTGCCTTATGACTAAAGCAAAAATTCTATTCGCAGAAGACGATCTTAACTTAGGCTTTGTCACTAAGGATAATCTCAGCTTGGCTGGCTACGAAATTGTACATACCACTGATGGCTTAGCCACTTGGGAGCTTTACCAGCAGGGCGCTTTTGATCTGTGTATTTTAGACGTTATGCTTCCTTCGCTGGATGGTTTTACATTGGCTAAGAAAATTAGAACGCAAGACCAAGCCGTTCCCATTCTCTTTCTAACGGCTAAGTCGCTGCAAGAAGATAAAATAAAAGGGCTCAAGCTGGGTGCTGACGACTACCTTACGAAGCCCTTTAGTATAGAAGAGCTTATTCTCAGGATAGAGGTTTTCTTACGGAGATGCTATCTGCAAGCATCACCTACTACTGATGTACATACGCTGGGCGACTTCATTTTTCATTTTAACACCTTACAACTTCACTACCTTCCTGAAGATGAAAAACAAAAACTTACCTACCGAGAAGGAGAGCTTCTACATTTCTTCTTAACCAGAAAGAATCAACTTATTAAACGCGAAGAACTCCTTGAAGGAATTTGGGGCGAAAACGATTACTTTCTTGGAAGAAGCCTTGATGTTTTCATTTCACGCCTTCGCAAGTACCTAGCAAAAGATCAAAACATCTGCATCGAAAACATCCACGGAATCGGTTTTAAACTTCACACAGAAGCCTCGTAAAAAGTAAAAGAAGGCTTGCCTCAGAGATACATTTGTACTATCTTATAGCTACTTTTAGAGTAATACATTTCATTACATTTGATTCAGACCACGCATTACTAGAACGTATGTACAGACCTCCTGAGAAGAAACTTTGGAAAGGAAAACTTCATAAATCACAAGACCCAGCGGAGGCGAGATGGCATCAGAAAGTACGCTTCGCTAACTTAGCAGAGCGCAAACTTGCTCGCCCACAAGACTCACACACCAGCTTTGCACTTATAGGATTTCGCTCTGATGAGGGAGTAAGAAGATACCAAGGACAAGTAGGCGCCACTGAAGGACCAACAGCCATTAGAAAAGTCTTGGCAGAATATCCTTATCATTTAGCCAAAGAGCAAATCTTGTTGGATGCAGGAGATGTGTTTTGTCTCGGGAAGTTTCTGGAGTATGCCCAAACCGATTTAGGGGATAATATTGCTTATTTACTTGATAGAGATTACTGCGCCATTGCTTTGGGAGGAGGTCGGGAATTAGCGTACGGTGCTTACCAAGGCATACACCGCCACAGGAGAAAACTAGAGCAAGAGCTGGGTATTATTAGCTTTAGTACCCACTTGGGGCTACAGCATTATGAAGAGGTGGGCAATGCCAATACTTCTTTCTTACAAATAGCCCATACCTGTGAAAAACATAACCTTCCTTTCCATTACCTGCCTATCGGCGTACAAATGCAAAGTAATACGGCCAAGGCCTTTCAAACAGCTCAACATTATAAAGTAAATCCTATTCTTGCGAAGAAACTACATTTTCACACTGTAGATTTCCTTGAAGAGAAAATTGAGTACTTCATTACTGGCAAAGAGGCCATTTATTTGTCGGTAAGCTTAGACGTATTTTCGTTTGCGTTTGCGCCAGGTGTTGGTATGGTGAATGGTGCAGGCGTTACCCCTGATATCGTTTTACACCTCATTGGCAAGATTGCGCGATCAGGTAAAGTCGTTTGTTTTGATGTATCATCACTCAATCCCAAAGCAGATAAGGCAGGGCTTACGGCCCAACTAGCGGCCAGTTTGGTATTTCAGTTTATAGAACAAGCGTCTTCTACTTCCTCCTAAGGTCTTACCACTCCCAGTGATAGGCGGTAATGGTAGCATTAGGTAATAGGCCTTCTGCTTGTTTGCCAAAACTACTGTAGGCGCGTTGTAAGTTGCCGCTAGGGGTGGGTTGCTCATTGGCTTTAAAAAAGAGTTGCTCTCCTACTGCAAAAATAACCCACTTGAGCTTCGGCGCTTTTTTAAAAGCGGCTAGATGTTCGATATTTTTTTTCGCTTCTTCAATTACTGCTGCTTTCCAACTATCTTCTGCTTCTGGATCTTCCGTCATTTTGATTTCAAGTACTTCTAGCGCGGTAAGTTTAGCCAAATCATAATCAACGACCTGTGCTAAATCTGCTACATCAATTTCTATTTTTCCTATTTCGTTGGGTCTTTCAAAACTACTACTAAATGAGAAGCTCTCGTCTCCTTCGTATTGGATACTTCGCGTATCTACTTTTTTAAAGGTTTGTGCCAATGCTGCTTGTGATACGAGCAAGCACAAAAAGTACAATATGATCTTTCGCATAATCAAAAATTATTAAAAGGTACTATTTTTAATACAAAAAACAGGCTAATTTTACAGTCGATACGATGGCATGTATGTTTTACAGCCATATCAACCCGTCGACTTATTACTTTTTATGTTTTTAAAGCCTTATGCGCGTATTTAAGAAATTTGATTTACTCGTGCAAATCCCTTTCCTCTTTATATTACTAGAAAGAATGTACCGCGTCTTTTGGCTAGACGACCGCCAGATATTCTTCAGCCTCTGGCTACCACTTCTTATTATCGTAGTATGGCAATTAGCCAGTCATTTGATCCACGGGTGGTGGAACTATAGGCAGCGTTTTCAGTTTCACCTGTCACGGCGATGGACGATTGTACTACTCACCAGTTGGTTGGTATGTATTGGCTTGTTTGTGTGGCGTAAAGGAGACTATCGAGCGATGGCTTTTCTATTTATCTTTACCTTTATTAATATCGTCTTAAATATAGCGTTACTGATATTTGAAATTGTCCACCTCGATAAATTTTTGAAGAGAAGTCCCAAAAACTAAAAGAAAATGTCTACCTTTAGTATCATAAAGCCTTCAAAAAATACCTTCAAATTGTCCTTCATTAAGAAACTTTCACCCATTATCCTCTTACTATTTTGGCCGACTATTTTGTATGCCCAAGAGGTTGATAGTCGCTCTGAGGTAGAGAATATTGTACTCAATATTGGGATCGCCGTCCTTTTTGTGTTGGTGTTTCTCACCTTGATGGCTTTTCTGCAAAAGAGAAAAACCTCCCAGAAGTTGGAAGATCAAAACGAGGTCATTAAATCGCAAACCCGTGAGCTTTCTAAAGCCAATCAAGAATTCTTAAAGCAAAATCTCCGCTTAGAAACGATCTTGCACGAAAAAAATAGCATTGTAGGTATCATTACACACGATCTTAAAATGCCTTTCAATCGTATCATTTCCTTGGCAGAGCTAGTACAATTAGATGGCGGAGAAACCCTCAACCCCAATCAACAGGAGTACTTAGCACGTATGAAACAGGTGGTACAGGATGGCCTTGCTGTGATTCAAAATCTGCTCGATAGCCGTGTGATAGAAGATTATAAGAAAGATATTAATATTGAGCGTTTAGACGTAAAAGAGAACATTTTAGAAGTAGTGAAGCGCTACCAACCTTATGCAAGTTCCAAACGCATTCAAATTATCTTTAAATCGAATGTACCTGAATTAGAGTTCCGTACAGATGCTTTTTTCTTGAATCGCATCATGGACAATCTCCTCTCTAACGCCATTAAGTTTTCGCCTCCTGAAAGGAAAGTATACGTTAATTTAAAAGATGAACGTGAGAAGGTGCATATCGAAGTGAGAGATGAGGGCTACGGCATCCCAGAAGAAGACCAAGAGAAGCTATTTCTAAAGCACCAAAACTTTACCAATAAACCTACTGGTGGTGAAAGTTCGGCAGGGTTAGGGCTTTCTATTGTAAAAACCCTCGTGGAAGAACTGAACGGGAAAGTGTGGGCAGAGACCAACCGAGGAAAAGGCGCTACTTTTTATGTAGAATTTCCGAAGATTATTATTGAGCGCTAGGCTATTGTTTTTCAGCCTTTATGTACTGTAAACGATCGTGTGAGTCCTCTCGAAAGCCAATCAGTTTCCCCTGATCATCATAAGTATGAGTACTATTGTACCACTGAATCCCTCCGTCTGGCTGACTACTGTAGTGAGCTTTCTTCACCATCCCATTAGCATGAAAAGTAAAACGTACACGAGCGTATAGCCCTCCTCCTACGATGCTCCAACTTCCTATACGCTTACCTTCTAAGTCGTAAGCAACGGCTTCACCTGCGTTGGTAAGTTTATCTATACACACAGCGGTGGCTACTTTACGCTTATTATTAGTAAAATAAGTGTAGGTACAAGATTTTACTTGTGCAAGTATTTGTCCTACTGACACGAATAACCAAAATATAATCGAAAAAAGTAATTGTTTCTTGTTCATAGACCTATTGAGGCTAATCCAAGAATAATACCAATACGCGCTCATCTTAAAAAGCGACTTGCTTGCGTAAAAGGCTTTTTTGCCTTAGTTTCGGCTTATGTTGCAATCCATACAAAAAATACTGGTAGCTAATCGGGGCGAAATTTCTATCCGTATTCTCCGCGCCGCCTCCGAGCTCAGAATTCGTACGGTGGCCGTCTACACCTACGAAGACCGCTACTCTCTTCACCGATTTAAAGCAGATGAGGCCTACCAAATAGGCCCTGATGACGCACCACTGAAGCCTTATTTAGACATTGAGGAAGTCATTCAGCTCGCTAAAAAAGTACAAGCTGAGGCGATCCATCCTGGTTATGGCTTCTTATCAGAAAACGTACAGTTCGCCCGCCGTTGTGAAGAAGAAGGGATCATCTTTGTAGGGCCTCGCGCTAGTGTAATGGAGAGCTTAGGCGATAAAATCGCTTCCAAGCGGATTGCGCAGGAAGCGCAAGTACCTGTCATAGAAGACAATCAACAACCGCTACTCTCCTTTGATGTAGCGCTTCAAGAAGCCAAGCGGATTGGCTTCCCTATTATTTTGAAGGCTTCTGCAGGTGGTGGTGGTAGAGGTATGCGGGTAGTACATACGGTTGAAGCCTTAGAAAAGGCCTTTAATGAAGCACAGCGCGAAGCAGGAAGAGCCTTTGGAAATAATACCATCTTTATAGAAAAATACATTGAAAACCCCAAGCATATTGAAGTGCAGATTATGGGGGATAATTATGGCAATATTGTTCACTTATATGAAAGAGATTGTTCGGTACAACGACGTTTCCAGAAGGTAGTAGAAGTAGCGCCAGCCCCTAATTTGGCGCAATCTACCAAAGAGAAGCTTTACCAATATGCACTACAAATTTGTAAGGCGGTCAATTACAATAATGTAGGTACGGTGGAATTTCTAGTGGATGCTGATGAAAACGCTTACTTTATTGAGGTCAATCCACGTATCCAAGTGGAGCATACCATTACCGAAGAAGTCACCCGTATCGACATTGTTCGCTCGCAAATCTTGATTGCAAAAGGACATCAACTCTCTGATCCTCAAATTTTTATAAAAGAGCAAGCAGACGTAAAGCTGCGTGGCTTTGCCATACAATGCCGTATCACCACCGAAGACCCTAAAAAAGACTTTCGTCCAGATTTTGGCACCATCATCGCCTACAGAAACGCGGCGGGCTTCGGGATTCGCCTCGATGAAGGCAGCTCTTACGCTGGGGTAACGATTTCTCCCTTTTTCGACTCTATGCTGGTAAAGGTATCTTCTTCAGGAAGAACGCTGAAGGGTGCTTGTCAACGACTGAGCCGCGCTTTACGGGAGTTTCGTATTCGTGGTGTTAAAACTAACATTGGCTTTTTAGAGAATGTGATTGCCCACCCTACTTTTCAAAAAGGGAAAGCAACGGTTGGCTTTATCCAAGCCCATCCTGAGCTGCTTGACATTCCTCGTCGTTACGACCGAGGGACAAGAGCACTTCGGTTTATTGCTAATGTCATCGTCAATGGTAATCCTGATGTAAAACTGAAAGAAGAGAATAAGACTTTTCTTACCCCACAACTCCCTCTCTACAATAAGTTTCAACAAGTACCGGCTGGCTCCAAAAATCGCCTTACTGAGCTAGGGAAAGAAGGTTTCTTACGGTGGCTGAAGCAAGAAAAACGCATTCAGTACACCGACACGACCCTTCGTGATGCCCATCAGTCATTGATTGCTACGCGCGCACGTACCATCGATATGCTTCCTTATGCGGAGGCCTTTGCACACCTTTGTTCACAAACCTTCTCGATGGAAGTATGGGGCGGTGCTACCTTCGACGTAGCCTTGCGCTTCTTGAAGGAATGCCCTTGGCAACGACTCCAAAAAATTAGAGAAGCAGTTCCCAATATTTTGCTTCAAATGCTTTTGCGTGGGGCGAATGGCGTAGGTTATAAGGCTTATCCTGATAACCTGATTGAAAAGTTCATTGAGAAGTCAGCGGAGAATGGCATTGATATTTTCCGCATCTTCGACTCACTTAACTGGATTGAGAACCTCAAGACCAGCATCAAGGCAGTGAATCAGTATACCGATAGCCTTGCCGAAGCAGCTATTTGCTATACAGGCGATCTTCTTAACCCTGAAGAAACTAAATATACACTACAATACTATCTTGACTTAGCAAAACGGTTGGAAGATGCAGGCGCACACATCTTAGCGATTAAAGATATGGCAGGGCTACTCAAACCCTATGCTGCTGAGGAACTGATTGGGCATTTAAAAGAACAGATAAGCTTACCGATTCATTTACATACCCACGATACCTCTTCGATACAACCTGCTACCTATGCAAGGGCCATTGATGCAGGTGTAGACATCATTGACGTAGCGATGGCTTCTATGTCTGGTACTACCTCTCAGCCTAATTTCAATTCGATCGTAGCAATGATGCAAAGCCACGAGAGAGTACAGCCCTATGACCTCCCTACGCTGAATCAGCTTTCTGATTACTGGGAGGTTGTACGCGCCTACTACTACCCTTTTGAAGCAGGTTTGCAGGCTGGCACAGCCAGTGTCTATTTACACGAGATGCCTGGCGGTCAGTATTCTAACCTTAAAGCACAAGCCCATTCGTTAGGAGTGGCTGATCGCTTCGATCAAGTGATTGCCAACTACCAAGCCGCTAATCGTTTGTTTGGTAATATTCCTAAAGTAACGCCTAGCTCGAAGGTAGTAGGCGATTTGGCCTTGTTTATGACTTCTAATGACCTGAGCGAGCAGGATATTTTAGAAAAGGGAGACACTTTGGCTTTTCCACTTTCGGTTAAAGACTTCTTTCGCGGTGAGCTTGGACAACCCCACGGTGGTTTTCCCGAAAAACTTCAAAAGATTGTCTTAAAGGAAGAGAAACCCTATGAGGATCGCCCCAATGCTTACCTTACACCCATTAACTTTGAGGAGGCTTTCCAAGCTTTCCAAGAAAAGTTTGAGGGAGACGTTACCTTTCTAGATTTTCTTTCTTACCAGTTGTATCCAAAAGTTTTCGAAGACTATCATGCGCACCAGCAGGAATTTGGCGAGGTAAGTTATATTCCTACTTTGGCCTTTCTGTATGGCATGCGGTTTGGAGAAGAAATCCAAGTCACCATCGACCAAGGGAAAACTTTACTCATCAAGAAAAGAAGCACCTCTCAAGCCGACGAACAGGGGTTGGTGAGTGTCACCTTCGAATTGAATGGCCAGTTTAGGCGTATTCGTATACAGGATCAACAGCTACAACCTCAGCAAGCAGCCCATCGTAAAGCTGAAACGGACGAAGAAATAGGCTCACCACTACAAGGAAAAATTTCAGAGATTAAAGTAGAAGAGGGGCAAGAAGTGACCCCCAACTTGCCTTTATTTGTAATAGAGGCCATGAAAATGGAATCTATCATCACCGCTTCTTGTACTGGTAAAGTAAAGAAAGTACACCTGAAAGCGGGTACGCTTGTAGAGCAAGGTGACTTGGTGATAGAATTAGATATTTTAGAGAATTAATATTTATTTATTAATTTGTAGTATATGAGCCTTCTGCTCCTATCTTTCTATAAAAATGAATACGATGATAACGAAGAAACTACTTATTGTACTTTTTTTCTACTTTACTGTACCTGTACTACTTCTGGCACAAACACAAGAAAAGCAAAAAGAACGCGCTTACATTTGCCATAATAAGAATGGTACCTCAGAGGTGGTATACTTTGTAGGGAATACCAGTGTGGCCATGCACGTATACTATATGTCTTCTAAAAACCCTACACGTGTAAAGCTCAATGTTTTAGGCTATGATGCACGCACCCGCACTTACACAGTGAGTTTTCCCAACGCCCTGAAGGATGAAACGTATAAGTTTAGTTTAATGAGCAATGCCAATATGCAGTGCCGTAATCCAGATGGTACTTTACAAACCTTTGTGCTGAGTGATGGAAAACCGCTTGAATATGTGAGTAAAAATAAAGATGGTTCTTCTGAAAGACTTCTGTTACTTACCTCTGATACACAGCATCATATTGAAGGTATTTTATACTCCTCCTCTACCTCCAAGTCAAAGATGCAGGTGGCGATTGTCTCTAAAAATGATCGTTTGAAGAAGTACAAAGTACGCTTTCCTAACAAGGCTCAGCTCTACACGCTTGACTGGCAAAGGGATAAAGAAGTAGGGATGAATCAGGTACTGTTGGTGCACCCTGATGGTATTGCACAAGTATTTTTGGCAAGATAAAGCGCATATGTTAAACGTGTAATTGCAGCTAGCTTATGCATTCAGCTAAAATGTGCACCCTAATTTTAGCTTTGACCCTAGGGCTATCAAGTGTTGGGTTTTCACAAGACGATACCAATCCAAAAAAACTAATTGGATTTGCCTGTTTTTTTAGCGGAACTCCCTCGGATATAGTGACTAAGATAACGCTTGACCTTCAAGAGCAAAATTACAAAAAGATTCTAAGGAAGCTGAAATCGAAAAACCCAGCGAAAAGGTACTTGGCAGTCATTATAGCAGAACGCCTGTCGGCATTGGGTAAGTACCAGCTAACTGCAACAGATAAGGTACTAATAGCAGACGCCTACCAATCGACTGACTTAATTACTATGTGTGCTGGCTGTACCTACTTTGCTCCAATCGAGCTAGGTAAACTGTTGCCAAAAGAGCAAAAACACGTGATGCAGTTTTATGCCAAACGCTGGTTAAATGAGCTTATGGTAAGCTAAAAACTATCCCCAACACATATATAGCGTATAGAGACAGTTACTCAAAACCAGCCGATTCCTGATAAATTACTTGTAACACCGTTTGCCCGACGGCTTTTAAAGTTTTTTTATCTATGATGGTAATATTATCTTCTTGCGTATGATGGAAATCACCAAAGTCTTCATCATAGTCGATGATATCGATCATAGGAATTTTAGCATCCACATTTACGAAGTAGTGGTCATCTAAAATACCGTAGCCACTAGGCATTTGAATGGTCTGGTTGAGGAAGTAATTGCCATAACCGAGGCGCTGCGCAATCCCCCATACTTTCTCTACTACTCCTCGCGCATAAGCCATTGAGTAAGGCTCTTTCTTAAACTTAGCGCCTTTGCCCCCTACCATATCGAGTAAAATACCGTAATAGGCGGTATAATTGGGACGGTGTTTATTATTTGACCAATGCCTCGATCCATGGCACCAAGTCTCTGAATTATCTCCCTCGTACTCCATCCCTTCAGGTACACCATCATCTTCTAGGTCAAAAAGAATGACGTCTATCCCTACTTGTGGTTTATTGGCAGCCATCTGGATGGTACGGATAATCTCAAGAATGACTGCTACCCCACTGGCCCCATCATTGGCGCCATCAATCGGCTGTTCTCTTTTCGCTTCGTCTTTCTCTTTGTCTGCTATCCGACGAGTATCCCAATGGGCGGCGAGCAGGATTCTTTTTTCTGCCTCGGGATTAATACTCGCGATGATATTTTTACCCTGTAGCTCAAGCTGGTCGTAAGAAGTAACGGTAAAGTTCTGTACTTCTATAGCAGCGCCCATTTGATCGAGGGTTTCTAACAAATAGGTAGCACAGGCTTGATGCGCCTCAGAATTGGGTACCCTCGGACCGAAACTCAACTGCTTTTCTATGTAGTAGTAGGCTGTATCTTCATTAAAAGCAGGTGTTTTTACTAAGGGTTGGGTGCTTTCTTTTTCGTCAGGCTGCTCATTACTTTCGTTTTCTTTGCAGTTCCAGAGTATACAGCCTATTAGTAGGTATATCCAAATATTATTTTTCATGAAGTCTTTTATTCTTTAATCCATCCATTAAATTTCATCGAAAGCCCAGCTTACGCCTGTTTTCATATCTTTTACTACCACTCCGATTGTTTTTAAGTCAGCCCGAATCTCATCTACTTTGTCGTAGGCCTTTTGCTGTTTGGCCTCCTTGTAATGCTTAAGTAAGCTTTGTAGTAAGTGCTCGAAGCTCTCTGGTTTCTCTACCAAAAAGCCAAGGATATCCACAAACACAGTTTGATACGTCACCTTCATTTTTTCAAAGTTTGCTTTCGAAACTGCTTGCAACTTCTCAGGATGATTATAGTAGGTATTCACCTTTTTTAGAAGCGCCAGCAAATGAGTAATAGCAAGGGCTGTATTGAGGTCATCATTCAGTGCATTGTAAATAGCCGCTATGTTTTGCAACAGTTGCTGATTGATTTTCTCATCAGGTTGTAATGCTTCTGCTGGGTAGTGCATTTCTTGCAGAATGTACCAGCCATTCAGCAGTTTTGTATAAGTTTTACGTGCATCTTCTAGGGCATTTCCTGTAATATCAGTAACACTTCTGTAATGAGAGAGTAGCAGCAACATACGTAAATGCATTGGGGTGTATACCCTAGCCGAATGCGTTTCAGTAAGTGTACCATCTTTCTCTTTTTTACTGTAAGCAAAAGTTACTTTTCCTTCAAAAAGTTCTTCCAAAGTGATTCCGTTTTGAAGGCTTTTGCTCATTTTCTTCCCATCCCGTAACACCATATTGTTATGTAGCCAGTACTTTACAGGGGCTTTACCATCGTGAGCCGCTTTTGCTTGGGCTATTTCACACTCATGGTGAGGAAAGATCAAATCCATTCCTCCCACGTGAATGTCGAAAGTCTCCCCTAAATATTTGGTACTCATCACGGTACACTCTAAATGCCACCCAGGAAAACCTTCACTCCAAGGTGCCTGCCAGCGCATAAGATGGTTAGGTTGGGCTTTTTTCCATAGCGCGAAGTCAGCAGGATGTTTTTTTTCTTCTTGTCCTTCTAGTACACGTTGTCGTGCTTCGTCATTGCCAGCGCCCGCTTCTAGCTCGTCAATGTTTTTTCCAGAAAGTTCGCCATAGTTTGCTTTCTTGCGGTAAGCCATTACATCAAAATATACGGAGCCATTGGCTACATAAGCCAAGTCTGCTTCGATAATTTTTTGGGTAATCGCAATCTGTTCTACAATATGTCCTGTGGCGGTAGGCTCTACATCTGGTGGAAGTACATTAAGATGACGCATCAGCTCGTGGTACTTCACAGTGTAATGCTGTACAATTTCCATAGGCTCTTTCTGCTCAAGTCTCGCTTTTTTAGAAATCTTATCTTCTCCTTGGTCGTCATCGCCTGTTAAGTGCCCCACATCAGTGATATTTCTCACGTAACGAACGCGATACGCTAAATAAGTAAGATAGCGCCTCAGTACATCGAATACGACGGCTGGGCGAGCATTGCCTATGTGTGGATCACTATAGACGGTAGGACCACACTGATAGATACCCACATAGGGGGCGTTGATGGGTTGAAAAGGCTCTTTTTGTTTACTCAGTGTATTGTATAAAACGAGTGGGTGATCCATGTAGAAAAATATTAAATATGGTGCTTCAAAGCTAATAAATCTCGGTAGAAAGTTCTAAAGTTCGGGGATTAATCTCTAAAGGCATAGGTACCTACTATCGGAAAATGATCTGAATAAGAAATATTTCTATGGGTCTTGAAACTGTTAATCGCTAGGCGTTGATCAAAGAACTGATGGTCGATGCGTAAGAAAAAAAGCCGACCATTATAAGAAAAGCCCAAACCATTCCCCGCTTTTTCGAAAGCATTGTGGAGGCTTCCTTTTAAGTAATGATAGACATATCCGTAGGGGGTCTCGTTAAAATCACCACTGACAATGACGGGATAGGGACACGCCCGAAGGTGCTCTTCTACAATTTCGATTTGCTTGGCACGTGCTTCGAAGCCGCGCTTGAGCCTCTTAATGAGATCTTGGTAGGGGCTTGCTGCCGCTGACTCATTTTCTAGTAGGCTTTTTTCATCGATGCTCATCGACTGTAAATGTACGTTATATATACGTAAGGTATCTTTTCTGATCAATACGTCAACGAAAAGGCAGCGGTTACCCCGGTTTTCGCTCAAGGGAAGTTCGCCACTGTTTAAGATAGGATATTTAGAAAAAATCGCCAGTCCAAAAAAGCCTCCCTTGTACTGGTTGTCGTTGGGAACGGGGGTAAGGTAGTAATTATAGTCGCCACTACGAGCAATACGATCTACCGTGTTGAATAAACGAGAGCTATCTTCATTGTACATTTCCTGTAGGCACTTGATTTCTGCCTTATGCTCAATTACCCAGTTGATCATTTCTTTCGAAGAGGCACTATCTTCATCTTGTAGATGGTCGTACACGTTGAAAACACGTACGTTATAGCTCAGCACGCTAAAATGAGTAGAATCTTTGGTAGAGGTACCTAAATCGAAGGCAAGTGTACTTTGCAAGAAGGTAGCACCTAACATCAACATGCTTAATGACAAAAATAGGTAAGCTGATCTACGCGTAAGCCAATAGAAGACAAACAAGCCATTGAGCACTAACCAGAGCGGTATGAGTAACGCCATAAAGCCTGCCAACCAGTAGGTTTGTGGAGACACATATACCGCGCCATAGCTTAGTAAGGTGATTACTACCAATAAGCCATTGGCGATGAGTCGCTTTTTAATTTTTGATAAGACAGTCATGGTCGTTATTACTTAACGGCTTTACACGATCAAATAAATGGCTTAGAGGCATTATTTTACCTCGAAGTCCAGCATTTTTTCTTCTTCTAAGTACGCTACTAGCCTGTCTCCTGCCTTCACAGCAGCTACCCCTGCGGGCGTTCCTGTAAAAAGGATGTCTCCTTTTTTTAGGGTAAAGAAACGAGACACGTAGGCAATAATAGCATCTATTTTATGAATCATCAGTTGGGTATTACCTTGTTGGCGTACTGTTTCATTTACTTCTAAACGAAAATTAAGCTGTTGAAGATCAGAAAAATTCGTTTTTGGAAGAAAATGTGACACTGGTGCCGCCCCATTAAAGCCTTTAGCCAAATCCCAAGGGTGACTATTTTGCTTTAGTTTAGCTTGTAAATCCCGGGCGGTAAAATCGACGCCAAGCCCTACCTCATCGTAGTATTTGTGCGCGAAAGTCTCTTCAATGAACTTTCCCTCACGGCTTATCTTAATCGTCATCTCTAGCTCGTGGTGTACCTCTTGGCTAAAGTCTGGCAGATAAAAAGGCGCGTTGTCTTTTAGCAGGGCAGTATCAGGCTTGAGAAAGATAATAGGATCGCTCGTTACCTTATCATACTTGCTTTCCATCTCTGCGATGTGATCCGCATAGTTTTTACCAATACAAATAATCTTCATAGATAGTAAGGGCGTTTTGTTTTCAGTAGAACAATGTTAAGGGAGAAATTGATGGATTCAAAAGTTTTTACAACAAATTCCTCCCTTTTAGCTCATCGTTATTTTAATAGTAATAACTCAACCCGCCTATTCTCGCGGGCTTTCCAAGGGGTATTTTCAGGTTCCCAAAGCGGACGGCGCTTCCCGAAGCCTTTGATGGCAAGGCGTGTTGATGCAATGCCTTGTTTTTCAAAATATCTTTTCACCGCTGCTGCTCTTTTTTCAGAGAGTACTATCTGTGCTACATCTTCTCCCACACTATCAGTATGGCCAAAAATTTCCAATACGGCGTCAGGATTTTCTTTTAGATATGTCACGTAAGATTGAAGCTTTACCTTATATTGTTCTTCTAGTTGATGTTCGTTAAACTGAAAGTTAGCAAGCGCCTGTAAGGGTGCTACTGGCTTTTTTCTTTTGAAGAATACGGGACCGTAGCTACTCGGAACCCTATCGAACTGATCAATGTAAGCGATTTGGTCTCCCACTAGAAAGGCTCTTTCGGAAGTGGTTACTTTACCGTTATGATTATAGTGTTGTAACGCTACAAAGTGCTCCCCATCACTTGCAACAGGGGTATAGGAAACCTCATAGTAATTATAAAACAGCCGACTCATTTCTTGGTAGATTTGCTCTACTTCTTGTTCACTCTGTGCAAAGTAAGCGTATCCACCTGTCAAATAGGCCAGCGCATCAATAATATTTTGATTAGGAGCACTACCCAAAGCAATAATCTGAATAGGCGCATGGGCTGCCCTGGCTTTCCTTACCACGTCACTCGCCCTGAAAGCGTGCGTAGCTTGGTGTACGAAAGAACTATTCTCTTGGCCATCTGTTAGCAAAATCATCGTACGATTATAATTGGTCATATCCAAAGAACGAAGCCCTTCATCAATACTAGCATACAGGGCTGTTCCACCCCCAAACCCTCTCATTCCTCTTAATGGGTAGCTTTGTAGCAGTTTTTGTTCCTCTTGTACTAAGGGCGTAATTGTTTTGAGCTGGTCGTCAAACTTCACTATGCTCATTACATCTTGCTTATGCTTCTTTACAATCAGTGCTTGGGTAGCTTGCTCAACGTAGCCAATTGCTCCAGACATAGAGCCACTATAATCTAGCGTAAGATTGATGGCATAGGGCTTGGAAGTCATTTCATTTACTTCTTTAACGCTAAAATCCTGTATTTTTCGCTGTTTACCGGCTGTCTCTACGAGTCTACTAAAGTACCGCTGTTGTAAAGCAGGCGAATCTGCCAAGCCCGATACGAAATTACCAGCCGTATCGACAGCAATGACGCGTAATGTTACTCTTTTAGGGTATTCATTGAGGTTTACTTGTGTGATTTCGAAGAGAATGGTTTGTGGTAATAATTGATTAATATCTACAAGCCCCTTGATATATTTACGGTAATGTACGCCTACTGTCACTTGGGTTGAATGTCTTTCTCCTTGATCGTCTATACCGCTTAGTTGATAGATTGTTTTTTTGAGAGGCGTTACTTTGATCTCACCTTTTGATGGTAAATTGTACGCAACTCCATTGAGGCTTATGTCCTTTATAAATCTTGTATTCCAACGCAGCTTTATCTCATCTCCTTTACTTACTTTTTCAGGTCTTGCCTGTAGCTTGAGGTAAGGGATAATTTTCTTAAGTGCAAGTTTTTGTGTAACAACCTCTCCGTTCTTTTTTTCAACATTCAGCAGGTATTTTCTCTCAGCTTCTTGTTCTCCAAGCGGTACGCTCATAAAGCTTCCTGATGGCTCTTTAGTCATCAGTGTATCGTCTGCCTCAGAGGTGATTTTAATTTGCATGGCGTCTGGAAAATTCCAGTGAATAACTGATTGCTCACCAGTATGTAAATAGGGCTTACTAACCCAAAAGCGATCTTTTGCGATTACTCTGATGGTTACTTCTTTTTCAGTTATATGACCATCTGCTGTAAACGCTTCAAAGTGAAAAGTAGTATCGGTGGTAGGTTCAATATACATTTTTCCTGAGGCAGGTAACTGTTCATCAACTTCTCTAATACTTACGCGTTGTGCATAAGGGGCTTTCCAGCTTAGTGTACTCATATCTCCCTTTTTAAGAAGTGTATCTGCTTTTACTTGAAGGGCAAATATCCGTATGGGTACATTGATATTTCTAGAAGTGCTTTCTTTTTCATTTTTTGCTACCACCTTGTAGTTACTTGTCTCGTCAAAGTACAAACGCTTACTTCCTGTAGGAGGTAAGCCTGTGGCTACACCTTCAATGCTTATTTCTTGTGCACCCTCCACTTGCCAGCGTACTTCTACACTATCTGGGTGATACAAATAGCCCTTAGAGAGTGATAAGCGAATTTGGGTAAGGGAAGTACTTGTCTTACACGCACCCAAGCATAGACAAAGCCCTAGGCCCGTCCAGAGTTTTCTAGATAAGTTCATAATTACACCTGTTATAATTTACTTAATATAAAAAAGGGTAGTGTTTTTGAATAGCGTTGGAAATATGATTAGTTGGTAATGGAAATTTAAAGTAGCTATTTTTTGTAAAGAACACAAGCATTAATAGAAGAAAAAAGAATGCAGGTTTACCAATTTTACGCACTTACCTGCACTAGTATTTTTTGAATTATGTAAAATTCTACTTGTAAAATATTTTATCAGTAGAATTTTATTATCAGTAAATAAAAACTTTTTAAGCAATATATTATACAAGGCTTCTGATTGAGAAGAATTTCAATCTATAACTTGATTGGATTTTCAAAATTATGCTTAAATTTACTAGTACATCATATACCCCATAAACGTCATACCATATCTATATGTATCATCTCTACTTATCAGTATTTACTTATGCCGTCACGCAGAGTCTTTCTTAAGCAATCGCTTGTAGGGGCGACGGCTGTTACAATCGCGCCTCAATTAATTTGGGCTAACAAGCCTCCTATTAAGTTGGTCATTTTACATACCAACGATATGCATTCGCGTATTGAGCCTTTTCCTGAAGATGGCCGTAGAAATGCAGGCCTAGGTGGCATGGCGCGCAGAGCTGCACTTATTAAGAAGGTTCGGCAAGAGGAAGCTCACGTATTGCTGCTAGACGCTGGTGATATTTTTCAAGGTACGCCCTACTTTAATTTTTTTGGCGGCGAGTTGGAATTTAAGCTGATGAGTGAAATGCGATATGATGCGGCTACTTTGGGTAATCACGATTTCGACAATGGTGTAATGGGTTTAAAGAAAATGCTGCCTTTTGCACGCTTTCCTTTTCTTGTCTCTAATTATACCTTTTCGCAAGACAGCGCATTACACAATACCTTCCTTCCTTACAAACTTTTTGAAAGAGGAGGGCTCAAAATTGGTGTTTTTGGCTTAGGTATTGAACTTGAAGGGCTTGTACCATCGCCTCTTTTTAAGGGTACGATCTACCAAGACCCTGTAGCGGTGGCAAAAGAGATGGTGCAAACGCTCAAAGCAAAGGATTGTGATATGATTATTTGTTTGTCACATCTGGGCTACTTTTATAAGAGTGATAAGGTATCTGATCATACTATTGCACAACAGGTAGAAGGGATCGACCTGATTTTAGGAGGACATACCCATACTTTTTTAGAACGCCCAACACAACTGTTGTCTCCATCAGGCGACCCCGTTTTTATTCATCAGGTAGGATGGGCAGGGCTTCGTTTAGGGCGTTTGGAGTTCATTTTTCACAAAGGTAAAAGAAAAGAACTTACCCAAGCCCGCTCGCTGGTAATTGGAAACGAGTCAAGCGAAAAATGATTTTTTTGTTTGCTTTTTTTTTATGATTTTTGTCTCCCCCAATGCTAAAATAGGGTAAAAAGACTGGTTTATATAAGTTGAGAATGATAGAGCTACCCATGCCAAAAGACTGCATTACTGTATGGAATAATTGCCTGAATGTGATTAAAGAGAACATTCCTGAACAAAGTTTTAAAACTTGGTTCGAACCGATCGTTCCGCTAAAACTAGAGGGCACGGTACTCACCATACAAGTACCCAGTCAATTCTTTTACGAATGGATTGAAGAGCATTACATCCATTTACTTCGAAAAGCCATCGACAAGGAGCTTGGTACTACAGGTCGCCTGGAATATTCGATTATTATTGACAAAGGAAACGATCAGAGTCGCCCCTATACTGTCAATATACAAACAGCTAAGGTAGAGTTTGATAAAAATGCTCAGAAGAGTAATAAGATCAACACTTCTGCCAAGAAGAAGCAAGATATTCTGAAAGAGTACGAAAGCTTCTTTAGGGGTATTAAGTTTAATTTCAATTATACCTTCGATAATTTTGTAGAAGGCGACTGTAACCGCCTTGCGCGTTCAGCAGGCTATGCGGTAGCAAAGAAGCCAGGCGTCACTGCTTTTAATCCGTTGATGCTTTACGGTGGTGTGGGCTTAGGGAAAACACACTTAGTACAGGCCATCGGCAATCATATCCGCAATAATCAGCAAGAGAAGGTAGTGGTATACGTTTCTTCAGAAAAGTTTACCAATCAGTTTATCGAAGAGCTTAAGAATAACAACCTTCAGAAGCTGACCAACTTCTACCTACAAATGGATGTACTCATTATTGATGATGTACAGTTCCTTTCTGGTAAGGAAAAAACGCAGGAGATGTTTTTCCATATCTTTAATCATCTGCATCAGCAAGGTAAGCAGATCGTGATGACGAGTGATCGCCCGCCAAAAGAACTACAAGGTTTACAAGATCGCTTACTCTCGCGCTTTAAGTGGGGCTTGACTGCTGACTTACAGCAGCCTGATTTTGAAACCCGTATGGCGATCATTCATCGAAAATTACAAAGTGAGGGAATTGAACTCAACGATGAGATCATCGAGTACCTTGCGCATAGTATTGACAGTAATATTCGTGAGCTAGAAGGAGTTATTGTTTCTTTAATGGCGCAGTCCTCTTTAAATAAGCTTGCTATTGATCTTCCGCTTTGTAAGCAAGTAGTACAGCAAATCACGCAAGCAAGTGAAAAACACCCCGATGTAGATGTAGGGATTGACTTGATCCAAAAAGTGGTCTGTGATTACTTTAGTATATCTCCAGAAATCCTAAAATCAAAATCTCGTAAAAAAGAGATTGCTATGGCGCGCCAAATTGCCATGTATTTTTGTAAAGAGTATACAAACTTTTCTCTCAAGTCTATTGGCTATCACTTTGGTGGTCGCGACCACAGCACCGTTATTCACGCCATTCAGAATATCAGCGACTTACGAGAAAATGATGGCGATATGAAGGCTACTGTACAAGAAATTAGCGATTTACTAAAAGGTAATCGGTAGTTTACTGTTCTTTGTAGCATAGAAGCAAGACATGAGAGACAAGAAGCAAGAAGTTAAACACGAAAATTTGTCCTTATTTGACAACAATCATTTTGCATGATGGCAATATGAAAGCTACTGTACAAGAAATTAACGATTTACTAAGCCGCTCTTTGTAGCATAGAAGCAAGACATGAGAGACAAGATGTAAGAAGTTAAACACGAAAAATTTGTCCTTACTTGACAACAACCATTGTGAATGATGGCGATATGAAAGCTATCATACAAAAAACTAGTAATTTACTAAACTATTCTTTGTAGCATAGAAGTAAAACATTAGATACAAGAAGTAAGAAGTTTGTCTAAAGTCTTGTCTCTTGTATCTGAAGTCTTGTATCTTAAATTAAAACTCAGGCACCCCTTCTTTTCGCTTTTGCTTTAGGGCTTCTGCATACCAAACCAATTCTTTGAAAAAATTATTAAAGGATTTATGTAGTCGCTCATTGTCTGTGTTTCCTTCCTCGTCAAAGTTTTTGTTGATACTGGGCATAGGAACCATTCTGGGAATGCTTGCAGCACCGTATTCTCCCATCAGCTCTCTCAAATGCACCCCCACCCGTGTACCGCCGAATATACCTGCCGAGTAGGTCACGATACCACTTGGTTTGTACAAATACTCTTTTTGAAAATGATCGAGTAAATTCTTTAGGGGGGCAGGTACACCATGATTGTATTCGGCACTTACAATGATGAGTGCATCGGCTGCCTCAATAATACGCGCTACTTTTTCCATATTCTCGGGTGCTTGGCCAGCGTCGTACTCCTTGTACATTTTGTCGAGTAATGGTAAAGGATATTCCATAGGATCAATTAAAGTAGCTTGATGAGCGGTTTTAGCAAGCTGATTCATTATAAACTTGGCTACTCTGATACCCTTACGGGCTTGTCGAACAGAACCATAAATCACGGCAAAATTGAGTGTCATTCTTTTTATTTTTCTGGTTATAATGTTGTCATTGTTATTCGTACCTCATAACTGACACAATGGTGGTCTTGTTCGGAAGGCACGTATTGGGGTACTGCCATTAGGTCTCGTAAAGGGCACTCCTTCAAACAAAATACCCTACAAAGCGTTTTTCAGGTATGTTGGAAGAAACAGAGGTACAAGTATTTAGCCGATTGAGGAAAGTAATGACAGCAGATGGTTTTGAGTTGTTGTGGGAGAAAAAGCAATTTAGAAAAACTACAGAAACGGGTTTCCAAAACGTATCCATCTCGATCAGCCAGTATACTGACGACTTTGTAATGGAAGTCAGCTTAGGTACGCGTTCAAATCTGGTGGAAAGTCTGGTAGGACAGTTTCTCAACTATTCTCCTAGCTTTTTAGCTGATAGCCACACTGCCATTGCCTCGATGGGTAAATTGTTGGGACGTCCCTATGAGCGATTTGTTGTAAAGACCCCGCAAGCTTTTGAGGCAGCTTGCACACGCATAGAAACTTTTATGCACGAGCAAGGATTTACCTTCTTAACACACTATACCAATCTTCACAACCTTCACGAAGCTTACAATACGCATCCTACTCAGAACTGTCTGTTGGCCTACAATACCACCCATCGCTGTTTTCGCGGTATTACAATTGCACGTTTGATTGAGTCCCCTCAGTGGGCCGCTTTGGCTACTAATTATCAGAAAGTTTTACAAGCGTACGGCGTACCCACCTCGGTAAAAGAATCGTTTCACAAACTTATTCGCTACTTAGAGTATTTGCATCCTAACTAACACTCCACTAACTCTCTTTCGGGTTTTCATTAGGTCTTTCTTTCTTTTCTGTACCCCTTACCTTGCTCTTTCTAGTGAGTCCATCCACTACCTCTATGTTAATCCCATCGGAGATACCCGTTTTAATACGCTTTTTTACAAACTGTTGCGGCTCTTTTTCAATGTATATATAGGCCTTCTCTCCCTCAAACTCAATCCAGCTTTCTTTAATGGCCATCACTCCCTCTTTTTTGTCTAGCACAATATCCGCATTAGCACTGTAACCTGCACGAATAAAGTCGTCTGGCCCTAGTAGAATTTTAGCACGAATATTAAACTTGATAGCGCCTTCCTCATCGACTCCCTTAGGTGCAATATGTTCTAACTCTGCTCTAAAAACTTTATCTGGAATGGCACCAATCGTTAAATTAAGGCGCATCCCTTCCTCTAGTTTCGCTACCTCAGATTCGTCTATTTTCCCTTCAAACACCAGGCTATTCATATCAGCGATCGTGGCGATAGAGGTACCTTCATTGAAGTTACTTCTTTCGATCACAGAAGCACCTGCTTTGAGTGGTACATCTAGCACGATTCCATCTACGGTGGAGTACACATTATTTGAAATGCCTCCAGAGCGCTGTACAGCTCCCTGCCTAGTAAGTGACAAGGTGTTTTGTGCTGCTATAAAAGCTTCTTTTTGTACTTTTAAATCTGCTTCTACTCTTTGAAACTCTTGTGTAGAGATCACTTTCTGCTTATAAAGCTGCTTGTTGCGATCATATTCTTGCTGGGCATTCTTATAGTTGATACGAGCAGTCTCAAGACTATTTTGAGATGATGTGATAGAGAGTTGATCTCGATTGAGGCCATCTAGGGTTTGTACCAATTGAATTTTAGCAATTAGCTCTCCTTCTTTCACGGGTTGGCCTGCTTCCACATACAATGCCTGAATAACGCCTGAGACGGGCGGTTTGATTTGTACTTCTTTACGAGGCAAAATAGAGCCTGTTGCTACCGTTTTTTTGACGATAATCGTATCGAAAGGTGTTTCTACATTATACACAGTAGGATCTTTAGTAGACTGTTGAATAAAGTAATTGATTAACCAGCCAGTGATCAGTAAGAATAAAACACCTGATATACCAAAAATAATTTTTCTCATGGGTTAACGATCGGTTTTGAATGATAATGTATTGCTTGGGTTCAAAATTTTCTGTTTTATTCATCGCTTAAGGCGACGACAGGGTTTACACGGGCAGCTCTTCGCGCAGGAATTAAGCCAGCCAATGTACCAGCTACAATGAGCGTTAGGGTAGCGGCAATAGCCACTTTCACATCTACTTGAGGATTACTAAAAAAGTCACCTTCTACCCCTGCTTGGTTGATGAGTTCTAGTACCAATACACCACCCAATAGACCAATGTAGCCTGCTGCACTTGTAATAAAAATAGCCTCTTGTAGGATGAGCGCCACAATAGAGCCAGGAGTAGCGCCTAAGGCCTTACGAATCCCAATCTCTTTGGTACGCTCTTTTACAACAATAAGCATAATGTTACTTACCCCTACTACGCCCGCTACGATGGTAAGGATGCCTACAAACCAGCTAAACGCTCCAATAATCATAAAGAGACCTTGTACGCGTTGGTACTCTTCCTCAACGTTAGCTGAGCCAAAGGCTTTGATGTCGTCTGGATGTACATAATGGCGTTTGGCAAGTAGTATTTTTACTTTCTCTTCTATAACACGCGCTGGTATACCATCATCTGGAGTAAAAGCAAAATAATTGACGCGATTGACCTGATTGAAGGTATACTGTAAGGTAGTACTAGGGATAAAAATTGTTTCTGCTTCCTCACGAGCCTCATCACCTGTGCTCTTACCACTAAAAATACCTACTACTTTAAAAGAGACGCCTTTGATCTTGATATATTCACCTAAAGGATTTTCATCTTCTTCAAAGAGTAGCTCTTGTACTCTTGTGCCAATGATGCATATTTTTCTTCTTTCTTGAATATCAAGATCATTGACAAAACGCCCTGCTTCTATTACCGTTGGGCGTACGCGTACGTAATCAGGATATTCACCATTTACCGTAAAGGAAGCATTATTAATCCCTCTATTCACTATAAAATCGCCAGGTAATTGATTTCTCGGTGCAATCACGTCTACCTCAGGAATACCTCGGCGAATAGCTCCTACGTCGTCGTTGGTGAAACGAACAGAACGCCCTGGTTCAAAACCCTTATACTCCATACTAGTGCGTTGTGACCATACGAAAACGGCATTCTTAGCAATATCAAACTGCTTTTGCACGCCATTCTCGAAGGCTTTTCCTGCTCCTAGTAAAATAACCAGCATAAAAATACCCCAAGATACACCCAGCATGGTGATAATAGTTCGTAATTTATTTTTACGAATTGTGAAGAATATTTCTTGCCATTTATCTATGTCAAACATAATAATATATTTTTATCAGCTTACTGTAATACTTCGCTTAGTCAGCACGTAAGGCTTCGATGGGTTTTACATTGGCCGCTCGCATAGCAGGGAAAAATCCTGCTAAAGCGCCTGCTACCACTAATACAATGATGGCTGCGACAGCCGCACCGAGGTTCATCTCTGGACGACTGAAATAAGGAGCTTCGCCACCAGAAGCTTCGATTTGTTCTACTAGCGTTCGTAAAATCTCTAGTACGCCTATCCCGAAGAGCATCCCTATATAGCCCGCAAAGCTGGTAATAAAGATCGACTCTTGTAAAATGAGGCTGACAATAGAGAAGGGTGTCGCACCCAGTGCTTTTCTCACCCCTATTTCTTTGGTACGTTCTTTTACAATAATGAGCATAATACTACTTACCCCCACAATACCTGCGGCTAAGGTACCTAGCCCCACAAACCATACAATGGCTGCAATCCCTGTAAAAAGTCCTTGAAATTGTTTGTAGTCTTCTTCGTTATTTTCTAAGTCAATGGCTTGATTATCTGCTGGGTCGAACTTGAGTTCTCTTGCCAGAATTTCTCTCAACTGTGCTTCGAGCTCACTAGCTGAAACATCTTTCTGCGTGGTCATTCCTACCAAGTCTAATTTTTGGGTGGGCTCATATACCACTTGATAAGTAGTATAGGGAATATAGAGACGCTCTTCTCTCCTACCATTGCCTCCCTCTAAATTAAATACCCCCACTACTTGAAAGTACACACCCTTAATATCAATGTACTTTCCAATGGCATCTGCTATGGCTGTAGAGTCTCCGAAGAGTACATTTTTTACCCGCTCCCCTATAAAAGCTACTTTACGCTTCTCGATATTATCTAAGTCGTTGATAAAGCGACCCTCTCGGAGTATTTCTCCATTGATTCTGAAATAGTTACGATCAGAGGCTAATACACGAAAAGCACCATTTTTATCTTTGTAATTCACCGTAAAAGCACCCGAAAGACTGTTTCGTTTGGTCATAAACTCGATTCCCTCTGCCTCACGTTGAACAACTTCAAAGTCTTGTTCCGTCATTTGGATGGTTCGTCCAGCATTGAGCCCTTTATAAGGCATAGAGGTTTTTCCACCCCAAATCCAAATACTATTAATGGCTTGGTTACCAAATTCGCGCCTCACACCATTCTCCATTCCCTTCCCTACACCTAATAATACTACCAGCATAAAAATACCCCAACCCACACCAAGTGCGGTAAGAAAAGTACGGAGTTTATTTTTTTGAATGGTAGCAAATATCTCTTGCCATTTGTCTAAATCGAACATCGTATTTCCTAGTTTTGTATATTTTCTACCAAATCATCTGCTGGTTTTTCTATCAAACCATCTTTCAGGCGAATCACCCGCTGGGTTTGGTCAGCAATTTCCTGTTCGTGGGTTACAATAAGGATGGTCATGCCACGGCCGTGTACCTCCTTAAAGATATTCATAATCTCTTGGGTAGTCTGTGAATCAAGCGCTCCTGTAGGCTCATCAGCTAGAATGATTTTAGGATTAGCAATAAGCGCTCTAGCAATGGCGACACGTTGCTTTTGACCTCCTGAAAGCTCGTTGGGAAGGTGGTGTGCCCGGTCGCCTAAACCTACTTTTTCTAGGTATTCTTCCGCCATTTTATTACGCTTTCTCCTACCCATTTTCTGATAGTAGAGGGGCAATGCTACATTTTCAGCAGCAGTTTTAAAGGAGATAAGATTGAATGATTGAAAGACAAAACCAATGAGCTCATTCCGATAGTTAGCAGCCTGCGTAGCCGAAAGATTTTTGATAAGCGTTCCACCAAGTTCATAACTTCCTTCATCGTAGTCGTCTAGAATCCCCAAAATGTTCAATAAGGTAGACTTTCCTGAGCCAGAAGAACCCATAATAGAAACTAGCTCGCCCTCTTTGATGCGTACATCGATGCCTTTCAAGACATGCAAGCGATTATTTTTACCAATGGGGTAATACTTATGCAAATTAGCGATAGAAATCATAGCGTAATGGTTTACGGTTACAGGCTCGTCTTGTAATTTCTTCTGTTGAACGTTTTATGCTTAGACAAGGCTTCGCGGTAGAAGGTTGCACACTGTTATAAAGTTTTACACAAAATCGCGCATTTGTATTGAAACGTAGCAACAGCACCATTAGTATATGATAGAAGTTAAAAATACGTAAGAAGGCTTATTAGTCACCGTACAGCACTTGCCCATCAAGGTAGGTCTTCAGTACTTTTACAGTAGGAATTTCCTCTAAAGGAATGGTCATAATGTCTTTACCTAAGATAACAAAATCGGCTTTTTTACCTATGGCAAGGCTTCCTTTTTCAGCTTCCTCAAAGTTGCTGTAGGCAGCCCAGAGGGTCATCCCTTTCAGGGCTTCTGCGCGGCTTAAGGCTTCTTCTGCTCGAAAACCATCCTCAGGATAATTATCGAGATTCTTACGGGCTACGGCAGCGTAAAAAGTAAGTAACGGACTCACCTCTTCCACGGGGAAGTCAGTTCCTAATGCTACCAGTCCTGCTTCTTTTAGCAAGCTTTTATAGGCATAAGCACCTACCAGCCGCTTTTCTCCTACCCGCTCTTCTACCCAATGCATATCGCTTGTTGCATGAGTAGGCTGCACAGAAGGAAGAATGTTATTAGAAAAATAAGATAGGTCTTTAGGATCTACTACTTGGGCATGTTCTATTTTCCAACGCCGATCGGGTTGGTTCTTGAGTACTTTCGCGTAAGTACGTAAAACAACACTATTGGCCGAATCGCCAATGGCGTGGGTATTCATTTGGTAATCAGAGCGAGCAATTTTTTCTGCCAGTTGCTCAATGGCTTCAGGTGCAGTGATCATGGCGCCAAAATGACCTTTTTTATCGCTGTATGGTGCTTTTAGGGTAGCACCTCTTGAACCTAGTGCGCCATCAGCGTAAACTTTTACCGAGCGTACATGAAGGCGATCTGTTTTGATAATCCCTTTTTTGAGGAAGTAGTCAACCTCCTCGGGCGTATTACTTACCATTGCATACATGCGTATACGAAGTTGATCTGCTTGTTGAAGGCTATCGATCAGTTCAATGGTAGCTCTGCTTAGTCCAGCGTCATTCACGGTAGTGAGGCCATTGGCTAGGCAGATGGCTTCCGCTTCTTTTAGGGCAGTTATTTGGGTAGCCGTTGAAGGGGCTGGGATAATCGCATCAATTAGTTGCATGGGTTCGTCGATCAGTATACCAGTAGGTACACCTGCTTTTAGTTCAATTTTCCCACCTGTTACTTTGGTCGCTGCGGTAATACCTGCTAATGTTAGGGCTTTTTGATTTACTAAATAAGCGTGTCCATCTACTCGTTCTAGTACGACAGGTATATCGGGGAAAAGGCTATCTAGGCGTGCCTTGGTGGGAAATACTTTTACCTCCCAATCATTCTGATCCCATCCTCTTCCTAGTATAAATGTTGTTTGCTTTTCTTTTTGAAAGGCGACCACTTTTGCGATTACTTCTTCATAGCTTTGTGTACCGATCAAATTGACTCGCTGCTGATTTAAGCCCAAGCCATAGAAATGACAGTGTGCGTCAATAAAACCTGGATAGATGGCTTTTTTTTGTGCATTTACAGTTTCTTGGGCTTCGTATAGGGCTTGCATTTCCTTTGTAGTGCCTAAAGCTATGATTTTTCCTGCTTTAATTGCCATCGCTTCTACTTGTGGCAGGCTGTCATCTACCGTATAGATATTTCCATTAATGACCAGTAAATCTACTTTTTCTCTCTTCTCTTGGGTAGTGCAATAAGTGAGGAATATTATACCTAGCCATAACTGAATAACCAACTGTGATTTTTTGATAAGGTGCATCATAGAATAGTATTAAACATTTTTATATTTTCTGCGTAGAAAGTAGCCAAGAATTTTAAGTTGTAGTGGATAGGGAATCACGTGCCGCATAGAAGCGTATAGTCGGATCGTAAACTTTGGAATTACGACCGCTTTCCCTTTAAACATCGCTTTGATCCCTACTTTGGCTACCTCTCCTGGCATGGTAGTTAGCATTCTTGCCGCTCTGCCCATTCTTGCTACTGCAGCCAATGCATCTGGATTGGTTGCCACGCCTCCAGGACACAATACAGTTACGCTTACACTTGTACCTTTCAACTCTTCTCGTAAGGCCCTAGAAAAAGTATATACAAAAGACTTAGAAGCAGAGTAGACCACCTTGTAAGGTATATCATACAAACCTGCAATACTCGCTACATTGAGTATGTAGGCTTTGGGTTGTTGCTTGAGATCGTCAATGAACAGCCGGATCAGCCTTGTTGTAGCCAACATATTGAGCTTCATCAAATTATCTAAAAAGTCGATTGGGAAGCTATCAAAAGCGCCAGTGTAGCCCATACCCGCATTATTGATAAGGTACTGAATGGCTATTTTTTTTTCTTGGCACCTATCATACACTTTTTGTGCGGCATAGTCATCTGTAAGGTCAACGCCAATCGTGTAGACTTTTATAGCTGGATATTGAGTCTGGATTACTTGAGCCGTTTCTTCTAGAACGGCTGTAGGCAGCGCCACTAGTACTAACGAAATACCTTTTTTGGCCAATTCTATGGCCATGTATTTTCCTATGCCTTGGCTAGCGCCAGTGATGAGAGCAAACTGATTCATATATTAGTGTTCCAAAGATACTAAGTTTTTATTTTCCTCCAGCCAATCAACTGTTTTTCGTATACCTGTTTTGAGTGCAGTGGGCTGGTAGCCTAGTGTACGCTCTGCTTTTTCGGTGCTGAGTACCCAGTTGTACAGGTATCTTCTGACAAAGGGAGGTGTAATGAGTGGAGGTTTGCCAAAAGTATTCGCTCTCCAGCGCTGTATTTTTGCAAAAGCCATCATAAGCCATATGGGTAGTTGATACAGTTGATAAGAAACACTTGTCACCTCACGAATTGTCTGAAAGAACTTCTGGAAAGAAGCATTCTCTCCGCCTAGGATGTAGCGTTCTCCTGCTTTTCCCTTCTCCATCGCTAAGCTATGGCCTGCCACGACATCTTCTATGTAGACTTAATTCCCTACACTTTGGCCATCACCTGTTAAAAAACGCCTTTTCCCCGTCGTATACTGATGAATAAGCTTAGTAGTAGCATTACTCTCGCTGAGCTGCCCTGGTCCATACACACGCGTAGGATTAACAATGACAGCATTGAGCCCTGCTGCTACATACTTTTGAATCTCTTTCTCGGAGGTTAGCTTTGTCTTCTCATAGTCGGTAGAAAGAGGAATTGCCAACGGGCTTTCTTCGTGTACCACACCATTTACAGCAGGTCCTAGTACACCTGCCGTAGACGTAACTACTATTTTCTTTACTTCTTGGGCTTTGGCAGCTTCTAAAACGTTTCTGGTTCCTTCTACATTAATTTTATAAAAAGTATGTGGGTCTTTACTCCATACTTTTGCATAGGCAGCTAAGTGATAGGCTTGCTCACAACCTTGCATCGCCTTTCTGATCTTATCAGGTTGTAGCAAATCCCCTTCGTATAGTTCAACGTTAGGATGTTGCGCCAGTTGCGCCGCCTTTTTAGGAGAGCGAATAAGTGCACAAATGGTATGTCCTTGTGTAAGGAGTTTTTTGGTAAGCTGTTCCCCTAAGTAACCCGTAGCGCCTGTGATGAAGATTTTCATGAGCTTCTAGAAGTATCTTATTCTTTTGTTTTAACAATGATGAGGTGTTTTCTCACTTTTAAGTGATGTTGCTCCAAGGCTTGCTGCGGGTTGAGTGTATCCACTTGAATCATCTTTTCTTCTAACGTTGCTGCTACTTGCGCTCCTTCTGTATTGAGATAGTAAGTATCATCTATGTTATATACAATGCTATTGGTACCTGAGCTAGCAAGTGTAAACTTAATGGGTAAGGTGACGCTCGTTTTCACAGGTTGGTCATCCTTCAGAGCCGGCTGCCACTTTGGGCTTGCGGTGAGTACACGTACCGCTTCTTCGTCACAACCGTAGCCAATACCTCTAATCACCTTTACCTCCTTCACCTCTCCTGTTTTCTCAACAAAAAACTGTAGAAATACCTGCCCTTGAACGTCAAATATTTTGGCCTTTATCGGGTAGCGAATGTTCCTTTGGAGGTACTTTGCAAGCGCCTGGCTACCTCCTTCAAAAGCAGGGGGTACATCTATCTCTATTGGTACAGTATTTTGCTGTGCAAAGGTAGGTATGGCAGTAATAAGCAAGATAAAACTTAGTAAATATTTGAGCATATGGTATACAGATTTAGGCAGTTTGTCGGGTAGTGACATAGTGCATATCAGGCTGGTATTTAAACGAAAAGTAAGAGTTACTCAACGCCATCAGAATATGTATGATTACAGCCACCCAGATGGTTCCAGTAGTAAGGGTGATATAAGAGAATAAGATACCTATGGGTACAGCGCCAATGGTCTCTTTACGTCCTTTTGGTAAATGTGACAGGGCATATACACTGGCATTAAACGCCATGGCTACCCAGGCACTCATTACCCGTGCACAAGCAAACAAGAAAAAGCCTCTAAACAACAGTTCGTAAGCGATGAGATACGCCATCCAGCTTGTGTATTCGTGTAGAAAGGTATGCTTGGTCCAATTCTTTAAACGTATTTGTGGATACATGGCCAGATTATCAGCCTTTTTAGCATTCACTTGACTTATAATAAAGACGAGGGGAGTCAAAATAAGCAGCCAGTACCAAGTAGCCAGTGAGGTGTTTAAGGATACGCCGTATTGCGCCCAACTGGTAGGCAATAAGGTAAAAATGGCTAAGGTAGGCAGGATTCCCAAACAAACAAAACCTGTATAACGCTGAAACAGGACGCGGTAAAGCCCAGCTTTCTGTGTAGAATAATGTTTTTGGAAAAAGTTTGCTATACGAGGCGACTGAGCAATAAACCAGTAAGCGATAAAACCGAGCGTAAGGCTAGCAATAGCAAGTAAGATTTCCTTATCTGCTACATTCCATTGTACAGCGATGGACATTTCTGATTGAAGGATTTAAAATAAAAAAACAAAAATACAGTTTATTCGTATTTGCTACAACCTTTCCTTCGTCATTCTTTAATATAAGAGAGCTTCTGATCTTGGTATTCTTCCTTTTTTACTTCATCGCGGAGGTTTTTCATGGTAGTAATAAGCCCATTGGCTATGATAGGATCCTTTATCCAAGCGGGTAAATCGAGGTGAGGTTCTGAGTAAAACTGATAGATCACTTCTACTTTTCCGTTACTGAGTGGTCTAAATTGCCAAAAGCCCTCTGCCTCTTTAATACGTTTAAGTCCTTTTTTTTCTGCTACTTTTTCTGTAGCACTTTCTAAGTACACCCGAACCGTTTTGTTGCTAAACTGCCTGATATAATTACGCGTAACAAGGTCTCGATTAGAAAAAGGAAAAGGAAGTTCAGCTTCGGCGTAGGTATACCATTCTTTCTCATCAACCGTTTCGACTGTTTCGAATATCTTGATTTTACTAAGCCACTTCGTGCCTGCTTCTGAGTCTTTGATGAGCGCTACAAGCGCATTTAAAGAGCTTTCTATTTCCATAACAGCTTTACTCTCCTTACCATCGCCTCCGTCAAAGGGGCGCTTGTAGACTTTAATATCGCTTTTCTCTTTTTCTAGCTTCCAAGAAGCCGCTTGGATATTTTGGGCCTGTGTGTAGCAGAGTAAGCCAAGCCAGAAAATTACTCCTAAAGAAACACTACGTACTATCATAGAATGGTTGTATTGTCAAGTATAAAGATCAAGTGCTTATCAAAAGCGCATTATTCTTGGGGTAGTTTATCAATAGTATTACAAACGCTATACAAAAAATGATGATTTACCGTTACTTCTTTATTATCATATTACTTTTGGTAGCACATCCCCTCTGGGGTCAAACAGATTCAAGTACGGTTGTGTTCAAAAAGGTATGGAACCCCAATTTTGCGGTGAAGGTAGCTCCTTTGAGAATATTTGAGCCTTACCATACGTTTCAAGTAGGGGTAGCGTATCGTTTGGCTTACCAAACTACCCTCGAACACGAAATAGGATATGGCACGTCCGCTTTTAATCTCATTAATCCGAGCGTTCTGAGTGATAGAGACAAGGAACGCAACAACCTGCGTAACTTTCGTTTGAGTACTACAGCAAAAATCTTTTTACATAAAATGAAAATGAAAGGGCTTTATGCAGGCTTAACGGTTGGCTATCGCAACAGCTCTTTTTCAGTACCAGGCGGTGCCACCACTTGCGAAACAAGTACCGTTATGGGTGATCCTACGCTAGATTATTATACTACCAAGCAAGACCTCACTTGCCGCTTCCTTCTAGGGAAACAATGTATCTTTGAACAACGCTTTCTGTTGGACTACTATGCAGGTATTGGCTTTAAATACTTGGTAGTAGATACAGAGGAAGGAAGTACCTTAGCTTGTAGCCAAAGTACTATAGAAATAGATCATACAATCACAGGTAACTACTTTTTACCTGCACTTGCCTTAGGCTTTAAAGTAGGTATTTTATTCCACAAACGTGAGTAATTTCAGGAACGGTTGCACGGAGGTTGCAGAATCTTGTATAATGGTTACATGTGGGTGAAGTGTGTATTATTTTTGAGTACATTTCTGGCGTAGAAAATAAACACCTTACAATACATGTTCATTCATCGCTACTTATTAATCCTTTTGATATTGTCAATAGTACATCCACTTTGGGGTCAAACAGATTCAAGTACGGTTGTAACTAAGAACCTCACTCCCAACTTTGCTATTACAGTAACCCCTTTGCGGATATTAGACCTTTACAATACTTTTCAAGTGGGGGTAGATTACCGTCTTTCCGAGCGCTCTGCTCTAGCACTCGATATCGGTTACGGAACACAACAGACCAATTTACTTTTTGAAGACGCCTACGACACCCGTGAAGGTACTGAAAACTTTCGTCTGAATACTTCTTGGAAAATATACCTTGGTCGTCGGAAAATGAAAGGCTTTTACTTAGGCCCTACGTTAGGGTATCGGTACAGTTCATTTACAGATTCTGATGGCGCTGCACAATACTTTCCACTTACCCGTAGAACAGGCTTCACTATTGAAGAAATAGGAAGAGGTTTTTTGACAGTGAAACAAGACCTTACCTTTCGCCTGCTCATTGGAAAGCAAAAAATTTGGTGGGACCGTCTTTTATTCGATTTTTACCTAGGGGTAGGCTTCAAATATATGTGGGCAGATACGGAGGAAGGTAGCGCACTTAATGAAAATGATATCTTCAGAGTAGATGTTATAGAAACAGGTGATTACTTTTTACCTGCTATTGCTTTGGGCTTTAAGCTAGGCGTACTTTTTCATAAGCGTAAGTAATGACTTCAGTAGGCTAACTAGAAATAAGACACTAGACTCAAGACTATCTTATGCTTTAAAATCAATAATTCAAAGCATTTTTTATGTAATTTAATAAGAAGTGTATTGTTTTTGGGGTAGTTTTTTGATAGCACCTCAATACTATTTAAAAAATGTTTTTTGATCGTCATTTTTTTACTTTTATTTTGCTTGTAATAGTACACCCTCTCTGGTGTCAGATAGATTCAAGTACTGTTCCTCTCAAAAAAGTATGGAACCCCAACTTTACTATCAAAATTACCCCTTTAAGGGCTTTAGAACCTTATAATACATATCAACTGGGTATAGAATATCGCCTTTCCTATCGCTCTACACTTGAACACGAAATAGGATATGGTACCCGAACGTATCCAAGAGAAGACACCCTCGACACAGCGCCTGCTACAGACTTGAGGCGTATCAAAAATTTTCGATTGAATACTAACTGGAAAGTGTACCTAGGGCCAGAAAAAATGAAAGGAACTTACTTAGGGCTAGCGCTTGGTTATCGACATAGTACGCTCTTAGCTGCTGGTGTAGGAGAGGAAGTACTCGTACAAGGTGTATCGTCGTTTATTAGGGAACCTAGAGATTTCTCTACTGTGAAGCAAGACCTTACTTGCCGCCTTCTTCTAGGAAAACAGCAAATGAGCGGACGATTTTTAATTGATTACTACGTAGGAATTGGTTTCAAGTACCTTATGGTCAATACAGAGGAAGGCAGCGGCCTGCTCGACGATGAGAGTTGGATCATAGAACTAGACCATATGCATACGGGCAACTACTTTTTACCCGCCTTTGCCCTAGGATTTAAAGTAGGTTTCTTGTTTCATAAAGGTGGATAATAAGAGAATTGTTAAGAATTAAATTCTGTATAATTAATATTTTACGAAATTTTCACCATTCATTCTTTGATCTACCCTTCGTTCATTTTTTGACTGCGTCGAGCTCCTTCGTCGGTTAGCTTCGCTGAACTCCACTTCGTTCCGGTTCTTGATGAACCGAGCCTCTGGCGAGCTCGGCGTAGCCTAAAACGAACCAAAAACCGAGCTTGTGAGCTCAGCGCAGCTAAATCCAAAGCTTCTGCCCATAATCCAGCCCGCCTCCCCGCTGGATTTTCAGGCCGACACACTTATACCGATCTTAAAAACAAATAGTAAAAAAACTTAAACATACTCTAAACGCCTAAATGTGAATAGTACCTTCCAAATACGTAACAGCTTGCCCACCTATTTTTACCCGTTCTTCTGCATAAATGCACTGTAAATCGCCCCCACGTGCCGAAAGTTGCTTGGCTTGCAGGGAGTTTTCCTCCAGTCGCTTGGCCCAATAAGGGATGAGTAAGGTATGCGCAGAACCCGTGACGGGATCTTCATTAACACCTACCTGCGGAGCAAAAAAGCGTGAGACGAAATCAACGCTTTCTCCTAGGGCTGTAATGATAATGCCTCTGGCTACTACTTGTACTAGCTGGCTAAAATCAGGCTGAAAAGCTTCTACTGCTGCCTGATTGGCGAGTATAAGTAGGTAATCATCTTTTCCCTTGTAAACCTCTAGCGGTGGCGTAAAGAAAGCTTCTTTTAGTACGTCTGGTAACGTAGTTAATTGTAATGTATCAGTAGGAAAATCCAGCCATAGATAGGCTTCCTCACGCTTTACAGATAGGCCTCCTGCTTTTTGAGTAACAAAATGGATTTGCTGCGTATTTGTTTCATAGTGCTGAAAGAGAATGTGTGCCGTAGCCAAAGTGGCATGCCCGCAAAGCGCCACCTCTGTAGTAGGTGTAAACCACCTAATTTCGTATTGATCTGTACTTTTTTTTACAGCAAAAGCCGTTTCAGAAAGATTATTCTCTGCCGCAATGGCTTGCATAGTCGCTCCTTCTAGCCAATGCTCTAAAATACAAACGGCGGCTGGATTCCCTCCAAAAATTTGATCGGTGAAAGCGTCTACTTGAAAGAGTCTAAGCGGCTTGGTCAAGGCGTTATTTTTTTATCGTGCTTGTCGTAAGCATTGATGATCGCTTTCACCAGTTTATGACGTACTACATCTTTGGCGTCTAAGTTTACAAAACCAATCCCTTCTACGCCTTTGAGAATGCGAATGACTTCCTGCAAGCCCGACTTCTGATTTTTAGGTAAGTCAAGCTGCGACTGATCACCCGTTACGATGATCTTCGAGTTGAGTCCCATACGGGTCAAGAACATCTTCATCTGCATGGCCGTTGTATTCTGCGCCTCGTCAAGTAGAATGAACGCCTTATTGAGGGTTCTCCCACGCATATAAGCCAAAGGGGCTATTTCTATAATGCGATTGTCTTGGTAATACTTGAGTTTTTCCGCAGGTATCATATCGTCTAGGGCATCATAAATAGGCCGTAAGTAAGGATCAATCTTTTCTTTAAGATCACCCGGTAAAAAGCCAAGATGCTCTCCTGCTTCTACCGCAGGGCGTGTAATGACAATCTTTTTGACTTGTTTATTTTTCAATGCCCTTACCGCTAGCGCTACCGAGATATAGGTTTTCCCAGTACCCGCTGGTCCTAAGGCAAAGACTAAGTCATTTTCGTAGGCGCTCTGTACTAGCTGCGCTTGGTTGAATGTTTTCGGTTTGATGGCCGTTCCTTTCGTTCCGTATACTAGCGCATCGTCGAGTATCTCTTGCGGGACGGTCTCGCTATTGGATTCTTTCTCCAAATAGTTGATCACATTCTCATGAGTAACTTTCCCATACTTATTATAATGAGCCAACAAAGAGTTAATGATTTCATTAATTTTAACGATCTCGGGCGTTTGTCCTTGAATACGGATTTCATTGCCTCGAGAGATGATTTTACTCGCTGGAAAAGCAGAGGCGACTTCTTTGATGTTGATATTTTCTGTGCCTAAAAAATCTACTAATGAAACGTTTTCTAAGGTAATTACTTTTTCTATCAATGCTTTTAATTTTTAAATCAATAAATATACAATGAGGAAATAGGCTGCGCTAGTAGAAGAGAAGTCTCTTTTCCATCAAGTAATAATAAAGCTAGTAAAGATTGGGTAACGGATAATGGTTGATGAAGCGTATTTTGAACGATCATAAATGAGCGTCAGGTAGTACTGAGACAGTAGAAATTAGAAGATTTAACATGTCGTTTATACTTTTATGCTTATAAAGTTATAATATTTTTGCATTAGTTCATCAATTAAACCTTAATTCTTTTACAAATGCTTACACGTATAGTTAAAATGACTTTTCAACCAGATGAGATCGATCAGTTTCTGAGTGTTTTTAATCATTACAAAACACGTATTCGTCATTCAGAAGGGTGTTTACATCTGGCACTATTACAGGATGCCAATAGTGCGCATATTTTCTATACTTACAGCCATTGGGAGGCAGCATCCTACTTAGAAAAGTACCGACAGTCTTCTCTTTTTAAAGAAGTGTGGGGAAAAACCAAGCTTCTTTTTCAAGATAAGCCAGAAGCTTTCTCAGCGCAGGAAGTAATGAAGGTAACATAAACCACTTACTTATTTTTTAGAGGCCATCTGCTGGTAGTATGTGACATATTTATAGGGCTATCTTTGCGAGCTCAAATGATCCTGACGCTCCTTGACCCCATTGCGATTGCTCGTGTTGTGTCTGTATCTGCC
>CALEMF010000002.1 GCA_937911505.1 uncultured Cytophagales bacterium
TACAGACAAGCCTTTTGCTGTGGCAATCCACATTTGATTCCTGTTATCGCAGAATAAGCCAGTCACCTGATTACTCAACAGTTGCCCTTGTTTCTTATTGAATACTTCCCAAACCTCATCACTGTAGCGTGCTACTCCCTCATTGTGGCTTACCCATATGTTACCTGTCTGGTCGGTAGCTACTAGGTAAGCTTTTTTGAGGTAAGCAGGGGTTTTGATGGCCTCTAGTGTACTATTTGTGTACTTCTTTAGATAGTTTAAGCTGCCTAAACAGACGTCACCTTGGGGTGTCATCGCCATATTAGTAAAGCCCTCTCTTGTAATAATTTTATCAGTTTGATTGTCAGCTTTGTAAATCACTTCTACCTCGTTTTCTTCAAGTAGAAAAAGCCCTTTTTGGTCGGTGAGTACATAGTGCTTGTTCCCTTTTTTCTCAAAGCCATTAATAAAATCTTCTGGAAAGTTAGAATTGAAGCGATTGTAGACTTCTACATCGCCTACGATGGGATAAGTCACCTCTTTCAACTTTACCAAGCCTTTAAAATTTTCTTGCGCTTTCTCACTCATACTGGTACTCGAAGCACCTAGCTTCCCTGTAAGAAACCATTTGTATCCCTTTCTGTCGATGTATACTTTACCTACTTGATTAGAAGGTAAGGGGGCATTATCTTGGTTAATCTCAAGCACGTGTCCGTTTGGACTGAGCCGTAGGACACCGTCTTCTTGCGTACCAATCCATAAATTACCATAAGCATCAAACTGTATAGAAAGGGGTGCACTGTAAAGTCCTCTCACTGGAACGTGTTTCCACAGCCCGTTCTGAAGCTTGTAAATGGCACGATCTATAGCGGCATATACGACATTTTTTTTATTGACTGCCAAGGCTTGTACTTTATCAGATGGTAAACCCCTATTTTCTTCAGTAAGGTAAGTCCATTTTTGACCATCGAACTTTCCCATTCCTTTGTCCCCTTCTCCAAGGATAAACCACAAGTTTCCATCCTTGTCAGGGGTAAGGTGGGTTAGTAAGTTTGTGTATTTATCGGCTTGCGCAGGCACAAAGTGTTGCCATTGGGTACCGTTAAAGCGTGCCACACCACCTTTTTGTGCATTAAGCGTATTGATCCAAATATTGCCTGCTACGTCTTCCGTCAGTTCGCCTACTTGGTGAAAAGGAAAAGTTGTTTTGTTGTCAAACTTAACAGATTGTGTGGTCTCTTTCTGAAAACTAAGATCTTCTAAAGAAGGCTGTATTTTGAAAAGTCCTTTGGGGCTGGCCACCCACAACTGACTTTTGGAATCAACTAATACGGCACTCGCATTTGTGATGGTACCTCCTGCAATGGTACTTTCTAGTGGGTGAAATTTTTCTCCATCAAAAATGGTCAAAGGCGCTTTGTCAGCATAGGCGATGATAACTTTCCCATCTTTACTTATTGAGAAGTCAGCAATCAGATTACTTTCTAAGGCAAGCGACTTCTTGAATTTTTGATTGTGATAGCTGTACTGGTCGTTATAAAACGCCCATTCGCTTTGCTGCTGTGCTTGCGCATCGAAAAGCACAGATAAAGTGATGCATAGCGCACCCCAAAAAGTAAATTTGATATTCATAGTGTCATTTTTTGGTTAAAAATATTTATCAAGCTTGAGCGTAACGGCTTATTTCCCTATGGCTTTGTACTCACTTGCATTGTGTTGCTACAAATGTAGAAAATATTTCCCATTTTTAGCGTGTTATTATAAGGAGTTTTGGTATAATTTATTGACTTTTATTACATATGTTTACTTATCGGATAATTATTACTAACACAAAGCGCTTGTTTGTAAAAAGGAGACTATCAGCGTCTCAGCGTTTGTTGCGTTCCGCCTCAATCAATTTTCTAAGTAAGACCTTAGTAGTTAATTCTAAGGGATTCGTCGCACCAAAATTATAGTTACGCATCAGAATTACACCATATTGATACTTTTTATCAAAAATAAAATAGGCAGTATAGCCCGAAATGAATCCACTATGTTCTACCGTATTTAACAGGTCATCTTCATAAAGCTGAAATCCCAAGCCGCTGTTCCAAGTCTCTTCCACTGGCTCGGTTACGGTCTGCATCAAGGCAAGATTTTCCTTCTTAAGGAGGTCTCCGTAGCCCATATTACAGATCATAAACTTACCTAAATCTGTAGGAGTTGAGTAGATACCCCCATTGGGTACTTTGTATCCTCTCCCTATATGCCCTCGTGTGGGTCTTTCGAAGCTTAATTGCCCTAAAGGACCACCATCTATTCCTTTTGCTAATCTGTCAGACAGGGTGTCTGGTATAATAAAAAAGCTATGATGCATTCCAAGTGGTGAGAAAATCTTCTCCCGAACCAGTGTTAAGAAAGATTTAGAGGCAGCTCGAGATAACGCTAATCCTAGGAGACCATAGCCGATATTAGAATAACTGTATCGCGCTCCTGGCTTCGATTGAAAGGAGGTAGCAGGTATGGCTTCTAGAATTTTTTCTTCCCAGAATTCAATAGGGCCTTCGTCGGCTCCCTCTAAATTGGGTTCACGTTGCAACCCCGACGTATGGCTAGCAAGGTGTCGAAAAGTGATTTTAGTAGCATCTGAGTATCCTTTTAAGTTTTTAACTTCAGGTAAATACTTTTCTAAAGGCTCATCCAAGTCTATTATACCATCTTGGTGGAGTTGCATCATTAAAAATGCGGTAAAAGGCTTGGAGATGGAGGCTGTCCTGTAGATGGTAGTGGTATCAGCAGAAAGCTTATGCTCAATATCAGCCATTCCAAAGGCCCTAGCCCAAATAATTTTATTTTTCCTAACAATGGCCACCGAGATACTCCCACCAATATCATCATCCTTTAGGTCTTCTTCAATTTCAGAGGCAAACGCATCAATAACTGCCTGTATGGCTTCCTTCCTTTCGCTATTTCTATCTGGCTTCATCTCACAGCTAGCGATGAGTAAAATAAGACAAACCATATAGGGGCTGTTCTTAGTTAGTAGATGCACAACACGACCCGCATGGAGCGTTAGCACTCGTAGAATGCTGTAATACATTTTATTCATATTGATGCAGTAAATATAGCTTCTTCAAAATCGAAATGGCTCCATCTGTTGCGCTATTTTGAAAAGTGATTATACCAACTTTATGCTCAGGGTGGAAGTACATGGTTGTACGTATACCCGGATCTATGCCATTATGCCCCCACAATTTAAGGGAATCATTAACAGTTTCAGTGTAAAAGCATAAACCTTGAGCACCTTCTTTACTTAGTTGAGGACTGAGCATTTTTCTAATCGTTTCCTTTTGCAGTATCCTATTCCCGTTTAATGCTCCTTCATTCATGATAGCCGACAGAAATAAAGAGAGTTCCTTGATGTTTGTTCTCACAAGTCCATCAGGATAATTAGGATAGCTATAAAGACAAGACCGTTATCATCACAGGCGGCGCGACCGGCATTGGCTTCGGCCTCGCCAAACGCTTTGGCAATGAGGGCGCGAAGATCGTGATCGGCGAACCGCGCCAAGACAAACTCGACGCGGCGATTGCAGAGCTGAAAAGTCTCGGCATAGACGCTGCCGCCATGGCTATGGACGTCACCGACCCGGACAGTATGGAAGCCTTCGCAGACTTTGCCTGGAAGACGTATGGCGGCGGGCATGTTCTGATCAACAATGCGGGCATCGACATT
>CALEMF010000003.1 GCA_937911505.1 uncultured Cytophagales bacterium
ATACCTTTCTAGATGGTCTTTCCCTGTAAGCAGCCCTTGATACGGTACTATCTGACAAGTACAATTGTATTTTTGAGCCGCCTCATGAAAAAACTGTACTCTGCGCTCGCTTGGATGACCAATGATGACAAAGTGCATAGGGGCTATTCGCTTACAGCAATGTAGCGATCGTCTTCGGCGGCTTCTCCTTGTGCCTCATCTAGGTTAACTTTCAGGTCGAGAGAGTCTAGCTTAAGCATACAAGCTTCTGAGAGGTAGTGATAGTGTAAATCTAAATACTGAAGCTGCTGAATCTTAGGATTATCGTACAGCGCTTGCGCACCTTTATTACTCAAGGCTCCTTTGGATAAATCGAGTACTTCTATAATATCTAAAATGTCGGCATCTTGGAGGTGAAGCGCAATTTCATCAACAATTTCCGAATCCCTTAGACCTAAATAGGTAAGTTTAGGAAAAGTAGATTTGCGCAGCAAGGGTGCTAAGTCTTCTACATCGCTCTCGAAGCCATAGTAGCCACTACCCAGCCAAAGCTCGAGGTGTTCTAAATTGGGTAGTTTTGCTTGAATAACATCTTCGATGGTGCTAGGGGCTAAGCCACCTGTTTCTACAGTTAGCTTTCTGAGCTGCTCGTGCGCCAACTGATTAAAACGCAGCCCCATGCCGCCACGTACCTGGAAGGTTTCAAGTTGTGGATAAGCTTCAAGAAGCGGACTCATATCGGTTTGCTCTATCCAAGATATTTCGTTTTCCTCGTAGGTAATATCACCAAACATAATGGCCTTGAGTTGGGGTAGTTGGTGCGCATTGGTAATCAACCAATCTCTTACACTCAAGGAGGATCCTCCTTCATAGTCCCAGATGCCAATAACGATCTCTTCAAGTGTGGCCGCTTTAGGGTCGGCAAGCATTTTTTCTAAAAGGCCTACGACGGTCTCTCGATCATCATATTCAATTCTAAATCTATAGGCAAAACTAGTATCGTCTAGCCCAGTGGTTGGGTCAAAGTCTTTAACAGGTTTATTGTTGAAAAAGAGAAGATTACTACTGATGGTCATAGTGATATATAAATTAAATGCTTCTTTCAAAAATAAGAAAGTTTGAAGGGCTTTCAAATCTTGTAGAGAAGTTTGTAGTAATAAGTAAGCGAATAGTTTACTTAAGAAGTCGCAACAGGTTTACTTATTTGCTTAAGTGTAGAATAATTCTAAATTTACTATCGTGCCTTTAAAGGCTCTCAGCAATTTTAAGTAATTACCAGGCAAAGATTAAGGGAAAAGAAAGCTATGAACAAGCAAGAAAAAGAATTAGAGAATCTTAAAAACTTACTTCTTCACGACGCTACCAATTGGGAGATTGGTTTTTCAATGGCACAAGTGCTGGAGGCCAATGACGATGTGGTGCTTCATAAATTATTGACTTACCGCAAAGATAAGCTCTTTCAGTTACTAGAGGAAGGGCAGTTTCCTGAGTTTTTTGAAAAATTAGAAGCCTTAGATTTTTCTTATAATGCCCTAAGACATTATGAAAAGTACCTTGTAAAGCTTCCACGCATAAAAAACTTAAAGATAAGTTATAATGGCTTTAAAAAGCTTCCTGAAGTACTAGAGAAGATTACTAAGTTGACATCGATTGATGCCAGCCATAACGACCTCTTTGAACTAGACAAGGACCAGCTCGTAAAGGCACTTGAAAAAAATACGTATTTAAAAAGAATAGATTTAAGTTATAATCGCTTGTTTCAGCTATCGGAGCAATGGGGAAAGCTGTATAAATTAGAAAGTGTAGACCTAAGTCATAACTATCTGCGTACTTTACCGGTGGCCTTCGAAAAGCTTTCTTCATTAGTATACTTATCAGTGGAAAATAATCAATTGACTGCTTTCCCAACAGGTCTTTTTTCAACAAAGGAGCTCGTCGAGTTGAATCTATCAGGGAATAAGCTGATACAGCTTCCTGAAGAACTGCCCGCTTGGAAGTCTTTAAAAGTACTTCACTTAAGGAAAAATCGCCTATCGATACTCCCTCAGGCTTTATTTACCTGTCAGCAACTAGAAGCGCTTTATTTAGGTAACAATCAGATACAGCAAGTATCACTTGCTATCAAGCCCTCGGCGCCACTTAGAAAACTTGACTTGAGCGGAAATCAACTCACAGCTATTCCGTCGTTTATCTTTGAATTAGCGCATTTAGAAGAGCTTCATCTTGGTAATAACCAGATTAAAACGCTCCCTCAGGAAATCAAGCAGTTGAAAAAATTAAAGGTACTCGATTTGTTTACCAATCAGTTGAAGGAAGTACCTGCCCACTTGGCTGATTTACCCCACCTACAATACGTAGATGTAAGTAATAACCAAATTGAGCAGGTTCATCTGGACAACATAGACCGTTTTGAGAAATTCGACTTGGCATATAATCCTTGTGCCAATCAACGTAATTAGATACGCTTTGAATACCTAGGCTTGTCAGCAGTACGCCATTATGGCATCAAAAAGAGCCTAGCGTAGTTTTTGAAAACATTCGGTAAAGCGTAAATAAAATAGTAAATTAATATTTTCATGAAAACAAGAGAAAACAGTCATACCAACGAATCACTCGAAGAGCTGTTTGAACGCCTATCAAGTGGAGATAAATTCGATAACAAATTTCTAGAACAACGTAAGATATTTCTGTGGGGGCCTGTACACGATGGTTCTGCTAAATACATTGTAGACAGAATGATGTATTTGGATGCAGAAAAGCCTGGAGAAGAAATTACCTTAATGATTAATAGTCCTGGTGGTATGGTTACCTCAGGAATGATTATCTATGATACCATGCAAATGATCTCTTCTCCCGTTGCCACAGTATGCATTGGCTTGGCAGCTTCTATGGGGTCATTATTGCTTTCAGGAGGAGAGAAGGGACGCAGATTGATCTATCCGAGTGGTCGTGTGATGATTCACCAACCTAGTATTGGTGGTATTCAAGGACAAGCCAGCGATATAGCGATTACTGCTAAAGAGATTGTTAAAACAAAGGAGCTAGGAGCAAAGATTCTAGCAGATAACTGTGAAAAAACCATAGAAGAGGTAATGAAAGACTTTGACCGTGATTACTGGATGAGTGCGGAGGAGTCTAAAGAGTATGGTATTATTGACGAAGTGGTAGAAAAGATTTAGTGCAGCGAAATCATTATACTCATGCGCCTTGTATAGTCTTCTATGCAAGGCGTATCTATTTTGTAGGGAAAAGCTGGTAGCCTACTTTCATACCCAGATTATGATGGATGTTCACCACCTCGTTGGGAAAAGAAAAAGCTGCGCGCAACCTGTTGAATTGATAGTAAGGAATGAGTGCCCATCTGGTAAAACCGAAGCGATAGCCTAATTGTATAAAAAGCCCTGTATTGGTCTCTGATGCATTGGGAAGCGTAGTAAAACTAAGACCATACAATAACTCAACTGCACGGCTCCTGTCCCATTCTTGTGAAAAATGAGCAGCCAGCAACATTCCTACCTGAAAGCTATTGATACTTCCTTCTGATATTTCTATGACTTGAAAACTGGTGGCGCTGTTGCTCTCCAATGTCTGGATCAGCGTCTGCTGATAGTTTACTAAAAGCCCGATACTGTACTTCTTGAGACGCTGAATGGCTTCCAGCCCTATGTGATAGGTTAAGCCACTATTTTGAAAAACAACCCGCTCACCTGTAAAGCTATCTACCATATCAGGATTAAGGCGCCAATTGGCAAAGCCTATTCCTACTTGTGGACGTAGCATAAACTGCGCAGTACTTTGATGAGCTGAGAAGAGAAGAATAATGAGGAGAAGACGAAGTGCCATTACTTCTTTACTTTACCGGGGTTTTCCTTTACAAATGCTGCCCAACTTTTCGTTTTTCCTACTTTTACTCCCGTTTGGGTTTGGTAATAATGACAGAGGGCTACACCTAGCGCATCAGAGGCATCTAGTAGCGTATTATCTTCAAACTTAATCTTCAAGGTTTTTTCTAGCATAGTAGCGAGCTCTTCTTTAGAGGCCGTTCCTTTACCAGTGACAGATTGCTTTACTTTACGAGGAGCATATTCGGTAATGGGAATTTCTCTCATCAAGGCGGCTGTCATCGCTACGCCTTGTGCTCTTCCCAGCTTCAGCATCGACTGTACATTTTTACCATAAAAGGGGGCTTCTAGTGCCACTTCGTCTGGTAAAAACTCCTCTATAAGTTGAGTAATGCGTTCAAATATCTTTTTAAGTTTTAGCTCTTGTGAGGTGTACTTGAGGAGGTTAATGACCCCATAGCGGATAACTGTTATTTTTTTACCTTCTATTTTCAGAATACCGTAGCCCATCAATCGCGTGCCCGGATCAATGCCTAAGATAATCTGTTCTTTGGGAGGTATAGCCATATGTTATCTTCTAATGTGTCTTACAGCAAGATAAGAGGAAGCCTACACATATAAAAATATAACTAAAAAAGAAAACGCTTCTTATTGAGAGAAGAAGCGTTTAAAAAAGAGAGTTTTTAACCATTCCTGCGCTTTTTTTGCATATTTCTTAGCCAAAAGCCTATCCCGAAAGAAAGGGCAAATAAAATCGCAAAGAAAATGTAAGCAACTGTTTCAGTGGCTTTGACATCGTTGTATTCAGGTAACATACAATAAAAGGTTTTAACGTCTTCGATTCAAAAATTTACACTAAAAAAGGGAATATTGGTGAAATTTGAAAGAAAAGCCTAGTAAATTACCAAAAAGAGAAAATAAGTACCATAACGAGAGGAACTTATGTAGCCATTCCCTAGTTATCAAGCTCTCCAAAAACCCTTCTTAGTACATCGTTTACGCGTTCATTAACGTCTTCACGAATGTCTGCTTCTTTGTCTTGTACTTTTAGAAATAAACCATCTAGTGCTTTATTGGTCACATAAGCGCCTAAGTCATCAGGAATGGGCTCGGCGCCTAAAGCCTGCCCTACGAAACCATTGGCATATTCGTTATAGGGATTAGCAATCTGCTCCCAAAGGGTAGGAAGTCCTACTGCATCAAGAGAAGTATTAATTTGAGGGGCGTACGCATTGACAAGCTGCTCTCTAGTGTTGGATTCTAAGTAGAAAGTAGCGGCCGTATCTTCACCAAATAAAATATCACGCGCATCTGTAATGGTAATACCTGTAATGGCATCTACAAAAATAGGGGTGGCTTCACTAGCCGCATCTTCAGCGGCCCTGTTTAGTCTTACCACTACATCATCTAGTAGCGCTCTCGCTCCTGGTACCACATCTTCTATAGTGCCTTGTACACTTTGCACTTCTTCTGGCAACAATATTTTGACGGCTTCGTCAGCAAGGTAGCCATCTTCTACATTCAAGGCAGCAACGCTACTATCTGTCCCTACTAAAAGGGCTTCCTTTAAACCATTGGCAATTTCTAAATCGGATAAACCAGCATCAACATTTTCAAGCAGTTCACAAGACGAGAAACTGATAAACGTAAGAAAAGTAGTGAGTAAGACGATTTGTTTCATAGCAATAGGATTATGGGTTGGTTATACATGAATGTATACAATAAAATCCTGCCAAAGTAAACGTTAGCGCTTGTCAAGTTCGCCAAAAACTCTCTGTAATAGGGCGCTTGTACGTGCAGAGAGGTTGTTACGGATATCTGTTTCTTTGTTTTCTACTTTGTGGAACAGGCCGTCTAGCGCCTTACTGGTGACATACGCACCCAAGTCGCTTTCGATTGACTCTTTAGCACCAAAAGCATTTCCTACGACGGTTCCAGCTACTTTGTTGTAAGGATCGACCATTGCTTTCCAGGCTTGTTGGGCGCCTACTTTTTTCAAGGAATTATTAATCTTGGGTGCATAGGCACTCACTAGTTGCTGATACGTTTTTTGACGTAAGTAGCTCGTAGCGGCATCTTGCTTGCCAAAAAGAATATCTCTGGCGTCTAGAATGGTCATATCGGTGATGGCCTTGGTAAAGATAGGCTTTGCCTCGTTGGCAGCATCCTCAGCGGCTCTGTTCATTTTTAAAACAGCTTTTGACACCAAGTCTTTACCACCAGGGATTTTCGTTTCGATGATGTTTTGTACTTTAGCGGCTTCTGGTGGAAGTAAGATTTTAATGGCCTGATTACCAAAGTAACCATCTGTTTTCACTAATTCGCTAACCCCATTGGATACGCCTACATTCAGCGCTTCTTTCAAACCTCTGGCGATTTCTGCACTTGAAAGGGGTTTACTGCCTACTTTATTGAGAGCCGTATTGAGTTCGGCACATCCTAACAAGCCTACGGTGAGTATAAGAATACAACTGTAAAAACGTAAGATAGAGAAAAGGAACTGCATGGGTTGATAGGGGTTTAGAAGTTATAGTTAATACCTGCTCTTACAAGTGGGTTTTCGTAAGGAGAGCGCTCATCTTCTATGACATCATAAAGAATCATAGCGTGGGCGGTAATCCGATCTCCTATGGGTTGTCTATAGCCTGCACCTAATGGTACAGCAAGTATCCAGTCTCTTGTCGTATCACCTTCTGGGGTACGATTTGCAAAGTCTTCTACATTGAGTGCTTCGGCTTCTGCATGGAGAAAAAAACCTTTGAATAAAGTATATTCGGAGAAAATACGTGCACCATAAGAGTAAGTCTCATCATCTTGTGGATTTCTGCGGTAAGAAATAACAGGTGAAAGACCTACATTAAAGCTATTGATTCTGTAACCGATGATGGGGGCAATGTCTACATATAGATTATTATTGTCAACATTTACACCCGCGTTACCACCTGTATAAACTTGTGCGGTAAGCCCATAACTGATGAGTAAAAAAATAGCAAGAAGCACACTTTTCATAAATAGGATAAATAGGTAGATGTAGGGAGTAAATTACAGAAAAGGTAGCTTAGTTCAAAAACTTTTTGAGGGCAATGTGGGTCAAATCTTCTGGTACATCTATGCAGAAACTATCTAGTTCGGTAATGGCCAATTTGATCTTGAAGCCATTTTCTAACCAACGAAGCTGTTCCAAACACTCCAGTTGCTCTAAGCGAGAAGGAGAGAGGGCAGTGATTTTTTCTAAAATATCTTTTCGGTAAGCATACATGCCAATATGCTTATAAAAATCAGCGTGTTGTAACCAAGCCTCTGGTACGACTTGTCGTACGGCTGGAATCGCCTGACGACTAAAGTACAAGGCTTCGTACTGTGTATTGAAAGTGATTTTTACTTTATTGAGATCAGAAAGGTCTTCAGGGTCGTGAATCTTTTTCATAAGGGTAGCAATCTCTACACTTCGGTTGGCTAGTACTTGTGCCAGGGTATCAATTTGAGCAGGCTGTATGAAAGGCTCATCTCCTTGAATATTAATTACATAGTCATAGGTGTCTTTCCCTATTTTTTGTAACGCTTCCATACAACGATCTGTACCGCTGGGGTGCTGCTCGGAAGTCATGAGTACCTGGCCACCAAAATCTTTTACGTGATTGTAAATTGCTAAGTGATCGGTAGCAATCACTACTTCTTTAAGGGAGCTGGCTTGGGTGGCTTGTTCGTATACACGTTGTACCATGCTTTTTCCTTCTATCATATGAAGTGCTTTGGCTGGAAAACGTGTAGAGGCGTAGCGCGCTGGTATAATGCCTAGTATTTGCATACCAGTATTAAGAAGACTTAAGGGAAGCTTTCAACTGCTTTCTTGCTTGCCTACGTGCCTCTTGAGCGGCTTTAAATTTCTTATGGTTTTTGTACCAAATAAACCCTACAACTGATAGTAATAGATAAGGAAACACGGCCATGTAGAGAATTCCGCTGTTAATTCCCTTCGTATAAGCTTCTATCTTATCGCTTGACTCTACGGCTGCTTTACACATTACACATTGCGCGTTTATCTCAGGGCTTATTAGCATCAACAAGCCTAGTAGGAAGAATATATAGGTTACTTTTTTCATGAGGATTCGTTTACTGTTCACAAAATTACAACATTTCGTAAAATTTAAAAGTTTGGTCTTCTTAACACAATGCTATGTACTATTTTTCTAAAGCTTTGAAGGATTGTAATGAATATTATAATTTTAGGAAGTCTCTTTGTAAGACTTTTTTTAAAGGTTCTGGATTTCGATTGATTAACTTTTTGAGATCAGGCGTAACTGCTTCTACTTTCGCATTTTTTATAAGGCCATAAAGCGGTATTATATAGTCAGCAATCATAGCGGGAATATTATTTTCTTGAAGAACTTTACGGTAGACTGATTCTTCTGGGTCTACATTCGTTATTGTACGCCCTAGTATTTCAGAAAGCATGTCTGCTACCTCAAAATGATCAAATGCCTCTTCTCCAGTCAGAATGCTAATCTCGTGGCTTGGGAATTTATTCATCGTTAGTAAAATGGCTACTGCTTCACCTACGTCTAAGGTTGAAACAAAGGGTGTTTTCCCTCGACCTGCAGGTAGGAATATGATATTTCTTTGTTCTATATTATCCCTTTCATACACACCAAAACTTTGGGCGTAAAAGCTTGGCCTTATAATGTGCCAATTAAGTATTGAGCGCTTTATTTTTTCTTCCATCCTTAAATGGAAGGGTACTTCCTCTAAATTTTCCATCCCATGTGATGAGAGGTAGATAAAGCGTTTGGGCTTATTACGAATAAGATAATCTAAGAACGAATGGGCTAAATCAGTATTTTTAGGATTCAAGGCTGGTGGTTCCATAAGAAATATACCATCGACCTCACTGGCATTATGAAACGTATGCTCCTCCTCATAGTCAAAATAGACGCTTTCGACATGCTGATTTTCTATTGTCTTGTCTTTTTGTGGATTTCGGCTTCCAGCCTTAACTTTATGACCTTTATTTAGTAAGGCTTTTACAACCTCTTTGCCCAGCGTACCTGTAGCACCAGTGATAAAATATTTCATGTTGAGCATTATTTACTTAATTTTAATACCAAATGTAATGTATTAAGTCTATAATAATCAAGCAGTTACTTTTTGGTAAGATAGTTACAAATAAGTATGCTACATTTATTATCAAAGCGTTATGGCAGAAAAAATAAAAGGTAAAAGCGAAAAAAAATTACCTACTATCAATCCGTGTCCAGTTACAGAAACGGTAAAAGTCATCGGTGGTAAATGGAAAGCCTCTATTCTATGGGATCTATTTCAATACGAAAAGCTACGATTCGGTGAACTCTCTAAACTCATTCCTGGCGTTACTTCTAAAATGCTTACCCAGCAGCTACGTGAGCTGGAAGTAGATGGAGTAATAAAACGTAGCATTTATGCTGTAATGCCACCAAAAGTAGAATACTCTTTGACTGAGCGTGGTGAAAGTCTCTACCCAATTCTTTATGAGATGTCACGTTGGGGCTTAGAAAACTCGTCGAAATTCGACGATTACGCTACAACCTCGGATGAAGAGGCAATTTAAAACCGCCCAAACTTAAACGTAACCTCGTAATTCCAATTCTGAAAGGCGTTAGGATCAGTATTTATTAAATCAACTTCTTGCGTGAGGCGGTAAGAGATACCTGTAGAAAGCCTAAAAAAGCGTGTTACATTGAGTTCTGCCATAGCACCGAGTGTGGCTACCCATATCGTTTGCTCGTCTATGGGATTATCATTATCTACTTGGTCTTGGTCGCTCCAGTCTTCTACGTAGCCTACCCAACCACCGCCCATTACCAGAGGAATACTTATATGAACAAGCCTATTAGAACTGATGATAGGTTCAATCAGTAAGCCACCATAGCCCATCAAAGGACGAACATTTTGATTGGCTACGATATTACCATGCTGAATGGTAGGTGCTAGGCCACTACCCGAAAGACCAAGAACGATGGAGCGATTGATAATCCAGCCCCCTTTTATAGTAGGTATAAATGCTGTTTGTCCGTTGATAGCAGAGAACTTCATACTTGGTGCTATGTAGAAGCCATTATGCTTTTTTTTATGACTTAAGAGTGTTTGCTTCTCTTCTTGCTGGGCTGTCATATATTGGCTCAGTAAAAGAGAGAGTAGGGTCAATACTATATATTTTACAAGCATAATCATTTTTTAGAACAAGACGGAGCAGCCTGCGAAATGGTTGCCTAAGGTTATTTTCAAAATAATCCTTGTGTATGATCTTACTGTAGCTGTAGGTTACTAATATATTACCAATTCCCACTCTTCAAATGGCTTGGAAAGAGTATATCCTTTAGTAAAGGTTTTTCGATACATTTCAAGCGCTCTGTTAATGGCGTGGTTTTTATTTTTGACTTTGTTATGATCATCCATATCCAAATTGCAAGCTAAAACAGCATAAATGATTTCGATAGGAGAACCACTATTAAGTAAGATTGAAAAATCTTTTACATTATCGATAAGTACTTTGGTAAAGTCTACCACCACTTGTTGGTAAGGTAGTAAGTTTGCGTAGTTAAAGTCAGGTAAATCAAATTGTAAACTGCTCTTAAAGGATTCGTCTACTTTTTCAGCGAGCCACTGTTCATCATAATTTTCAAACATTCTTGGGTCATCATACCCCCAATTTGAACTGACATAATATATAATTAAAAGATCAATGAGGTGATAGGGTGATTTTGCCAAAAAATCTCGATATTCCATTTCTGAGTACCTAAGAATATGATTACCATTGGCTACTGAAAACATATATTTCCCAATATCTTGAAGATCATCTACAGGAAGTTGGTTGGGTCTCATTGATTTTTAGTATTTAAATACAAGATTTTAATATATGTATAATGTATACTCCTTCCAAAAACATGATTGAATACAACACAGAAGATAATGTAAGTGTCGAGGAATTTAAAGAAGTACTCATTAGGTCAACACTAGGAGAAAGAAGACCCGTAGAAGAATCAACGCGTTTGTCTAAAATGTTGAAGTACGCTAATTTGATAGTCACAGCGCGAGATAAGGGGCAGCTTATTGGCATTAGCCGATCGTTGACAGATTTTGCGTACTGCACTTATTTATCTGATTTAGCAGTGGATCAAGCCTATCAAAAGCAAGGCATTGGCAAAATGCTTATCCGATTGACGAAGCTAGAGGCGCCCCAAGCAAAGTTGATTCTATTGGCTGCACCAGATGCTATTCCTTATTATCCAAAAATCGGTATGGAGCAATATGAATTTTGTTACTTTTTGGACAATGTAAACGACTTGGATAAGTAGAAGCCTTTTCCTTTTTCAACGCTCTTTCACCACCACATTCTTCCTTTCAATGACAATCTTCATTTCCTTAGGGAAATGCTGAGTGGCAAAGGGAAGGCGTACTTGAAAACCATTGACCAACTCAAAACCGACCACCTCTTCTTCTACGTCAGTAATAATCGTGCTCACTTGCGCAATACGGTAATAAAAATCCTCTTCGGTTTCGGCATTCTGGGTTTTGGCTACAAAGGTAAGGGTAGCAGGTTCAAAAGCTTTGAGATCTGTCATAGGATTTTCTACTTGTGCATAAACAATGCGCTCAGGTAAGAACCACCACTTATTACGAGGGAGACGAAGCGGTTGGGTGGTATGTAATGAATACTGTGTGATCTTTCTTTGTACGTGTAGCGCCCAAGCTTCCTTAAAGTTAGCCCCTTCCAGATCAGCGCCTTCAAAGTTGGTGTCGGTAAGATCAGCGCTGAGCAAATTGGCATTTTTGAGGCTGGCATTTTTGAAGTTGGTACTGGTAAGATTAGCATCTTGAAAGTTAGCATTTTCAAGGTTGGTACCCGAGAGGTTGGCGTTGGTAAGGTCGGCTTGGATGAAAACTGATTGATTCAAATAAAAGTCTTTGAAAAAGGAATTTGAAAGAGTGATATTTGATAAGTCTATTACATCCCATTTTACAGCTCTCTGCTGAAAACTACAATTTTCAATAATAGAAGAATTAAAAGATATTTGCTCCCAATCATTTTCTATAAAAAAATTACAATCTCTAAAAGTACTTTTTTGAAGGTTTAAGTAAATATTAGGTAAAGTGTTCTTTAAGGGATGTCTACAAAAGTTAAAAGAAGAAGTGGTATTATTAGTATTTATTAGGTTTAAGTCTACCGAAAATATTGAGTTAAGACTTGTTTCTGTAATAGTAGTGTTTTTGATATCGACATTAAAAAAAGAACACCCCTGAAAATTACAATTATCGAATGTACTTTGCTCTACAGTACAATTAAAAAAACTTGTAGCCTGAAACTCCGTATTTTCAAATGTAGAGTCATCTATATATACGTTTCTGAAAGTGGCATTTTGAAAGAGAGTATTACTAAATGTAACATTCTTAAATCTTGAGAAATCAAATACCCCTGTAATTTCTTGCTCGTTGAAATGGTGATTTGTTAGTTGAATACCCCTCAAGTCAGTTTCTCCTCGCTCGAGGTATTTATCGTTAAAGGCTTCAGTAATCGCTAACAACTTTTCATCTGCATCTAAGGGAGCAGGTGAAGTATTCCAGAGTTGTAAAACTTTCTCTTCGACTTCTTTTCCGAACGTAGTATTCCACCTTTCCTTTAAAGACTTCTCAAACTCTAAGGATATAGACTTTCGATTATTCAACACTTTCTTTGTGAAAAAATTATTATTATCACACTCTCTAAGCAGATAATATTGTAATTCTTGATTATCCCAACTAATTACCCAAATGATAACTTTAAAATCGTTAGCTCGCTTGTCAGTTACAACAATCTTTTCTTTGTCCTGCGTATCAATCCAGGTCTGGGGGTAGTTATGTCGTTCAAATTCCTTTTGAAGTTTTTGATAAGTGTCATCAAAGTAGTTAGGTATTAGCGTAAAATCAAACAAATATTTTTGTAGAGTTGAATCTCTAAACCAATACCAGCGATGATGAGGAAGCGCCCTCTCTTCTATGAAGTTATACACTTCTAAGTATTTAACTCGATTGAGTAACACTCTCCCTAAAGATATTTTCAGAAGAATAAAAAGAATTTCTGAGAAGTTGTAGTAGCATTCGACAGCTATCAATCCTGTTACTTTCTTTTGAACATAGGGGCATTGTTCAGCTACTTTCCAGTCTTCCTCATAATCCTTGTAAAAGTTTTTAAAATGAGATGTTTCAATCAATACGTAACTTGCGAAGACGGCTCGTTTATGAGCGTTAGAGGAAGATATCCTGCCATTTTCTATTAAATAGCAAGAAGTAGTTTGTTCTAAAAGTGTATTAAGATGTTGTTGCCAGTTTTCTTTGTTATTGAAAGAACGAACTTCAATAAAGTACTGTGCAGATACTTGAGAACTCTCGTGGTTTAACATCCGTTAATCTTTTTGTTGGTAGTAGGGATTCTTAATAACATCACTGGACTTGACACTATAACCTACCCCTTTTTTCTTGACAAACAGTGCTCCTACAATCTTACTTGCAGGTACATGGGCAAGGATACTAATCTCTGTTTCACCTCTAGCAGGATTCTCTTTTGAAAGGTAATTAACATACATGCTGTTTACATCCCAGCCTCTTACATCATCTATGATAAAAACAAAGCCACCAGAGTCAGCAAATGCTGCTGCCCCTCCATTATCTTGACTTAATACTTTTTCCGTTGAACCTCTAAAGGCAGTATCAGAGCTACCTTTTACGTGATTTTCCATGTCGATATTTTCACCCCTTGCTCCTAAACCATATTTGAAAATCTTGAAAACGCATTCGGCAACATAATCTACTGTATAATCATATTGACCTTCTGTTCTTTGAATTAGCTCTTGTTGGTAGGTAAAATTCTGATTTAACAAATTATCTTTTATTTTTTCCACTTCATTCAAGTCACTATTATCTGAGATTTTATCATTAAACTTATTTATATTTTTAAGTTCTCCTTCAAAATTACCTACACTGATACCACAATTCAGGTAGCGATTTTTATAACCTATTACCTGAGGTCTCACTTCTACCACTTTTGAATCCTGCTTGACAGTCATCTTAGGATCTCTATAATACTGCGTATTAGTGGTATTATGAATTGAGGAAAGTGAAGTCTCAATACCCATAAACTGCTGCTCAGAGAACAGTCCGGTTGATTTTTTGAAACTATCAAAATGCTCGATAGCTAAAGAAATATTTTTGTCAATTAAAGCTTCATCAGCAGCTTTGAGATGGATTAGTGATGATTTGTTTAGACTTTCAATATCACTGATTTTAGCGTTTGAGGATAATGGTGATTTGGTTAGTCTTATGTTCTGTTCTTCATTTAAGTTTAGTACACTCTTCAAGAAGAATGAAATTTTATTTTTAATGATTTCTTGAATAGCACTTCTAACTTCTTTCTGATTAAATGTGGCTAATTCTAAAATTCTGTCTTCTCCCAACTGTCCCAATAAGACCAAGTCTTCTTCACTCAATTTTAACTCCTCGTTAACTCTTTTTGCCCCACCTAATTTTTTGATAAGCGCCTTTCTTTGCTTCTTAATAGGGTCAGGTTTAAACCGATCCAACAACCCATAATAATTCTCCACCGTAAACGAGCCCTTTGCTTCCTTACCAGCGAGTACAGAGTTTTCAATGGTCAGTACGTCGGTGTCACCCTGTAGAAAGGACACGATCTCTTGGCTGGTGGCTTGGGTAATAGGTTGCTGGCTGGTAATTTCTTTTTGTACCAACACTACAAACTGATCTACGGAGAGCTTAGTAAGGTCTTTTTCAGCAGTTTTTTGGTTATCTATGCCTAGAAAAGTGAGGATTTTCTCTAAAATCTGCTGAAAAATCGCCTTAAAATCCTTGCGGGTGGTGGTATTGGCAATAGACTGTGCCAAAAACTCTTTCAGTAAGTAGCGATCAGGCTGTTTAGTTTCTTGCGCTAGTTGTGCATAAGCCGTCCCTTTCGACAGGTGTTGGTAAGTATCCGTACGCTGTATTTGGACAGCGAGGTTATCAAGAATGCTGTTGTCGATGCGGTCGGCTAGCTCTATCCAGAGGTGGGCAAATTCCTCCATCCCTACCTTTTTACCTGCTAGCTCGTTTTCAAGGTAGGCTACATTTACCTCCACGGTGGCATCTTTGCCTAGTTTCCCTGCGTAAGGGCTTTTGGGTTCGTCTACTACCTTGGTATCTACCTGCGGAAAGGCCTGTTGTAAATCTACTAAGTCACGTTCAGTTTGCTCAATTTTTGCCAAGATGGCAAGCGCTCGCTGGTAGCCTACGTGGCTAGGGTCTTTCTTTTGTCGTGCTTCAGCGACTTGCCGCACCTGCGGAAGAAGGGCTGCTACTTGGCTAGTGCCAGAAAACAAGACACAGACAATGACAGTAACAAAGAATTTATCAGTGGCTTGGTCGGTGGTGGTACCAAAGGTTTGTGCTACCACAGCGGGAAGGTCTAACCCGTGCTTTCCTAGACTTTTAAATAGCTCACCTGTATATTCGCCCGTCACTTCTGCTCCCGTACCTAAGACGGTGCGAGTAGCAAAGGCCTGCACAGCTTTACGCACATTTTGATCGCGAAGGGCTTGTAAGATGTTGAATTTTTTTCCTAACAACGCTGTGATAAGCCCTTCTCCAGCCCCTGCGGCAGCACTACCTCCTGATAGCCAGAAGTCAAGAGAGCTTTTCCCAGTAGTTACCGTCATTTGAAAAATGCGCTTGCCTAACGTTGCACCAAAGCGGCGTACTAGTACTCTTTCCATCGTAGCGCCTACTGCACGTACGGCAGCGATACTGCCCAAGCCTTCCGTAGCCAGCGATACCACTAGCAGTGCAATTAGGGAAGGGATGGTAGCGCCTACCGCAGCCCCTGCTTTTTCCATTAAGGTAGCTTCGCCACGGGCCAACTGGGCTTTAGTGAGAGGTAAGCCTGCTTCTTGCAACATGGGTAATACTTCGGCAATGATATCTTGGCTGCTCGCAATTTGAGCGGCAATGGTACTTTCGCCTAATGCCTCTACCAAGCTACCCCAAAAACCGTCACGCGCCAAGCTAGCAGGGTCTTGATTGAGCAGGTATACATAACTAATGGCTTGAAAATCACTAATGGCTTCGTAGAGTTTCTCTAGCAAGTTGGCGCCACCGCCTGCATAAATATCTTGACCAGGGTACTGGCTGGTACTACCATGACGGGGATACTCGAAAGGGCGGGTACGAGGCATCATAGCGGAAATCCCTTTTTCTAAGGGCGAGGCATTTTTAGGCGCTACTGGAATGAGGGTAGCATTACTCCGCCGGAAGGTATTCCATAGTTGTGTAATATGCTTTAATACGAGGTAGCGCTCTTGGAAGATATCTTCAAGTTGCTCTTTATAGCCTGCTGCTTGTAATTTCGCTACTTTCTGCTGGGTCAGAAGCGCAATGTTAGGCGCAGCGGGCTGGATGACGTCTTGATCGAGAGCTTGTCCACTAATAGGGTCGTAGAGCATCTTGTAAGAAGGCTTGTACTGCTGAATGCCTTGTAACTTCGCTTTGATCTTCAGACTAATGTCTTTAGCCCCTTTTGCTTCAAATAATTGCAGCCAGTTGACGGGCTTTTGGGCAAAGAGCCAAGTAGGATCAAGCTGGTTGCTATCTAGGAGCTTCTTGAGCCCTTCTAAGTACAGCTCCTCCAATTGGCTATACTGTACCATTACTTGGCTATCCTCTTCGCTCATCATGCGGCTGGCGAGCATGCGGGCGTCTTGGTCGATGGCTTTGGGTTTTTGGGTATCGTTACCCGGATAGAGCTGTTTCTCGTAAGCCGCCATTTGTGCATAACGCGCTTGAATATACTGCTCGTAGGCAAGTGTAAAGAGTGCTTGGAAGGTTTCTTGCGTAATGTCTAATTGTGCGGTTTGTTGGTGCAGGGTGTTAAGGGGCTCGTTATCTCCTAGGTTTTCATAAGACTGCCACAGCTTCCAATATTGCCAAGCTTCTGTCATCACAGCCTTAGGATCGTCGAGCCAGAAAGGGTCTCGCTTCCTTTGGTAAACTGTTGCTGCCACTCTGTCTCGCTAAACTGTTCCAGGTGCTGTGCACTGCGCCACTGGGTCAGGTAGGCTTGGTAGTAGTCTTGAAAGCCCGTGT
>CALEMF010000004.1 GCA_937911505.1 uncultured Cytophagales bacterium
ATAGCGGAAGATGAGCTGGCCGCTGGTACGGTTGCAGTCCCAAGAGACCGAAACGGTATGGAGCATAGGGCCGCTGGGGCTACTGCCGCCGCCGAGCCCGCCGCCAATGGGCAGGGGGAGTTCGTACATGGCTTGCCCGCCAACGGCTTCCCAACTGATGTCATCATAGTCGCCATAGATGGAGTATTCTACCACCGTGCGCTCTGAGACGCTCTTTGGGCCAACGATGTTTTGGGCGTGGATGGGGCAAAGCAGCCATACGCCTAATAGGCAGCCCAAGAAGCTAGATTTGTTATAAAAAGAAAGAGACATAGGTAATAAGGGGTTCTAGGAGAACCGTATAAGTATTGAAAGAAATGTTTTCACAACAAAAGTAATCAGCGTTTTATGAACACGCTCAACACCATACAAGGTAAGCACTTCTCCCGCGAATCTGAAAAGAAAAAGACTTTTTTTTGAGGCTTTTAGGAAAATAGATGACGATTCAATTTTTAGTATAATTGATATTTAGTACAAAGTATTGAGTAGTAAGTATCGTCTTGCGTGGGCGTTTTCGCCTAGGTGAAACAATAGGGCGGGTATCTGGGTCCTGAAGGGGAGGTGTTTCAGTCAAGATGCCTGCTCAATAGCCGTCACTTGGCAGGAGCAGACCTCTCATCATTCCCCAGATCAATCTCAAACAAACAAGCAGGGCCATCTTGATAATGGGCGGGTAATTGATCGGTGTTTTTTAAGGTAAACATCCCTAGAAACGTAAAACCTGCCTTAGTATAATAAGCAATGAGCTTTTCATTATTCCCCACGGTATCTAACCTTATAAAGCGCTTTTGTTGTGTTTTTGCGTAGCTTTTAGCCCAAGTTATGATGTCTTTTACATAATAATTACCTCTAAAATGCGGATGCGTAGCAATACGATGAATGTAAATGGCAGGATCGTCGTTTTTTTCTTCCCAGATTTGCGGATCAGTAAAAGTAATCGTCCAGACACAAGCCATCTCTTCTTCCACTAGGAGTTTCCATTGCCTTTTTTCTGCAATGGCGTTTTGTACAAGGCTCTTTTCGAAAGCTGGCCAAACGGCTACTGTCTTCTTCGATTTTTGATGGTTGGTTGCATATTCATATAACTCAAAAATACCTTTTAGGTCTTCTGGTGTACAAGAGAGGATATTCATAGGGTAAGAAATTACTTTTTTCTCCAAGTTAAGCGTTTCTGACTTTTTCTGATATTTATTAATCTTCTACACAAGCCGAAAGTTGCGCACTTTCAAGCACTGCCACTAGGATCGATCTGGCTTTTTTATGTATATTCACTTTCCAGACCAGATCATTTTACATGCGAGTACTTTTTACACTACTATCACTGTCTTTACTGATTAATTGCCAAACGAATATGAAAAAGGAAGCGGACGCCACTGAACAGTCAAATCGTTACGAAACAGGTCTTAAAAATCTCAAAGAAATTGACGGAGAGGCAGGAGAGAAGGTGGTCAAATCTTTAGAAGAGGTTTCGCCAGATTTGGCTAAGTATATCATTGCTTATGCTTTTGGAGAAATTTATGACAGAAAGACTTTAGATTTAAAAACAAAAGAAATAGCGGTAGTGGCAGCGCTTACGACGATGGGCAACGCCACCCCACAACTCAAAGTACACCTCAACGCTGCGCTGAACGTGGGTTGTACAGTAGCTGAAGTACAAGAAATTATTTTACAGATGGCTGTTTATGCTGGCTTCCCAAGTGCTATTAACGGGATGAACGCATTGAAAGAGGTACTAGCCGAACGCAAAGCAAAAGGGATTCAAGATAAGGAGGGAAAAATAATATCTACTAAAATACCAGAAAATAAAACACGCTACGAGATAGGAGCAGCACAGTTGAGTAAACTGGATAGTAGTCAAGTGAAAATACTCGAAGAAGCCTATCAAAACATCTCGCCTGACTTAGCCAAATATGTGGTAGAGTTTGCTTTTGCAGATATACTCGCCCGACCCGCTTTAGACCTGAGAAACCGAGAGATTGCCACCGTTGCTGCTTTGACCGTACTGGGAACGGCTAGTGCGCAACTCAAATTCCATATACAAGCAGGCTTACAAATTGGGATTACACCAGAAGAAATGGCCGAAATTATGATCCTTATGAGCGTGTATGCAGGCTTTCCAGCGGCTATTAATGGTACCAATGTGCTAAAAGAAGTATTAAACACCTCTTCTAATGAAAAATAAAGACCTTAATCTAGCTGTATTGATTGACGCAGACAATATTCCGCATGCACACGTGAAGGAAATGCTCAATGAGATTGCTAAGTTTGGTACGCCTACCATCAAGCGCATCTATGGCGACTGGACCAAACGCCAAGTAGCTGGTTGGAAGAAACCACTACTCGAAAATGCGATTACGCCGATTCAGCAGTATAGCTATACCAAAGGAAAAAACGCCACCGACTCTGCGATGATTATCGATGCCATGGATATTCTGCATAGCAATAAAGTAAATGGCTTCTGCTTAGTATCAAGCGATAGTGACTTTACCCGTTTGGCTACGCGCTTACGAGAGTCGGGAATGTTTGTGATTGGGCTGGGTGAGAAAAAAACGCCTTCTCCCTTTATTGTGGCATGTGACAAGTTTATCTATATAGAAATACTAGGCAGTACCTCTAAAAAAGTAAATAAAAAGCCCTCACAAACGACAGAAAACGAGCAAGAATTGGACGCGATTGACCAAACCTTTATTCGATTGGTAAAAAGCTCTGTAAATGACCTAGCTGATGACGATGGATGGGCTTTCTTGGCAGAGGTAGGGAGTCTGATTATGAAGAAAAAGCCCGACTTTGACCCTAGAAATTATGGCTTTACGAAGCTAACACCACTTATTAAATCACTCAAAGAAGACTTCATCGTCGATGTGAGAGAGGTAGCCCATACGCACATCAAGCATATCTATATTAAAATAAAGGAGTAGTCAACGCAGAACCGAATATTCAAGGAACCAGTTTTTTTTCTACCCAGGTGTCTTCTTGCTTGTAGTAGGCGCTACGCAAATGTTGTTCTCTTCCTAACTGTAAAACCTCTACTATTGCTGGCGTAATTTTAATAGGAGAGAAGTAGACTTTTTCTTGGGTAAGTGTATCGTCAATGGCTTCTAAAATACTGCCTGGAGCTTTTTGGGTGGTATAGTCTTTCAGAGAAGACTGCTGCGCTTGGTGTAAAAACTGTGTGTAAGTAGGATCACTCGCAGAAATAAGCGTTGCCGTACCTTTGATACGTACCTGTAGTTTCTTTTTGGGATGGTAGTACAAGGCAGATACACGTGCCTTATCCTCGATTTGGGCGACTTTCGGGCTTCTTGTATCGGTAAAAAATACAACAGATAAGTCTTGCGTGACTTTACGGCTTACTACCGTTCTGACTTCGGGGTAGTCTCCTAAAGTCGCAAGTACAAAATAACGAAAAGGGTGTTTTTTGTCGGCGTTGCTTCTGGTTAATTCTTCCTGTGCGAGCTGTAGTAGTTGCATATATTGTTAAGAGGATGTTTAAAAATTAAATTCTGCGCAATTAATATTTTACGGAATTTTCGTCACTTATCTTTCTATTTACCTTTCGTTCATTTTTTAGCTTCGCTGAACTCCACTTCGTTCCGGTTCTTGATGAACCGACGCAGGAGCTCGACGCAGTCAACCGAGCCTCTGGCGAGCTCGGCGTAGCCAAAAACGAACCAAAAACCGAGCTTGCGAGCTCAGCGAAGCCAAATCCAAAGCTTTTACCCGCAAAACCAGCCCACCTCCTCGCTGGATTTTCAGACCACCGCACTTATTTTAGATCGAGAAATAAACGAGTAAAAAACCTAAGCATATTTTTAGTCTTGGTCGTCAGTGAGGTGGCGTAGTAGCGTTTTTACATAATGACGCTCTCTACGGTTTTTCTTTTGTTTATTCGCGCGTTTAGCAGCACGTTTATCTTTTACTAGGTCATTGAGGTCGTCTGCTTTTTGTACCTTTTGGTAGTCTTCGATGTGTGTTCTTTTGCCCATACCAGCGCTATTAGGAATTTCCTATTTAAAGCATTTGACGGAAAGAAATGTTTTTAAGGGGTCGCGTCTAAAGGCGTTTCAGGAAGTAGGATATCTTCTTCAGCAGGGATGATGCTTCCCGATTGGTATCCTTTGGGGCGCATAAAAATGACATCAGCAACAGACATTGCCTGTTTGTTTAGCACCTCCGTAGCGTATACACCCTTTACATTCTGACAGTAGGTAAGTAAATAAGGTTGGGTGGTCGTCACGAGCGGGTATACTTGTACTTTCATTTGAATGGTGCTATCTACTTTTACAAAATAGGTATTCAATGCGTTGTCGAGGTATAGCTTACCTGTTTTCTTTTGAAGTCGATATTGTGTTTGTTGTCTTTTCAATAAGTGTGTTTTCTCACGGATGGTCTTTTGCGCGTGATCGATCTCGTAGAGCTTACTTTGTGTGTAGAGTATATCCATCAATGGGCGACCTCCCATATAGCTAGTGGCTCTCACTTGTTCCCCTTTGATCCATAGTACTACAGAGTCCTCAGGAACGATTTCGTCAGGATCTTCCGTTACCTCAAAGGGCTTGTAAACGACTTTCCCTTCAAAAGACTGGGCTTTTAGTTGTGTAAGTAGTAAGGTGGCTAGGAGGGAGAGGAGTAGAAGGGGTTTCATGGGTGGTTGGGGTTTTTGAGATGATAGTATTTAGATCACATTAGAATCTACGTTTAAATCAAATTGAACACTATTTAGACTGCTAGCGTCACATAAGTGTCACATAACTATGCCCAGAATGGCACGTACTTAGCGTGTTTTTTTGAATTATTATCAGGGTCGTAGCTCTTAATCAATCCAGCCTTTATAGTTTCCGAAATAATTCGAGAAGCTATTGAATAGTTTTTCTCTTTTATTCCTAACCGTTCTCTTAAGGTTTGATTTGTCATATTTTCGCCAGAGACATTTTTTAGGCAAGCGTGCAAATAGGTCGCTCTAATTTTATCTTCTTTATCCATCTGCCTTAAGGTTTTATGAGAGTACATAATAACTCTTGTATAGTTTTCGCCTTTAATAAACTTAGGAGCAGGTAGTTGAGAAAACTCACATTCCCAAAGTACCTTATCAATTCCACTACCCCGCTCTTCGCAAATATTAAGCCTTCTCATAAAATGAGCTAATCTCTCATTTCGAGATTGTGGATTATGATCAACAAATCGTAAGGTATCAATTAAGGGTTTTCCGGGATTTGTTATTTCAATTCGATCAGAGAAAATTTCAACCATTGGTCCAGTTCCATGTTCTTGAAAGTCTTGGTGAATAATAGCATTAGCCACTAACTCCCTAATAGCTAATTTGGGATACATTTTTACCTCTTTTCTCAAAGTCTTATTGATCATTTCGTTAGTTGGAAGCTGGTCATCAATATAGTCTACAAGACCCTGAAATCCAACACCGTAGCCTTTCTTACCGATTTGTTCCTTTATAGTTTTGCGTTTACTCTTACCATCATAGATAATAACTCGAACGGTTTTTCGTGCCAAAGTTTCAAAGCGCTCGATGACCCTTGCAAATAGTATCGCTCCAAGGTTAGTAATGCCGTAGATAGAACCTTCCTTGATTATCAGTTTTTCTTGCTTTAACTTTTCAATTATGCCTTCTTTATTAGAGGGGAGAGGTAAGGCCATCATACTAAAGTATGATGGATAATCAAGTAACTCCAGAATATCATCAACAGTCAAATTTTCTTTAGCTACTTCACTCTCAAATTGAATGGCTGGTTCCTTTGTCCAGATAAGTCGTTCTTTTTCTGGGTATTCTGAAAGTTTCTTTTTGTAAGATCCAATTCGTATGAATGCGGTTCCTTTAAATGTGACAGGTGTATTGATAGTTGCATTTATCTTAAAAATTACAACTCTTCCTTCCCTGTGATTTAAAATGTAGTACTCAAAATGTATTCTTGGATTCAATAATCTTGTTAACCAAGGAATTAAATCTTCATTTCCTTTAGCTTTGGAATTTGGATCAAATTCAGTTCCTGTTATTCTATGGGTTTTATCTTCTATACCAAAGACTAAGTACCCATAAGGCTCGTTATGAATACAGGCAGCGTTTGATAGAGCCGATATGTATTCTCCTAGTTGTTGAGTATTACTAGTTTTAAACTCAATCCATTCTGTTTCAGTAGGAATACTTCTCAACTCACTCAGTAGAGTATTTAGCTCTCTTTCATTCATAATCACATAAAAAAGTTGAATTTAAGAGTAAATATAGTACATTTCTCTACTTTAGTCACATAAGCGTCACATAAAAATTTTTACTAATGAAATTCTGACAAATAGTAGAATATGTATATCATTGTTAATGAGGTTGTGTTCCATTGAGTTAAAATGAAGTTAACTATTCAATACAAACAAGCAGAGGAAGGAGGCTACATAGCCCAAGTAAAAGAACTACCTGCGGTAATTTCTGAGGGAGAGACCATCGAAGAAACCAGAGGAAATATTTTAGATGCACTCAATTTATATATTGAGTACATATTCTTTGAGAGGTCTTACTCGTAATAATCAAGCCGAAATTTTCAACTCAATTTGATAAGTGCTAAAAATATGAGACAGTAACTCTTGAAGTGTTGCTGTGTGTTGATTTTTCAAATCCAGTAATTGCTCTACTTGTAGTGAATCACCTTGATTCCGACTGATAGCTTCATTAGTCTTATGAATAAGGGCAATTTGGTCATCTATTGCTAACAAAATATGCTCATATTTAGGTTGCTCTTTGAATTCCATTATAATGTTAAACTTAGTTCTAAAAATCCCTTCGTATAACGTAAACCTGTGTAAAGGTCTCGGCGTGTGCCACTAAACAAAAATAACCATTCTTTTCGATTCATCATAAAAACGGAGTGTTTTTGATGTGTTTCGGGATAGACTGCTACAAAATAATTATCAATAGCTTTTTTCTCATATGTCTTCCTGAGTTTTGAGAGAAAGTGACTTTCTAATTCGTAAGTCTTATAGGGAATAAAAGTAACTACATCTATGTCGTTGGGGTATTCTTTTTTACTGATAAAGCTACCATCCACCCATTGGACTAAAGGAATGTTTAATTTTGCTTTTAAAACCTCTGTATAATCAATTAAGTGAGTGTTGATTCCAGCAAAAATGAGTTTCAAGGTCAGTCAAGCTACAAGGAATGGCTTCGCTAGGTGTTAGAAAACCCTCTTTTGTGAAATGAAACGTGAGACTTAGAGAATATTTAAAAATTAAATTCTGCATAATTAACATTTTGCGAAGTTTTTATCATTTATACTTCTATTTACCTTTCGTTCATTTTTTAGCTTCACTGAACTCCACTTCGTTCCGGTTCTTGATGAAAAACGAACCAAAAACCGAGCTTGCGAGCTCAGCGCAGCTAAATCAAGAAAATC
>CALEMF010000005.1 GCA_937911505.1 uncultured Cytophagales bacterium
ATGGCCTGCTCAGGAATACTAGTCAAGTCAAAAGCAAGAAGGCTTCTTCTACTACCCACATTGTATTTCCAGGTCCATTCTTGTGCTATAAACATCTTCGAATTCCCATAGTTTTTGTCGTTGGTAGCACCATACTTGGTAGATTGACTTTCAATAAACCAAATGAAAGCATCCTTGCCTTGCGTAGCATCGGGTTGTAAAACAAGGGTTTGTTGTGCTTTTACATGAGTATTTTACATGAGTACTTAGCCATAATGATATGGTCACCATGGCTAAGTTTAGAAGGTGTATATTCATCGCTTTTTATTAAAAATAGTTAGTAACTGCTCCCATAATTGTTTCTTCTTTGTTACGTCTTGCTCTATAGTAGCCAAGCTATCCACCCAAAGGTACTGTATGTTTTCCTCCTGAACAATTTCATAAGGAAGGAGCTTGGTAGACCATCCAAAGCGCTCCATAGCTACCCCAAAAATAAGTACGATCTCTACAGAAGTGGCTACTAAGTCATTTTCGAACCGATTGGGTGTAAACCTTTCTGCAAACCAGTGGTTAAAACTGGTGGTTTGTAGCTGTGTTCCCTGTTGCTTATTCAAAGCTTGTAACATACGTTCGAATACGTGTTTATCTGCTGCATTCGTCGTTTTACTGTCCATTTCGGTAGCGAAGATGGCTAAATAAGGCTTTTCTTCCTCAAGGGTTTCTCTAAAAGAAAGGGGAACTTCTTTTTCAGGAATGAGGTAAATGGGGGCTTGAAAAAAGGCGCGTAATTCGTGCAATTGCATAGGTGTTGGATCGCGTAAAAAGCTTTTTATTTCAAAAATATCCTTTTATCTTTAAGAAAGCAAACTGAAAAAAGAGGATTACGATGAAGAGAACCCCCGTCAACTCTACCATGGTTGCTTCTTTAGGCTACGATGAGGCTACGCAAACATTGGAAGTAGAGTTTGTAAGTAATGCAGAAATATACCAATACAAGGCGGTCCCTAAGGAAGTTTTTTTAGACTTATTAAGTGCCCCTTCCAAAGGGAAATACATGCGTCAGCGCATTATGGATCACTACGAAACTGAGAAAATTAGTGGAAAAGCGTCTTAAAGTAGTGCTATACCTGTTGGGCATTCACAAAGAGGGCTTTTAGTTCACCTGCTTCATCGGGTTTCATTTTACCTGCTAGAATTAAACGCAACTGTCGTCTTCTCAAAGCACTTTCATACAACTTTTTTTCTTCTGAACTCTCTGGAATGGCTTCAGGCACATCAATGGGTCTTCCTGACTGGTCTACCGCTACAAAGGTAAAGAAGGCACTGTTGGTGGTTACTTTTGTCTGTGCTGGGATATCTTCTGCATACACCTTGATGTGTACTTCCATAGAAGAGTTAAAAGCACGGGTAACTTTGGCTTCTAGCGTGACGACATTCCCCAGTTTGATAGGTCTCCCAAAATGAACGTTGTCTACCGAGGCAGTGACTACTGTACGATTGGAGTGCTTCTGGGCAGCAATAGCAGAAACCACATCCATAAAATACATCAATCGTCCTCCCATCAAATTATTAAGGGTGTTGGTATCGTTGGGAAGTACCATCTCTGTCATTGTCGTGAAAGATTCACTTACCTGTTTACTTTTCTTTGTCATTGTTTATAATGTATTAATTTTTCCAACCGTGTTTGCCTAGAAGTGGTACAAACTTAAACTGTTCAAAAGCTTCCTGCTCAAAAGTAGTTTCTCCTTTACGGGTAATGCGCATCATGGTCTGTACTTTCTCGTCTCCTACAGGAATTACCAACCTACCGCCCGCCTTGAGCTGCTTTAGGAGTGCATTAGGAACGGTAGGCGCACCCGCCGTTACGATAATCCCCTGAAAAGGCGCATAAGCGGGAAGTCCTCGTGAGCCATCCCCTTGAAAAAGTTTGGTCATTCCTCCAAGATTGACCTGCTGAATCAGTTTCTGGGCTTTTTGATGTAGTACTTCATTGTACTCAATAGAATACACTTTAGCGCCCAGCATCGCTAAAATACAAGCTTGGTAGCCCGAACCAGTTCCTATTTCTAAAATCTTATCGTACTTTTGGAGCGCCAACAGTTGGGTTTGAAAAGCCACCGTAAAAGGCTGTGAAATCGTCTGCCCTTCTCCTATCGCAAAAGCTTTGTCTTGGTAAGCGTGTTCTAGAAAGGCCGTATCTAAGAACCAGTGACGCGGTAATGTCTGGATGACGGTCAAGATACGCTCATCTTCAATGCCCTTTCTTCGTATAAGCTGTACTAGCTGATTGCGCAAGCCTTTATGTCGGTAAGTATCTTCAAGCCCCATACTGTAAAAATAGAACACATTATGTAAATAAAGAAATAACTAAGACGCCGTTTGTAAGTTATGATTTCAATACTCATCTTTAGTATTGTATTACAAAGCCAAACAAAGCAAAGAATGTTTACAGGGATTATAGAAACGCTCGGGACACTACACGAGGTAAAAAAAGAAGGAACCAACTTACATTTTACGATTGAGAGTGAGTTAGCCCCTGCCTTGAAAATAGACCAGAGTGTAGCCCACAATGGGGTGTGCCTGACGGTAGTAGCCACCGATCACCAACACTTACATACGGTTACGGCTATTGCAGAGACCCTCCGCAAAACGCATCTAAAAAATTGGCAAGTAGGTGACAAAATTAATTTAGAGCGCTGTATGCTTGCGGACGGGCGGCTTGATGGACATATTGTACAAGGCCACGTAGATCAGCTAGGAACGTGTACGAAGGTTACCTCGGAGGACGGTAGCTGGCTGTATGACTTCACCTTCGATCCTGCTTCAGGGAACTACACAGTTGAAAAGGGCTCTATCTGTGTGAATGGCGTGAGCCTTACGGTGGTTAACTCTCAGCCTACAGGCTTTTCAGTAGCCATTATTCCTTATACTTATGAACACACTAATTTTCACCAGATTGAAGTGGGTACGCAGATTAACATAGAATTTGACATCATTGGTAAATACATCCAACGCCTTACCAAAGGCTACGTATAAATTTACAGACAACTTATTCATCATAAACCCTTGTATAAACTTTTATTGCCATGAAAGATTTCTTAAAAAATGCTTCTGCAGAAGTGGTCAACCAAATTACAGAAGATAGTATTCAAGTAGCTATTAAACGTACTAAGGTGGCGATTACCAACCTAAGCGTTCAGGTCGCAGATAAAGTAGCCACCGTCAAAGGAGAAGTAAACAGCGATGATGACAAGCGAAAAGTCATTGAGGTGGTAAAGGGTGTGAAAGGGATTAGTAAGGTAAAGCACGGTATCAAAGTAGCTGGAAAGGAAGAAGCAGGGGAGGAAGACAGTGAAGGGATTGATAATAACGTAGAAGCCGTCTATATTGTACGAGCAGGGGATTCGCTATGGGCTATTGCTGAGAAGTTCTACGGCGATGGGACAAAGTGGGAAAAAATATCCGAGGCCAACCAATTGATGGAAAAAAGAGGAAGAAATGACTTGATTCATCCAGGTGATGAGCTGACCATCCCTGCCTTGTAAGAGTGAATAAGTGAGTAAGTGATTGTGTGAATAGCTAGGTTGACAGCTTACTCACTTATAATAAATCCCGTCTGCCTTACATATATCCAGATAAATATACCCGTATAATATATCCAAACAAAGGTAAAAAGAATGTGTACGCTGGTTTCAAAGGCTTTTCCTTGCCATAGTTTACGACTGTACACACCTAGCTGAAAAAAGAGACGCAATCCCCAAAAAGCAGCCAAACCTAAGCTAATGTACCGAGCAAGTAAGCTAGGTAGTAACAAGGCACTCGTACCAAAAGTACACAGCGCACCAATCAGAAAAACGACCAAAGCCACAAAAAAGGTATGCACATACATAAGCTGCCGATTAATGAGAGAGAGCGGCGCTAGCTCATTTTTCCAATGAAAATACCGTGGAAAAATAATATGTACCAGGCTGAGGAGTAGCATAGAAATACCCGCCAATTTAAGATGAAGTGCAATAGAAAGCATAGGCTAGGAGGGCAAAGTAATGACAAATACTTGAATAAAAGGTGTGACTTTAAAAGTCTCCCTTACAGTAAGCCGAGCCTCTTTTATACAACGCAACCAAGTCGCCTTAGAGAAGAAGTGAAAGAAGCCTGGACCGTAGGCTAAGAAGTTATTGTGATCTCTCAAATGCTCCACGAGAATAAACTTACCAGTTGGCGTAAGTGCCTTGGCTACTTCCTGTAAGAATGCCACTTTTTCATCGTTTTTACGTAGTTCATGAATGGCTAATATACCAAAAATAACGGCTGCTTTAGGCACAAGTGTATGCCATTGATTATAGGCAACTGATTGGGTAGCAGCAGGAGGGGGCGCATATTTTCTGGCTCTCTGGATAGATACTTCTGTATGAATGGTAGGATCATAGAAATCTAATAAATGAAAGGTAGCCTCAGGAAACTGTTGCTGAAGTAGGTGAGAGGTCTCGTCAAAACCTGAATGGATGTTCACAAAGTGCCCTTCTTTGGGTAAATGCAGTTGTTGTAGCCACTGAAAGCGGTATAGATCAGAAAGGTCATAAATGTAGTGAGAAACTAACAGAGAGCCTATCAGATAGACCACTGCTAAGCCCATTCCTAAAAAAATTATATCTTGCCAAAAGAGCAGAGATGGTACAAAAATAGGAAGTAACCACCAAGCATTCATCCCTACGATAATAGCTATACCCGCTATAACATAAAAATGCCAGTTGAATCGTATGATATTGAGGACTCCTTCAAAAGGTTTTCGGTTTTGAGACATCAGTGCTTCTATTAGTTGTTTTTATTAGTATTGTTCTATTCTTCCTTTTTTCCACCAGTAAGGCACTTGTTGTACCACAAAGCTATTGGCTAAGAGGGGGGTAGTATCGGGAAACTCGGCTTCAATAAAGCCGATTTGCGCTTTTTCAATTTGTACAGGTTGTGGCTGCCAGTGTTGTCTTACCCCCTCTATGATCGTCATTTGCTTCGCTTCTTCTTGGTAAGTAAAAGTAAAGGGAAGCGGTCCAGCAAAGCGACGGGCTTCTTTCCAGCTCTCAAACGGAGAATGTACAGGCAGTGGGGCAGTCTCCTCCGTAGGCCATAGTGCTTTTACCTGCAATTTTTTAATAGGTTCTGCTGTCTCCGACCACACTTCTAAAGTACTTTTATCGCGTTTCCACTGAATAGGGCTGTGCACGTAGTGGTAATGGGTAAAGATATTCCCTGCTACTTTCATCGTGTGTTTATCAGTATGTGAGCCCAGAATGTACAAACCCCGTAAACGCTTACCGCGCTGGTCGTGGTACTTTGTAAAGATGCGGTACCCTGTTAAGAAGAAATTCCTTCCTAAAAAACGTGGAAAGCCCTTGGGTCTTAAATGACGCGTACGTACCATCGCTGCAGCTACAAAACCATATTCGCCAAAGTTGTCTACTGTCAAGTGCGCTGGAAGCCTCTCTTGCAGTATTTCTTTTGGGAACGCGTAAGCCAGTACAAGCGAGAAGTCGAAAAACGCTTCTACCGCAAAGGGATGTTTTTTAAGTACTTTCATCGTTTACAGGTTTATCCAGTCAATCTCCTTTTTTAAGTGTTGAAGCGTATGGGCTTCAGGGGTGTCTTTGTCGGGTTGATAGTTATAACGCCAGTGGGCTTCGGGAGGCATGCTCATCAAGATAGATTCTGTTCTCCCGTTGGTTTCTAGGCCAAATTTTGTACCTGCATCATACACCAAGTTAAATTCCACATAACGGCTTCTACGTAAACTTTGCCAAGCCTTGGCTTGTTCATCAAAGGTTTTGGTTTTATTTTCTTGCATCAGGTGTATATAAGTAGGTGCGAAAGCCTCTCCAACCGCCTGTACAAAATGCCAACAGCTTTCTAAAGGGTTGGTGTCACTGGGCTGTAAGCGATCAAAAAAAATGCCCCCTACGCCTCTCGTTTCTTTTCGATGAGGCAAGTAAAAATAATCATCTGCCCAAGACTTGTATTGAGGGTAATAGTCAGGGTGATACTGATCGCATACTTGCTTTAACTGCTGATGAAACCACTTTGCTTGTGTAGGTACAATGTAAATAGGCGTCAAATCAATTCCCCCACCAAACCACTGCTGGTGAATTTGATCGTCTTGAGACAACTCAAAATACCGTACGTTCATATGAATGATAGGTACGTGAGGACTGTAAGGGTGTAAAACGATGGAGACCCCTGTAGCGAAAAATTCTCCTGAAGGCATCTTGAGCTTCTGTTGCATCACTTCGGTAATTGCGCCATGTACGGCTGAAAAAGCGACGCCTCCTTTTTCTAAGACATTTCCTTGTTGTATGATGCGGGTTCTTCCTCCACCACCGCCTTCTCTCTGCCAAGCATCTTCTTGGAAAGTGGCCTTGCCATCTTCTTGCTCTAGTGCTTGACAAATGCGTGCTTGTAAGCCTTTAAACCAAGTGCTGATGGTTGTTTGGTTAATAGGTGCTGTTGTCATAGGGTATGTTTGTCAAAAGGTTGATCAATTTAAAAAGGATAGCCAATCCCAATGTTGAACACAATAGGGCTATTAGGATTTTGAAAAGGGTTGTCAAACACCTCGTCCAATACCCATCTACTGCCTACAGGTCGCGCAGGATCAATGGTTTTAAAACCTAGATCAAATCGAAATACAAGGAAAGTAAAATCAAATCGAAAACCTATGCCTGTACCCACAGCGATATCCTGTAAGAAGTCTCCACTGAATGCGCCACCTTGTCTAAACTCTTCCTCCTCTAAGGTCCACACATTCCCCGCATCTATAAAAAGCGCCATATTCATAAAACTCCACACCTTGAAGCGCCATTCCAAATTTGTTTCGAGAATAATGTTACCTGGCTGTTCAATGGTATAATCGACGTCTCCGTTTTCATCGAGATGATCGAAACTTCCTGGCCCTAAGCGGCGTGGTTGCCAAGCCCTGATACTGTTACTCCCTCCACTGAAAAAGAATTTTTCGTAGGGTAATGTTTCGGAATCATCGTAAGGAAACGCACCCCCTGTAAAAATACGACTTACCAAGGTAGACTTTTCGGTAATGGGATAGTAATACCGAAAGTCTATGGAAGCTTTTAAAAACTTAAAATAATTGAGACCGAACAGCCGATTATCGTTACCAAATACGGCCTGATCGAGGTAGTTGAGACTCGTTCCGCCCGCTTCTCCAAATATTTTAAAATAGCGGGCAACTACATTACGTTCATAGTTAAGATCACTGTATTCATAAAAGCCGTTAGTGCTAGTAATCAAAGCATTCTGGAAGCTTTGATTCAGTGTACTCCCTCGCAGCGCTAAGCTATCGAGCACTTCCTGAAAACCTGGGGTGATGTTGGTACTTACGATATTGAAATCAATAGGGGTCAAGTTATAGCGATGTTTAGGAATTTTCTGTAAGGTGTAAATCATCGCAAGACGCAAATTACGTCGTGTATACTCGGGACGATTGACGAAATTGAAGCCCAACGTAAAACGAGTATTGGGGTTTAGGGCGTTGAATTTATACTTAAACTTAGTAGGGAAGAAAATTTGTGGTAAAATAATCGAGGAATTAAAGCCTATTTCTGTCGTACTATAGACGGGTTCATCTTCAGCAATACTTGCTTGCCCATTGATAGAGAAAGTTAGGCTATTCTCAAAAGTTTCACATCCGCCAAAGGTGTTTCTATTCTTTAAACCAAAGTTGATAAAGGGACCAGGTACTTGGGTTACATTGAGTCCTACTTCGTTAGTGAGCGAGTATTTCTCCAATGGACTAGAAATAATAATTGGCGTTAAATTACCTCTCCGGTCGTCTTCAATCAGGAGATTGGCTGATTTAAACATATTAAGGTTGAAAATACCCGCTTGGGTTTGATTCCTCTTGTCTTCACTGTATAAATCGCCTGGCCTAAGAAAAATGCGTGTATCCAATACTTTGGGAGAAAAACGCAGGCTGGATCGGCTAAACTTTACCTTTTGTGCTTCGTCATCGATGGCAAAAGCAAAAGCATCGGTAGTGTCCAGACGGCTGTTAGTGCCACTGCTGAGTACAAAATATACATCTTTGATGTTGTACCTTACGTGCTCTCCTAATATTTCGTCTAAGGGAATTTTCGAAATCGCATTGTTGAAGGTACTTCTATTGATTTTGACAGTATCTACTTTTTGTGGATTATTAATTACAAAACGGACGTCTGTCATCCGTTCTTGAATAAGTAAGTTATCTTCTAGCAAAGTAGTGTCTACGGCCCCTGTATCTACTTGAATGGTGATGTAATTTTTGCTAAAATAAAAAAAACCATTGTTACGTAAGAGTTTTTCTAAGCGATCTCGTTCATTATCGAGCAATTGGCGGTCATAGCGCACACCGTATGAAATTTTATCGGTTGGATAAGTTGCTATAAGACTATCGATGGTAGGGTTAGAGGTTTTGTAATAGTACTTATTAATAAGATGGGGGTTATTTTCCGTCACGTCATAGGTTATACGAATCAGCTTTCTTCTTCGGCTTACCGTATCGACGTTCAGGGCTACTGCAGCTTCAAAAAAACCTTTAGTGGCCAAGAATCGCTTCAAATCTTCTTTTGTTTCTTCAGCTTGCGCAAGATCGAAGATAGCAGGGGGCTCACCTACAGTACGCATTAGCCAGTTACCTTCTTCGATGGCCAAGTCTAAACGTTCTAATCTTTTATCTCTTTTTTCTCTTAGTTTGGCTACTTTTTTGGGTTTTTCTTCATTCTCCTGGATCAGACGATTGTACTTTAGCTCTTTGGCTTCTCTCTTCTCAATCAGTGCATCACGGTTGTAGTTATTTTTTCCCCAGAAGTAGATATTGACGTACCCATAGGGAATAACCCCTAGGAGCCTTCGATTACTTTTTTGCCTGAAGCGTGCTACAGCAGCGCTTTCCTTTACATTTTCTAATCCTTCTACTTGTTGCTGGTGTAGCAAGTATTCATTTTTGGCTAGGTTTTTAGAAGGTTGAAACGCTCTAAAACAGCTTGTTAGACAAATAGCCATCCCTAAGGTATATAGTAACGTACAAAATAGCCGTAGAATCCTATATTTTCTTTCCCATGTTTGTCTATTTTTGGACATGTCACTAAAGCAAAACGCTTATGGTAAGTAAACGCTGGAGTAAATTGGTAAAATCCTTACAAATAAAGAAGTACAGAAATGAAAATCAACTTTTTTTTATTGAAGGAGCAAAAAGCATTCTAGAGGTAATACGAAGTAATCGTTTTTTTATTGAGAAACTTTTTGTTACCGAAGCTTTTTACACTGAATTAGTAGATAATGAAATTCAACTACCTGATATTGAGATAGTAACAACAAAAGACTTAAATCAGTTAGGTACACTTAAAAGTAATAAAACTGGGCTAGCCGTGGTAAAAATGCCTAAAAAGCTGCCTACATTTAATCCAGATAGTTACACAGTTGTATTAGACAACTTACAGGATCCAGGAAATCTTGGTACTATTATAAGAATATGTGATTGGTATTGTATCTCTAATATTATTTGCTCTTTCAATACAGTTGATTTATATAACTATAAAGTTATACAAGCTTCAATGGGTTCTTTTACAAGGGTGCAAGTATACTACTGTGATTTACCTGAAATATTATACAAGTATACATCTACCACTACTTATGGTATGTTCTTAGAGGGAGAAAGCGTTCACAACATAGATTTTGAACAAGATAATGGATTTATAGTATTGGGAAACGAAGCTAATGGTATATCAGTTGAGGTAAATAACTTTATTGATCGTAAAGTTACCATTCCCAAATACGGTGCGGCAGAATCATTAAATGTTGGTATTGCTACAGCGATTGTATTGGATAATCTTAAAAGAAAACAGACAGGTAATTCTTTGTGAAAGAACCTGTCTGCTTTTTCTGCTATCATTGTAAAAAGTGGGGGAAAGCTTTACGATACGCCTCCTTCACTTTCATCATTCATCTCTTTTTCTATCTCCGTCATAAATACATAGTCGACTGCTTCTTCGACAGTTGGGAGGATAGTGAGTACTTTGTCGAGCTGAGAAATTTTAATAAGTTTCATTACGTGTTCGCTTACACCAACTAGTACAAATTCTCCCTGTACATCGCGTGCTACCCGATTACCAATCAAAATGGCGCTCAACCCTGACGAGTCAATGTACTTTACTTCTTTTAGATCAAATATCCAGTTACGTGGTGAAGCATTCTCTTCTGAAGTAAATACTTGTTTCAAATCAGGCGATACGGTAGCATCTACTTTTGATTCATCTATCCTTATTAAATGATATTTTTTCTCTTTTTGAATAGAATATTTCATTATAGTTAAATTTATCAATTAATTACTTCTATATATTTAGTAATAACCTCTTCGTCAATATCAGGAATATTCTCTTCGAAAGGCTTACCTACAAATACACTGTAAAGTTCTTTATATCGCTGGCTGATCATAGCAACGATCTTTTCGTTCATATCAGGGATACTTTGGCCTGCTTTTCCTTGAAAACCCTCTTCGATGAGCCACTGTCTTACAAATTCTTTTGACAGTTGCTTTTGGGGAAGTCCTTCACTTTGTCGTGCTTCATAGCTATCAGCGTAAAAATAACGAGAAGAGTCAGGTGTATGTATTTCATCAATTAATTTGATCTTTCCCTTATAGACACCAAACTCATATTTAGTATCTACTAAGATAAGATTTTTCTCTTTAGCTATCTGGCTTCCTCGCTGATAAAGTTGATAAGAATAACCTTCTAACTTTTCAAGTACGTTAGCTTCTACTAATTTTTCTTGGATGATCGCTTCCTTGCTAATGTCTTGGTCATGTCCTGTTTGCGCTTTCGTTGTAGGTGTCAAGATAGGAGAGGGAAGGGGATCATTCTCTTGTAGTCCTTCAGGAAGTGCTATCCCACAGATCTCTCTTATACCCTCTTTATAAAGTCGCCAAGCGTGACCAGCAAGGTAACCTCTCACCACCATTTCTATCGGAAAGGGTTCACAAGCATACCCAATCGCTACATTGGGATGAGGGGAACCAATCAGCCAATTTTCTACAATATCTTCTGTTTTTGCTAAATTTATTAGTGCTATTTTATTTAGTATTGCGCCTTTATAGGGAATGGCTGCTGGAAGAATCACATCAAAGGCAGAAATCCTATCAGTGGTAATAATGGCTAGTAAGTCCTCAAAGTAATATACATCACGTACCTTGCCTTTATAAAACTTCTGCTGATTAGGGAATTGAAAGTGGGTTTCTCGAATGGTTTTGACCATATGACACGTATACGATATCTACAGAAAAATGTTAGTAAAGAAATACAATTTAGATAATTTTTCAATCATTAAGGCTGTGTATTCACAATTTTTCCTCGATTATAGCGAATGGTTTCTTTTATTTTACCTTGCTTATCAAAATATTGCCAGGTATCGTGCTTCGAATCATTTCGATAACTTCCTTGAATGGTTGGTTTTCCTTGCTCATTGTAAGCAGTATAAGCGCCATTTTTTCTATCGTAGCTGTAGATTGTAGTCGTTTTGATCGATCCATCAGGATAGTAGTTATTGGTAATACCGCTTTGCTTTCCCTTTTCGTAATGGGCTTTCTCTATTGCTTTCCCTGCCTGGTTGTAAACCCATTTATCACCTGAGATGAGGCCATTTTTAAAAGGTATTTTCTCGGCAAGCTGGCCATTCTCATGGTATTTTAGCCAAGTACCGGCTGGTGCTGCCTCGGTGTAGCGTTCTTCTGCCTTTTTTTGCCCACTTTTATAGAATAGGGTAGTGGTACGATTATTCTCTTGATTGCTGTATTGTGTTACAGATTTCTCCTTACCATTAGTGTAATAAGTTGTAAAAGTACCTACTCTATAGCCTTGTTCATAGGTGCCTTCTTCTAACAGTTGTTGGTTATTATTGGCTTGCCAAATGCGGTAAGAACCATTGAGTTGATTATTCGTATAGTACTTTTGCTCAATGAGTTGCCCGTTTTCGTTAAACTTTTGGTAGCGCCCATCACGCACGCTTTCCTTTAGGTAAAGCTCGGTTTGTAGTTGAGGAGCTGCTAGAGAATCCTTTGTATCGTAGTAAGTACGCATTACACCCGTCTGTAAACCTGCCTGATAAGTTTCTTCAGAAGCCAATACCGCAGAAGGATAATACGTTTTTACTTTTCCATCTAACTTATTATCAACGAATTCCGATACTTTATGTAAAGTGCCTGTTGAATAATATTCGTAAGCGGTACCGTTCAGTTGACCATCAACAAAGGGGGCTTGTGTCTTGAGTTGTTGACTAGGGTAATAAGTCCTTACCAAACCGGTAATTGTATCTTGCTGGTAAGGGGCTTCTTGCAGGATACCACCGTCAGGATAGTAGGCTGTCATTTTTCCTTGTCGTAAGCCATTCGCGTAGGCTTGTACCACTTTTTTAATGCGTAGGGTAGTATCGTAGTACTCTACAAAGCTTTTTTCTCTGAGCCCTGCTTGATAGTAGCCTTCTACAGCAGTTACACCACTTCTGTAAAAACTCTTATAAACGCCGTTTTTAACAGAGTCTGGATAGGTAGCTTGATACACCTCTTTAATAAGTGGCCGATCTTCGCTGTATGCGTAGTAAGTGGTTATCTCAATCAATGACGAATTTTGTGTTTGTGCCAGCAGTAGAGGAGGGCTATAGAATAGTGTACAACCTCCTAGAAATAGCCATAAAATTACTTTACTTAACATAATATAACTTATAAAACGATTGTGGTAAGGCTTTTTACCGCACATTCCACTCATAGACTTCAAAAGATTTATCATCATAAAAAATAATAATTCGCTCTATTTGTTTTTGCTCATTACTAGCTTTTTTCTTTCCGTTACTTTTTTTAGCAATTAAGGTGTCTAAGAGCTTTTGATTTTCTTGTTGCGTAATATCTGCTACATTCTCAACGCTACTGCTGTCTTCTTCTAATTCTTCTCCGTCTCCTCTCAGCATTTCTGTATCATCAAACAACAGCCAATCAGGATTCAGTTCTGGGAAAAGCTCTAGAATTTTCCTTACTAAGTCTAAACTAGGCTTATTACGGCCCGATAAGATATGTGAAATAGTAGATCGGGGAACCTCTAGCATATCTGCCAGTTTAGAGGGTTGTAAATCCTTATGGATGAGAAGCGCTTTTACCTTATCATTAAGTGACATCATTGAATGGGGTTTTCATTTGTAAACGATTTTACTTTACAACTGTAATATACACAATTTACAACAGTAAATACAATGCATTTTACAAATGTAAATATATTAGTATTGCTAAATAAATTAGTATAAGTTCACAGATGTAAATAGGCTAATTAACTTTGTGTAATGTGATTTATGTCGTTTATTTGCAATACACAATGTTAAACTACACATTACAAACGTATATTAAACCTTCTATAAAGTTATCCTTATGAAACAGATCACAGTCATTGGTTCTGGTACGATGGGCAATGGTATTTGCCACGTTTTCGCCCAACACGGTTATCAAGTAAATCTCGTAGATATCTCCCAAGAAGCACTCGATAAAGCGCTCACTACTATTGGTAAGAATATGGATCGGCAGGTGAAAAAAGAAGTGATTACTACTGAAGAAAAGCAAGCTGCTATGACCAGTATACGCACTTTCACACGGTTAGCAGAGGGTGCACAAGAGGCCGATTTGGTCATTGAGGCAGCTACGGAAAATATGGCCATTAAAAAAGATATCTTTAAGCAACTGGATGAGGTTTGTCCTCCTAAAACTATCTTAGCGAGCAACACCTCCTCTATCTCCATTACTACTATTGCTTCGGCCACAAAACGTGCTGATAAGGTCATTGGGATGCATTTTATGAATCCAGTGCCCGTTATGAAGCTTGTAGAAATTATACGTGGCTTTGATACAAGTGATGCCACTACAGCCGCCATTGTAGAAGAAAGTAAGAAGATTCAAAAAATTCCAGTAGAAGTAAATGACTATCCTGGCTTTATCTCCAACAGGATCTTGATGCCTATGATTAATGAGGCCATCTATACATTATTCGAAAGTATTGCTGACGTGATGGCTATTGATGAAGTGATGAGACTTGGCATGGCACATCCTATGGGTCCTTTAAAATTAGCTGATTTTATAGGTTTAGATGTTTGCCTTTCTATTTTGAGGGTATTGCAAGAAGGCTTTGGACAACCCAAGTATGCCCCCTGCCCTCTCCTAGTCAATATGGTAGAAGCAGGACACTTAGGGGTAAAATCTGGTAGTGGTTTTTACGATTGGTCAACGGATGCGAAAAATCCTGCTGTAGCCAGCCAGTTTGTATAGATCAGGCCCAAATATGCTTTAGTTCTCCTATTTGGTACACAGTATGGTGCCAAATAGGATGATCTACAAAGTAATGGACCCAGGTGATCAATTGTTTTCTAGCCGCTTTTACCCAACCTACCATTACCTCATTTTCTTTGTGATAAGGTGTTTGATGAGTTTTAAGAACAGAATAAGTGTAAGTATACGTCACTTGTTCAGGCTGCTGGCTGTTATCTACTTTAGATACCTTTGAGCGGCTTCCTCTGGGCGCTGTATACTTTCTTTCCTCTGTTTTTTGTTCTTTCGACATATTATGTCTCCTTGCTGGCATACGATCGTACACAACGGTTTCTATTAGCTCTTCTAAGCGAGGCGACAAGATAATCTCCGTACGTCGATTCAACTTACGTCCTTCTGCTGTCTCGTTAGAAGCTTTTGGAGAAAACTCCCCTTTGCCTACAATAGAAATCCGTTCTGGTGCGATAGCTTCCCCCTGAGAAAGTATACGGGCCACAGCAGTTGCCCTAGCGGTACTTAACTCCCAGTTGTCTTTGTACAAGCGTTTATTAGAGGTAACGGGAACATTATCAGTATGCCCCTCTACCAGAATATGAATATGAGGATGATGTTGTAGTACTTCTCCAATTTTATTAAGAATTTTCTTTCCTTTTCTATCCAATCGCACAGAGCCAGAGTTAAATAATAAACCATCAGACAAGGAAATATAGACCTTACCGTGCCGAACGTAGAGCTCTAGATCGTTCATATCAAAATATACCAACGAGTTAAGAATAGTAGATTTGAGCATATGAAGATGCTCGTTTTGCAGTGTTACCTGCTCTTTTAGTAAATCTAGTTGTGCTTCATCGACGAGTAATTCTTTCTTTTCTTGCTCTACATTGCCCAACATTAATGTCAGTTCATCTGCTTGATCCGCTAACTCCAAGGAGTCTTTCTTCAGCCGATTAATCTGCTCTTCATAAGTATCAAGCTTGGCTAAGCTAGCCTTATATTTTTTTGAACTGGTACAATTGGACAAGACAAATAACCCCAAAAAAGTATAAATAACGTATTGACGCATTATAAGTAAAATAAGTTGTGTTTACCCATCTAATTTACGTTTTTTCAATTGAAAATGTTACATTGGCAGTTATTTTACTAAAATACTAACGCTTCTAAATGGTAGAATAGCGTGTATTCTACACCGCTACTTCATTTTCTCTCAATACCTCATTAAGAGAAGTTTTAAGATCAGTGCTGGCTTTTCGTTTTCCAATGATAAGTGCACAGGGTACTTGAAAGTCACCTCCCGCAAAAGTTTTCGTATAGCTGCCAGGTATTACAACGGCACGTGGCGGAACAATGCCTTGATAGGTAATAGGTTGTTCTTGGGTAGCATCAATGATTTTCGTGCTTTGTGTAATGGTAACATTGGCGCCTAAAACGGCCTCCTTCCCTACCCTTACCCCCTCTACCAAAATGCAACGTGAGCCGATAAAAGCACCATCTTCTATGATTACGGGAGCTGCTTGTGGTGGTTCCAATACGCCACCAATACCAACGCCGCCGCTTATATGTACATTTTTACCTATCTGGGCACAACTCCCTACAGTAGCCCAAGTATCGATCATTGTACCACTATCTATGTAAGCCCCAATATTGACGTATGAGGGCATTAAAACAACGCCAGCACTAATGTAAGCACCGTAACGAGCAAGTGCTTGTGGTACCACCCGAATACCCTTTTCCTGAAAACCGCTTTTTAAAGGAATTTTATCGTGAAATTCAAAAGCGCCTACCTCTATGGTTTTCATTTCCTGTATTTGAAAATACATAAGCACCGCTTTTTTAGCCGCTTCATTTACTCCCCAAGTATCTTTATCTTCTTGGTAGTAGGCAATCCTTTCTTCTCCTCGATCTAGCTTTGCTAAGGTGTTTTTGATGGCTTCTTGAACAGATACTTCTTTAAGTAGGGAACGATCTTCCCAGGCTTTCAAAATTTCTTCCTTCATTAAACTATTACTTTAGATTTGTATATACAATTATTTGACTTATAGCAATTTAGCAACATAGTATTACACTAACTACAACTGCTGATATAAGCCAATGCTTCACTGCTTAGTTGATGGATAAGTGATATACCAATGCTTTAGGATTGTAACAATTTGTTACTTCAGCTTTTAAGAGGCGGTAATATGGATGTTTACAAGCTATGAACCATAAAAAAAGTTGTTTTACTAAAAAAATTAGTAATTAATTTAGATATATAAAAATACTAGATAAGATTCATAATAATTTTATTTTACCTAAAAAGTATTTATTTTTGTATATACTTAAAAATTAATGATACATGCTCCTTAGCCAAACTGAAGAAAACTACTTAAAGGCTATATACCTCCTCTCCTATGAGGACAATAACCAACCAATAGAAGTAAGTACGAATGATATAGCTAAGAAAATAGATATTAGTGCTGCTTCGGTAAGTGATATGCTTAAAAAGCTATCACAAAAGACACTGATTCATTATGAGAAGTACCAAGGAGTCAAGCTTACTGAAGAAGGAAAGAAACTGGCCATTAATATTATTAGAAAGCATAGATTATGGGAAACTTTTTTAGTTGATAAGTTAAACTTTAAGTGGGATGAAGTTCACGAAGTGGCAGAACAGCTTGAGCATATCAACTCAAAACTATTAATTCAACGGCTCGATGAATTTTTAGGTTCTCCTAAGTATGATCCTCACGGGGATCCGATACCAGATAAGGATGGATTCTTCCAGCAAGATATTGGTGATTGTATTCATCAATATGCTATTGGCAATAAGGTAGAAGTAAGATCAGTAAAAGAAAATGCTCCTCTTTTTCTACAGTTTCTAGATAAAGTAGGAATTGGGATTGGTACTACAATGATCATCTTGGATAAAATAAAGTATGATCAATCTATTGAAGTTGATATAAATAACCATAAAGTTATTCTTTCGAAAGAGGTATCTGATAAGATATATGTAAATCAATTATGATAATAAGATACATAATAATAAATCTCTTTATTATTCTTTTACTGATTTCTTGTCAAAGTAATAATGAGACAAATGACTCAAGCAAGTACACTGTAGTTGTAACCACTAATATCATTGAGAATACAATTCTTAATATAGTTGATACTAACTACGTAAATGTATTTCCACTAATGAAAGAGGGTGTCGATCCACATTTATATAAGGCTACAAGGAAAGATCTAGAATTACTCAATCAAGCAGATATCATTTTCTATAATGGACTACATCTTGAAGGTAAGCTTGCTGAAGTATTAGATAAGCTATCTAGACAAAAGAAAGTAGTTGCTCTGGCTGATGTTCTTGATAAGGAAAAGCTTATTCAGGTAGGTGAAGGTATCTACGATCCACATATATGGTTTGATGTAGTACTTTGGAAAGAAGTTACGCAATATGCTCGTAATACATTAAATGAAAACAATATTCCAACATCCAAAAAAAACTATATTAGTTATTTAGATCAACTAGATAGCACTAACAATTGGATTAATAAAAGGATCACTAATTTTCCTTCTAAGAAGAGAATTCTTATCACTTCTCATGATGCCTTTTCTTATTTGGGTAGAGCATATGGTATAGAAGTTAATGCTCTACTAGGTATATCTACGGTAGCAGAATATGGTATTAAAGATATTAATAATTTAGTTGATTATATCATTGAAAATAAGGTAAGGTCTATATTTGCAGAAACTTCTGTATCTTCAAAATCATTAGAAGCGATTGTTGCTGCCTGTCAAACAAGGGGCCATGAGGTACAATTGGTAAGTGGCCTTTATTCTGATGCATTAGGAAAAAAAGATACCAAGGAAGGTACCTATATAGGTATGCTTGAGAGTAATATAAATAAAATAGTTAACTCTTTAAACTAAACAAGCATGTTGGATAATCCTTCTATTGTTATTAAAGATTTAAGCGTAAGTTACACCAATGAATCACAGTTAGCTATTGAAAAAGTCTCACTAGAAATTCCTTCTTCAAAGCTTGTAGGTATTTTAGGCCCTAACGGTGCTGGTAAATCAACGCTCATAAAAGCAATAGTAGGTATATTAAAGCCTAATGAAGGTTTAATTAATATAGTTGATAATAACTACACTATAGCTTATATACCTCAAAAAGAAAATATTGACTGGCACTTCCCTATCTCTGTAATGGAAGTAGCATTAATGGGTACTTATAAAACAAAAGGCTACTTTGGTAGATTGAATCAGATTGATAAAAAAAATGCTACTAAATATTTAGCACAAGTGGGAATGGACGCTTATAAATACAGAAAAATCTCTGATCTATCTGGTGGACAACAACAACGAGTTTTCATTGCACGTGCATTACTACAAGAACCTGATATTTTTCTCCTCGATGAACCTTTTTCTGGTGTTGATATGAAAACGCAAGCACTGATTATCGATATTCTACAAAAATTAGCGAGTAATGGAAAAACTGTCATAATTGTACATCATGATCTACAAACAGTAAATAAGTACTTCGACTGGGTCGTTATGATTAATAAGCAGGTAATCACCTCTGCTCCAACCAAGGTAGCTTTTATCGAAGAAAATATTCAAAAAACGTATTATACCTTTCAAAATTAGCTTTTTACTACAAAATAAATGTTATGTTAAATAGCTATACTACATTAATTGTACTGATTGGCGTTATTCTACTGAGTATAAACTGTACCATCATAGGTACCTATAATTACCTACAGAAAAAGTCACTTTTAGCAGATGTAGTTGCACATAGTATTCTTCCAGGTATTTGTCTCTCTTTTTTACTTACTCAAGAAAAAGACTTTCTTTGGTTATTTATTGGTGCTTTTATAACAGGTATGGCCTCTATTTATACAATAGATTTTATAAAGCGTGCGTCGTTTTTAGGAGAAGACACGATCTTGGGGATCGTATTATCCTTCTTTTTCGGCCTAGGAATTGTCTTATTGACCTATATTCAGAACCAAGGCTTTAGCGAGCAATCTGGATTAGATAATTTCTTACTTGGTAGAGCTGCCTCTATATTGATCAGCGATGTTAAAATTATTGCCTCAGTAACGCTTATATTAGTTGTTACTATCATCTTACTTGGTAGATTGTTCGTTGCTATTGCCTTTGATAGTGCTTTTTTATCTCAGATTGGTATTTCTACTAAATTGATACAGCTCATTATTAGTACACTTACCATTATGACGATTACTGTTGGTATACAAGCCGTCGGTATTGTATTAATCGCTGCCATTATGATTATTCCTCCTGCCATTGGTAGATTATGGTCTTATCAAGTAAGTCGTATTATATTGATTGGATTATTGGCGAGTATACTTTCTTCACTAATAGGTGTATACATATCTTATACTTTTCCTCGTTCCCCAACAGGTCCTTGGATAGTGGTAGGGTTAGTAGGATGCTTTTTATTTTCTTTGCTGTTTGGCACGCAAAGTTCCTTAAAAGTGTTTGAGATAAGAAAAATATGAGCGACATACTAACGATATTAATTGCCAGTCTTATTGGAATTTCCTGTAGTATACTAGGATGCTTTTTAGTACTCAGAAGGATGGCACTGCTTACAGATGCTATTTCGCATGCGGTCTTACCGGGCATTGTCATAGCCTTCTTACTATCACAATCAAGAGATACTTTTTTTATGGTATTGGGAGCAGGTACTTTTGGTTTTTTTACTAGTTTTCTAGTTGAATGGCTACAGCAAAAAGGTAAGATACAAGCAGATGCCTCTATTGGTATTGTATTTACTTTCTTTTTTGCGGTAGGTATTATCCTCGTTACGCAGTATACACAAGAAATCGACTTAGATCAAGAGTGTGTACTGTACGGTGATTTGCTCCATGTTACTTTGGATGTATGGTTACTTACTGATGGTACCAACCTTGGCCCTAAAACACTCTGGCTACTTGTCCCACTCTTGTTAATTATTATCACATTTGTAGTTATTTTCTATCGTACCTTACAAATTATCACTTTCGATATTGTATTTGCGCAATCTATCGGTATTCCTGTCGCTCTTTTTCATTATGCATTAACGGCACTTGTTTCTTTTACTACTGTTACCTCTTTTGAGTCTGTGGGAGCTATTTTAGTAGTTGCTTTTTTTATTATCCCTCCTGCTACAGCACAATTACTGGCCAAACGTCTTCAGCACATGATTATACTATCTATAATTTTCAGCATAGTAGCCAGTTTACTAGGATATTATTTGTCAGTTATCTTCAATAGTTCTTCTTCCGGGATGATCGTCGTCGTAGCAGGTCTTCTTTTCTTGTTAGTATTTTTATTAGCCCCTCGTGGTGGTTATTTTAATAAAAAAAAATTATCGCATGCCGCTACCCTTTCTTCATGATACAATCACCGCCCTTGCTACTCCACAAGGAGTAGGTGCTATTGCGGTAATCCGTACTTCTGGAAAAGAAGCGATAGAGATTACCAATCGTATTTTTAATGGAAAAGACTTAACGCAGCAGTCTTCGCATACATTACATTTTGGAGAAATAAGAAATCAGGAAGCTATTATAGATGAAGTACTGATAAGTATTTTCAAAGCGCCTACTTCTTTTACTAAAGAAAATGCTACCGAGATTTCATGTCATGGATCTAGTTTCATTATACAGCAGATACTACAATTACTTATTGAAGCAGGAGCAAGATTGGCAAAGCCAGGAGAGTTTACTCAGCGAGCTTTTTTAAATGGTCGTTTTGATTTAGCGCAAGCAGAAGCCGTTGCCGACTTAATAGCGGCTGACTCAAGGGCTTCTCACGAAGTTGCTATCAATCAGATGCGTGGTGGTTTTTCAAAACAAATTAGTAGTTTACGGGAAGAATTGATACAGTTTGCAGCACTCATTGAATTAGAACTTGACTTTTCTGAAGAAGATGTTGAGTTTGCTAATCGTGAACAGCTTAAAGCTTTACTCGAAAGAAGTCTTCAGACAATTACACATTTGATACAATCATTTTCTACTGGTAAAGCCATGAAAGAAGGTATTCCTACGGTTATTGTAGGAAAACCCAATGCTGGAAAGTCTACTTTACTGAATGCTTTACTTGAAGAAGAAAAAGCTATTGTCTCTGATATAGAGGGTACTACACGAGATAGTATAGAGGATGAAACAATTATTGAAGGAGTCAAATTTCGTTTTATTGATACGGCTGGTCTGAGAGATACGTCAGATACTATAGAAGCCATTGGAGTACAACGTGCAAAGGAGAAAATGGAACAAGCTACACTTATTCTCTATTTGTTTGATGTACTTACTACTACTCCTGATGATATAGCCCTGATAAAAAAAGAAATCAAATCTCTTGATAAGCCTTTTCTTTTAATTGGTAATAAAGTAGATCAAGTACAAACTGCTGATCTACCTCCTTTTGAAAAAGTTAACCCTATTCATTGGATTTCCGCTCAATCCTCTCAAGATGTTTCACATTTAGAAAAAGTAATTCTCAATACAGTCATTGATCAAGATCTTAACCGTAACGAAGTAGTAGTTACTAACACAAGACATTATGAGGCATTAGTACAGGTAGAGCGGGCCTTGCAAAAAGTAAAACAAGGTATACAGCAGCCTATTAGCTCAGATTTACTGGCATTAGATATACGTGAAGCCATTCGAAAACTAGGAGAAATAACCGGAGAAGTAACTACGGATGACTTACTTGGGTATATATTCTCTAAATTTTGTATTGGAAAATAATTCACCTTATGTTAAGTAAGAAACATTTCATTTCGTCGTTCAGTTACATACTATGGACTAGCAAGAGTTCTATCCTGTAAAATTTTTTAGTAAGCCTATATTTTTCTAAATTGAGCAGACAGAACCAACAGTCGTTTCCATTCTTAAACTTTTAATAAAAAACTTATGTCTGAATTTGCAGAAATTACACTTGGTGGTCAATCCTACAAGTTTCCTGTAGTAACAGGTACAGAAAATGAAAAAGCAATAGATATTTCCAATCTTCGTTCAGATACAGGGTATATTACCATAGACCGAGGCTATAAAAATACAGGCTCTACACAAAGTGCCATCACCTTTTTGGATGGTGAAAATGGAATACTTCGTTACAGAGGTTATTCTATTGAAGACCTAGCAGAGAAATCAAATTTCCTAGAAGTAGCGTATTTACTGATCTATGGTGAACTTCCCACCCAAGAGCAATACAAAAACTTTACTTACGAAATAACCACTCATACCCTCGTGAATGAGGATATGAAAAAAATATTTGATGGCTTCCCTGTCAATGCACATCCTATGGGTGTTCTCTCCTCGTTAGTTTGCTCATTATCTGCTTTCTATCCTATGCCAGTAAATCCTTTGAGCGACCGTACGTATTTGGATTTGAGTATTGTTCGCTTATTAGCTAAAATGCCTACCATTGCGGCTTGGTCTTATAAAAACTCTCAAGGGCATGCAGTAAACTACCCTAAAAATAAGTACTCCTACGCAGAGAATTTCTTACACATGATGTTTGCACTACCTGTAGACGACTATGAGCCTGATCCTGTAGTAGCAAATGCCTTAGATAAATTATTTATATTGCACGCAGATCACGAGCAAAATTGCTCTACATCTACCGTTCGCTTGGTAGGTTCTTCTCACGCTACGTTGTACTCTGCTATCTCTGCCTCTATCTGTGCACTTTGGGGACCTTTGCACGGTGGAGCGAATCAAAAAGTGATTGAAATGTTAGAGCGTATTCATCAAGATGGAGGAGATATTAGTAAATATGTAGATAAGGCGAAAGACAAGGATAGCGATTTTAGGCTTATGGGCTTTGGTCACAGAGTATATAAAAATTTCGATCCCCGTGCTAAAATAATTAAGAAAGCGGCCGACGAAGTATTGGAATCTTTAGGCGTTGATGATCCTTTGCTTGACATTGCAAAACAACTGGAAGAAATTGCCTTAAGGGATGAATACTTTGTGGAGAGAAAATTATATCCTAACGTTGACTTCTACTCGGGTATTATTTATAAGGCTTTAAATATTCCTGTTAATATGTTTACAGTAATGTTTGCGATGGGCCGTCTCCCTGGTTGGATTGCACAGTGGTTAGAAATGAGACAGAATAGAGAGCCTATTGGTCGTCCTCGACAAGTATATACGGGTGCGAATCATAAGGAATACCAATCCTTAGACAAGAGATGATTTACTAGTTCTTATATTTATTTTTAAAAAGTCCTTTCAAAAAGGACTTTTTTATGTGTTTTGTCGAAATAGCGTTTCTAAAATTTATAGCTTATCTATGAAATATCTATATTAGTATAGTACTTAATATAGATACCAAATGAAGATTATTTCTATAGTCAATCACAAGGGAGGTGTCGGTAAAACCACCACTACCCTCAATTTAGGAAAAGCATTGACATTAATAGATAAAAAGGTATTAATTGTAGACATAGATCCACAAGCCAATTTATCTCAATCCATCGGCGTAGAGAATCCATCTACTAATATTTATCACGCACTTTGTGAAGACCAAGTCCCTCCTATCCTATCTATAGGAGATCATATTGACTTAATTCCTTCTGATATTGATCTTTCAGAGGCAGAACTTAAACTACAGAATGAAGTAAATGGATACTTTAGGCTAAAGAAAATGCTAGCTGATATTGATGCTACTTATGATTATATACTTATTGATTGTCCTCCTAGCCTGAGTGTACTTACCCTCAATGCACTTATTGCCTCTACGCTTACCATGATTATTGTACAAGTGGAGTACCTAGCTACCAAAGGACTCAAAACTATTTTATCGTTAATAGAAGAAATTAAAGAAAACCTTAACCCAGAACTAGAGGTGCTAGGCCTGCTACTTACGCAACTGGATAGAACAATTATTAGAAACCAGATTGCACAACAAGTGAAGAGCGTGTATTCAGGAAAAGTATTTGATACTGCCATCAGGAGTAATGTATCACTTACAGAGGCTTCGGCAATGAATCAAGATATATTCACGTATAACCCTAAAACTGCTGGAGCGGAAGATTATTTAAATTTAGCAAAGGAGGTAAGTAATGAATAAGAAAAGTAAATTTCAGAATATTTTACAAGGTGCTATAGAAAATAAAGCGAAGCTAGAAGATAATATAATAGACAACATTACAGTTCTTGAAGAACTTAAGTTACTAATTCCTCCCCTTACTAAAGAAGAACATAGCCAATTAGAGCAAAATATTTTAGAGGAAGGATGCAGAGAAGCTTTGATTTTGTGGAAGGACGGAGAACGATATGTACTTATTGATGGACATAACCGTTATGGTATATGTACTAAAAATAAGGTAGACTTTAAAATAGAGATTAAGGATTTTAAAGACCTAGGTGAAGTAAAAGACTGGATGATTAATAATCAGCTAGGGAAAAGAAACGTTACTGAAAAAACTAAATCGTATTTAAGGGGTACGCAATATACGCTAGAGAAGAAAAAAGGTAAGTTCAAAGGCAACCAATATACTGGTGGTGGTCAGAGTGACCACAAGCTAAAGACACATGAAAGGTTAGCTAAAATGTTTAAAGTATCACCAAAAACTATACAAAGAGACGAGAAATTTGCATTAGCAGTAGATAAGATTTCAGATAATGATGCCGATATAAAGAATAAAATACTGAATAAAGAAATCAATTTATCGGCAAAGTTTATTACCGAGTATGCTACCAAAGGTACTTCAGAACAGCTTCTTCTTTTGAGAAAAGCCATACAAGAAGGAAAAAATATTGATGAGGAGTCGCTAAAAATACCCGCAGAAGAAGTTCAAAAGCTGCAAAAAAAGGCTACTATCACGCCTGTTGATCAGCTTAAAAAGCAAATTACGCGTGATATTAAAAAAATAGAGGTTATAGAAGATATTGATGATATTTTAGTACATCTTAATGAACTAAAGAAGATAATGAAAATCAATTCATCAAAATAGTTGATTATGTATACTTTATTGCTTGTGGTCAGAGTGACCACAAGCAATATGGATTTAGTAAGCATATTTACCTTGTCTTGTTGATAAAGTGAAACCCAAAATATTCTACACTAGGAGAATTTTTCTGATTGATGGGCTGGGTGCACTAGTTAACTTCGTATTTATGGGAATTATCTGGCCTTGCTTCTATCAACATTTTGGGCTACCACTGAATACTCTTTACCTTTTAGCAACTGTTATTTCTCTATACTTCTTTTTTTCTGTAAGTTGTTATTTTTTGATCAAAGAAAATTGGCAACACTACTTACGAATAATAGTAATGGCGAATACCGCCTATGCTTTCCTTACCCTCATCGTTATAGGATATTACTTTAAACAACTAACTATTTGGACTTATATATATTTTCCTTTAGAGCTGACGTGTTTGACTTTACTTATCACTATTGAGTGGAAAGTAATCATAAAAAAACAAAAGTATAAATCAATCTAACTATCTTAAACATAAAGAAAATTATTTGTTCACCTAAGTGCTTACTAGTAA
>CALEMF010000006.1 GCA_937911505.1 uncultured Cytophagales bacterium
AATGGGAGAAGTATTCTGCGCCTGTAAAGATACACGGAAATCAGAAGTTTGTAAGATATAAAAGAGAAGAAGAGAAAGACGATGAGTAGTTTTCACGATTCAAGTATGCATCGTATAGCTCCTAAGCGCTTCAATTTAAATAGAGCGTTTTGCCTGCTTATACCATTGTAGCAAAGTTTTCTTAGCAATAGTATGTCTTGTGAGATCTTGCATTTGTCCGTTGTGCTTGTAGTAAGTTCTAAAATGAACTTCTTCACCTTCCATCTTTTTGAGAATGTCTGCAAGATGTGCTCCTTCAAAGTGTATGAGTGTATTTTCGTAAGAACTTCTGTTGAAAAAGTGTAAGGCTTCTCTGTCTACAGCTTTCCATGTTTTACCATCATAGCTCACAGCCATAATCACCTCGGTGGTACCCATTTCAAAGTTGGCTACCAAGTCAGAAATTAAGTAGGGCTCTCCTAAGTAGTTGGGAATTGCCTCAAAGCTTTGAGAATGTACTGCTGTCTGTAATGTTTCTAAAGGCTGCTTCGTTGCCTTATGTGCCCAAGCTTGTGAGAGGATGAGAAGAAAGCTGAGTATAAAAAAGTATTTCTTTTGCATAACCTTGTTCATTGAATTTCGTATAAAGCAAAGATAAAGGCTTGATAGACAAATATAAAATCGACAAGTACACCTACACATATCCATATGTAATAAAGTATTCATATTTGGTCTATCAACAAGTAGTATTCAATTATGTATTTCTGCTATTCTTCTCTAAGGGAGGTACCTCACCCTGAAATTCACAAAGGTTCAGGGTAAAAACAGGCTATTAAAGTGATTTACCTAAGTTCTCCCTCTTTTCTCATTAGTGTAATTTTTTGCTTAAACTGACACTCAAGGTAAAGAGAGACAATTGCTTATTGGTGTTCAAGCTGGTGGGCAGGCTCCATAAAAGAGTGCCTATTGAGTAGATTAAAATAAATAGTTTCTCTATTTTGTACTCTATAAATTCGATTATGCTTATGTGTGGTATCACTGGTATTTTTGCTTTCAATGAGGTGGGTCGCTTCTCTATGATCAACCTTGCCAATGCAGTCGATCAGCTTTCTAGTAGAGGACCTGACTTCGGCGATAGTTTTGTAGACTATTTCGTGGGCTTAGGACACAGACGTCTTTCAGTAATTGATACCTCAGCATCAGGTAACCAACCGATGAGTGACCCAACGGGTAGGTATACGATTGTTTTCAATGGAGAAATTTATAATTACCTGTCTTTGAGAGAGACTTTGGTAAAGCAAGGTATGCAGTTTCGATCTAATACTGATACAGAAGTACTGCTGCAATTGTATATGACTGAGGGGCCCACTTGTCTAGAGAAGTTAAATGGTTTCTTTGCCTTTGCTATCTTCGATAAAGAGAAAAATACGCTTTTTGTAGCGAGAGATCGTATAGGAATTAAGCCTTTGCTTTATCATTTTGATGAAGATAAATTTTTGTTTGCTTCAGAAATGAAAGCGCTTTTGAGCTTTGGAATAGAAAAGCAACTCGACTACATCAGCTTGAAGCAATACCTTCAGTTGAACTATATTCCTGCTCCTCATACTATTTTCAAGCAGGTAAAAAAGTTACTCCCTGGCCATTATATGCTTATAGCCAATGGCCAAATGACTGTGCAGCCTTATTATCAGGTTTCCAGTGAGCCTGCTTATTCCACTACACAAAAACATACCTACGAGGCACAGCAAAAGCAGTTACTTGATCTTTTTGAAGAGGCTGTACAAAAGCGGCTTATTGCGGATGTACCCTTGGGTGCTTTTCTAAGTGGGGGTATAGATTCATCTGCGGTAGTAGCTATGGCAGCCAAGCATATGCCTCAGCTTAATACATTTTCTATTGGGTATCTGGATGAGCCTTTTTTTGATGAAACTCGCTATGCCAATCTAGTAGCCAAGCATTGTGGTACAAATCATACCGTATTTACGCTAAGTAATCAGGACTTATACGCCTATCTTTTCGATATGCTTGATTATCTCGACGAACCTTTTGCTGATTCTTCTGCTTTGGCTGTTTATATTCTTAGTAAATATACCCAAAAGCAAGTAAAAGTAGCGCTATCGGGCGATGGGGCAGACGAGCTCTTTGCAGGCTACCATAAACATATGGGTGAATATCGCATGCGTACAGGAGGTGGGCTTGCTTCGTTGATTAGTACCTTTGCACCTCTATGGCGAACACTTCCTAAATCAAGAAATAACTTCTTGGGTAATAAGATTAGACAGTTGCATCGTTTTACCTCAGGAACACAACTTACAGCACGCGAGCGCTACTGGCAATGGGCAAGCTTCGCTACGGAGCAAGAAGCTGGAAATCTTTTGAGTTCTACTACACAACAAGCGTTAGAAGCTTCTCTATATGAAGAGAGGAAACAAGACCTGCTTAAACATATACAGGGAGAAAGCTTAGAAGATTTCAATGATATACTTTACACAGACCTCCACTTGGTACTACCCAACGATATGCTCACTAAAGTAGATATGATGTCTATGGCGAATGGTTTGGAAGTACGTGTACCTTTTTTAGATCATCGAATCGTTGATTTCGCCTTTAGCTTACCTACTGATGCTAAAATCAATCGCCATATGCGCAAGCGTATTTTGCAAGATAGCTTTAAAAGTATATTACCTAAAGAGCTTTATAATCGCCCCAAAAAGGGCTTTGAAGTACCTTTACTAAAGTGGTTGAGAACTGAACTAAGAAGTCTTCTAGAGAACGACTTACTACAAGATCAATTTATTGAAGAGCAAGGTATTTTTGAGGTGAAAGCGATTCAAGCGCTTAAGCAACAGCTATTCTCTAAGAATCCTACTGATGTCCACGCACGTATTTGGGGCTTACTTGTATTTCAACATTGGTGGAAAAAATACTTCTAACGCGCCTCCATTTCTTCTTCTTCATAGTTTTGCCCTTCATTTTCTGGCCTCACACTAGGCTTGGCAGTAGTAATAGTATTACGCAAAAGATGTTCGATAGGGCCCAAAGCCGAGGCGATGAGTACATTAGCCAGTACTTTGTAGACAGGGATATTTCCTAAGAAGCCTTCTATGTAATCTTCTATGTACACGTTGATAAACTCGAAGAAGATCAACAAAGTAGTAATGGAAAGAATGAGGGTAAGTTTTGAGCCTCTTCGTCTGGCGCTAAGGTAAATCGAGATGATGAGCAAGGTAATAAAAAAGGCAAGCTCTGAGGCATAAAACCACCATCTTTCCCAGTAGGGCTTTTCTATTTTGAACGAAAACCGCGTATATTCCTTATTAAAAACACCATCGCTGTTGGCTGCTTTTATCTTAAAGACATAATCGCCAGGAGGCAGGTTTGTATAAGTGGCTGTATTCTTATTAGTTAAATCGGACCAATCTTTATCGAATCCTTCTAGTTTGAATTGGTATTTGACACGCTCTGGAATGGTAAAGTGTATGCCTACAAACTCAAAAGTAATATGATTTTGATCGTGATCTAGTAGAAGATTGTATCCTTCCTCTTCATCAAACTTAGGAATACCAAAATCGATATCGATATTTTGGGTGTATTGCTTCCAATCTACTTTTTTGTTAAAGAGCTTTATGTCGGTAATATGTGTAGTAGGCGGAATATTATTACGTTTGTCTTCGGTTGGATCGTATTGTACTACCCCATCAAACGCACCAAACCAAATGTTTCCCTTACTATCTTTTGTAACAGCATTAGGAAAGGTCTGTATAAGTTTGAAACCATCTACATAACCATAATACTTAAAATCTCCTTGTTGAGGATTAAATCGCTCAATACCGTTACGATGTCCTACCCAGATGTTACCTGCTTTGTCTTCTACCAGCGACCAAAGGTTTTGTGAAGTAAGGTTGTCTTTTTTCGTAAAACACTCAAAGCAGTCTGGCTCTGAGGGCAACGCTCCGTAACGCATCTTACATAAGCCATTTTCTGTAGCCAGCCATAAAACGCCCTGCCGATCTTCGATCATGGAAAGGACTAAATTATTAGCCAACCCATTTTTAGTAGTAAAATTGGCAAAGCCTGAGTTGGGGTCGTACTTAGAGAGCCCTCCATATGTACCAAACCACAGGTTACCTTTTTGGTCTCTTAACGAACACCTTACATAGTTATCTGCATGGCCTAGCTCTGCTGTAAAGTCCGTAAATCGGGCTCCATCAAATCTTATCACACCCTCATCTGTACCTAGCCAGATACGCCCTGCGTTGTCTTCTACAATAGTATATACATAATTATCTGTGAGGCCATCTTCTTGATTGTAGTTAGTGAAGGTTTCCCCATCAAAGCGACTGACGCCTCCTCCTGTAGTTCCTACCCATAAGTTACCATCTTTTGCTTCATAAACGGCTTTTACATAATTAGAGGCAAGACCATCCGCTATTGTATAAGCAATAAAATCTTCCCCATCGTACTGTACCAAGCCGCCACCTCTGGTGCCAAACCACATGTTTTTCTTCCCATCTTCTATAATAGCCGTAATGGCTTTACTCGTTACCTCTGGCGCAAAGAGGATATTGAAACGTCGGTTGGTAAGCTTAGAAATACCTGCATCTGTCCCAAACCAGTAGTTTTGGTTTCTATCCTGAGTAATGTAGTTAACTTGGTTATTGAGCAGCCCGTTGTTAGTGGTAAGGGCTTCTTCTATTTTTAAGGTTTTCGTATTAAGTACTACAACACCCGTGGGCGTTCCAAGCCAAAGCTTACCTTTAACGTCTACTCTACCAGAAAAAATATTACGTTCTTCTAGGCTCTCTACAGTTGTTAAAGTACCATCTGATTCGAACCTTGCCAAACCACGTGCGGTGCCAAACCAAAGGTTTTCTTTTTGATCTTTAATGATACAATTTACATAACTACTGGGTAGCCCCTCCTTTGGTCCAAAGTTTTTAAAGCTTATCCCATTGTAGCGGGCTATACCATTGGAAGTACCAAACCAAATATCTCCTTTTTTGTCTTCCATGATACACCACACCTTGTCACTAGGGAGGCCATCAAAGGTGTTAAAGTTTTTAAACTTTTTCCCATCTAGCTTACTTACACCACTGGTAGTAGCAAACCACATACTTCCTTCTTTGTCTTCCATGATGTAATACACATCATTGTTGACCAGTCCTTGCTTGTCAGTAAGGTTATGGAATCGCTTCCCATCAAACCTACTCACTCCTACCCGTGTAGCAAGCCAAATACGCTTTTTAGAGTCTTCTATGATATGGTTGACATTGTTGCTTAGTAACCCGTGTTCTGTAGAGTACTGCGTAAACTCACGTCCATCAAACTTACAGGCGCCTCCTTCTGTAGCAAACCACATGTAGGAGTTATGGTCTTCCAAAATAGCTTTAATGTGCGATTCGGGTAATCCATCTATTAGATTGTAGTTTCTAAAAGGATATATTTGCGCCTCTAAAGAGACAGATAAAAATAGAAGACAACAAAAAAGTATATGTCTCATGGGCTTGGGATTTAGCTAGCACAGCATTCTTTAATATGTTATATGAAGCTGATTGGTTGAAATGTTGTAAACATACAATCAGTAAGAGTTTTTCTGTTTTTTCTCTACTGGAATCTGTTTAGGTTGCTTCTTCCTCTCCAAAACATATATTTTATTCTCTAGTACTTTGATTTGGTTACGCAATCTGTAAATAATGGCGTCTCTTTGAGAGATAGCCTTCTTTGTTTGTATTGCTTGTTGTTTCAGACCAGCCGCAATAGCCTCTGTTTCCGAATTGTCCTCTTCCTCTTCCAGCCACTCATTCATAATAAAAATTGTGGCTTTGGCTTCTTTTAGCTGGGCTTGTGCTACAGCAAGATCCTCATTGAGTATTTCATATTTCTTTACAGGTACGCATCCTGTTACAAATAAGATAGTAACTATGGTAAAAGTTAGTAAGGTTTTCATAAACTTAATAGAAAAGTCTGTACAAAGCATGAATAACTGTACAAAAATATGTAAAAAAGACTTAATATCTTAGTATTCAAGTTATTGATTTTGTCAAAGCCTGCTTGTGTACCTTTCTTAGTTAAATTAATATGTTTTTGTAAGATCATTGGGTGTAACGATGATTACATCTGCTTTATTGATGAATTTTTCTTGTAGCGCTTGCACCTTTTCTTGCTCTACAGAAGAGATAGTTAGGACGCGTAGTTTCGGTTTTGTTTGCTTTAAGTACCAGGCAATCCCTTGAAAGTCATCGGAGTGATAAGCACCATTGAAATGCAGAAAAGTACTTCCTTTTTGCCAATTTTTCAGAATAAAATGCGCCATGGTAGCATCTTTGATTGCCTGCGCGTACACAAAGTTTTCGGGTTTCATACCACTACCACCGTGTTGCATCATACCCAGCATGTTTTTGTAGCCAGAGAGTGCTAGATCTACTTCTATAGGTAAGGGAACAATCCAATGCTTGGCCGTTGGCGACAACGCCTCTAGTGAGGAAAAGCCTTTATTAGCTACCATACTGGCATAACGTCGCGGAATGTTACTGGCCACAAAAGCAAGTTGATGCGCCTTAGCATATTCCACTAAAGGTCTATAATCAGTAGCATAGTTGTTCCAGACGCGGGCTTCTTTGGTAAAGTTACTTTCTTTGATATGGCCTTTTAGGTATTCGTCGACTATGGTTTGGTTATCTGCCTCAAACATTTCTGCACCTAGTACTAACTTGTCTCCTACAGCTTTGTATAAATCTTTGGTAAGTTGTAATTGTAGCCAGTGATTGATTGGATTGTTGTGTAGCTCTCCAAACAGGACAATATCTGCCTTTTGCGCTTTCGATAACAACGCTTGGTAAGTCAGTGGCTCCCCTGATGAATCGAATAGCTGATAGGCAGGCTTATCCATAGTGAAAGCACACAAGCTTATAATTGTAAATAGGAGGATTCTCATAAGGTATCATTTTAGCGTGATGGTCTCTCTTGTTCTAACACTACCTTTGATAAACCACAGAGCCCTCCGATAGGAGGATTGTGTTTGGCTACACTCACTTTTACGTGTGTAATAGCGGTAAATTCCCTCAAAGTAGCATCAATGACCTTTTGGGCAATATGCTCTAACAAGCGTGTAGGCACGGCCATTATTTCTGCTACGATCTGATAGAGTTTTTCGTAGTTGATTGTTCCTTTTAGCTGGTCGCTATGGGCTGCTTCTGAAAAATCTACCTCTACATACAGGTCTACACTATAACGATTTCCTATCTTCTGTTCCTCTATGTAGTAGCCATGGTTGGCGAAAAACTCCATGTTTTCTAAGGCAATCGTTCCCATCGTATCGTTTTAGATTTGATCGAAGAAGTTACTATTGGAAGTGTTATCTTTCTGTACTTTTACATCCTTCTTATTTTTCTTCGTAGAGGGCTGCGAAAGCTCTTCTTGCTCCTCTAAATAACGTTGCGCCTCTTTAATTCTTGTATTAAAGTCATCTGCTATACTGCCTTTTTCTTCAAAGCGATTTACCTTTTCTAGGGTTGCTTGCACGAAATTTTTAATCTCCAGCGTTAAGTTTTCTTTGTGTGTAATAAGTGTTTTGTAGTCATTTTCTAATGACTTCAATTCTCCTATCATCTCCTGCATTACCTTACTCGCCTTGTTTTCTGCTTTTTGTATAATGTTCCTAGCTTGTATACGAGCATCATTTAGAATTTCATCCGCTTTTATCTGTGCCTCTTTGACTTTTAATTCCGCATCTTTCTTGGCTTGGTCTACTAAGTTGGCGGCTGTATCATCTGCGGTTTTTAAAGTTTTAAAAAGCGATGTTTCCACCTCACGTAGCTGACTCACTTCTTTGTCAGCCATTTCTAACCTCATTTTCGTATCTCTTAGGGCAGTATTGATACGTTCCCACTCTTGGGAGAGCGATTGTAAAAAAGCACTTACTTCCTCTTTATCATAGCCTCTGAAAACCTTTTCAAAGGTTTTCTGTCGGATTTCTATCGGCGTAATTTTCATGTGTCTGTTCTCTTGAACTCAAAAGTAATCATTTTATACATAAGTATTTAGGCAGGTTAGAGCAAGTTTTGTTTTTTAAGTTACGATAGAAAAGGATAAATTCCAAACAGAGATAGTACGGTCATCGCTTGCTGAAAGTATGTAGTCTTCATAGGGTGACCATAAGACACTGTTGACAGAAGTACCGTGCCCAGCGTGTCTTCCTTTATCGATCACTTTCAACAAACGGAACGAATGGGCATCCCATACCTTCACTGCCTTGTCCATACTGCCTGTTACAAAGTACTGCCCTTTAGGATGGTAAGCAATCCGATTGATGGCATACATATGAGCCACAATGGATTCGTGTAGCTGGTACTGCTCTGTTTCCCATACTTTGAGGTGGGCATCACGGCTGCCGCTCAATAGGAAGTCACCATTGGGGGAGTATCGTAAAGTAAATACTGAGTTGGTATGTGCTTCTATTTGGGTAATAGGTTGCCAAGTTTCTGTGCTAAATACACGAATATAGTTATCACTGAAACCTAGGGCTACTTCTGGTTTTCTTGGGTGGACAGCGATGGTTCTCAAACTTTTTTCAGAGGCTTTCACGTGGCGCTTTATCGACCAACTGGCTAAGTCAACCACTACAAGTACTCCATCTCCTAGCCCTATTAGGGCTTCTTGTGTGCGTACCTGAATATCAAAAATAGCGGCATCGCTTATTTTCATGGAGTTAATTTCCTTGCCTTCATTAAGGTCTATCAGATGAATTCCCTCGTAATTCTGCCCTACTAGTAGCTGGTTCTTCTCAGGAAGCAGGCAGATTGCATAAATAGAATTAGGTACTTTTGCTACCATTTTTCCGATCTCTGGATTAGAAAGGTCCCATCTTGCAACCAAACCATCTCCACCAGCCGAATAAAAAAACTGGGTATTTTTTGCATTAGCCAATGTATAAATACAGTCTTTATGTCCTGCCAAAGTGGCGATTTTATCTACGTGTATCTTTGCCATAGGTACGTGGGTTTTAGTGATTACGCCAATGCTCTTAGATAGAGTTGGATTGTGTTTTCAAAGCCTAGATAGAGTGCATCACAGATGAGGGCATGGCCTATAGATACTTCTAATAAGTGAGGCACTTGTTGTTTGAAAAATGATAAGTTGTTGAGGTCTAAGTCGTGCCCTGCATTAATGCCCAAACCCAACTGATGCGCTAATACAGCAGCTTCTTGGTAAGATTTTGCAGCCTCTTCTGCAGGTTTTTGCTTGTAAGCTTTGGCATAGGCTTCCGTGTAAAGCTCTATACGGTCTGTACCTACTTCAGCCGCACCCTCTATATGTGCTGTGACAGGATCTACAAAAATAGAGGTTCTTATACCTGCTTGTTGAAAAGTTTGCATCATTTCTTTTAAAAAGGTAGCTTCTCTCTTCGTATCCCAACCAGCATCAGAAGTAAGTACATCTGTTGTATCGGGTACTAGCGTTACTTGTGTAGGACGTACTTCTAGTACTAATTCTACAAACTTTTGCTCTTTGGGGTTTCCTTCTATATTAAATTCAGTAGTGACTACTTTACTTAACTGGCGCACATCTTCGTAACGGATATGGCGCTCATCAGGGCGGGGGTGCACTGTAATTCCTTGTGCCCCAAACTGTTCAGCATCTACGGCGGCTTTGATCACATCTGGATTATTACCTCCACGTGCATTACGTAATGTAGCAAACTTGTTGATATTGACACTTAGTCTAGCCATGTCTAAAATTTTGTATAACTTTAAAGTCTTACACTGACCTCTTCTTAAATAAGCAATATGCAAGAGTGTTGGTTATTTTTTGATCAAAATAATCTTTAAAATCTAGCTACCATGACCTTAAAAGAGCAACTTGGCGAGCAAATGAAAGCGGCCATGAAACGCAAAGATCAAGGTGCCCTTACGGCCCTTCGAGAGTTAAAATCGCTTATTTTGCTAGAAGAAACGAAAGGAGGCGATAAGGCTGATCTTTCTGAAGCAGAAGAGATGGCCCTCATCAACAAGGCGTTAAAGCAACGTAAAGAATCTTATGAGATGTACCACGGCGCAGGTAAAACGGAACAAGCCGAAGAGCAAATGGCTGTCATTAAGGTGTTGGAAACTTTTTTACCTGAGCAGCTTTCTCAAGAAGTGCTAGAAGAGAAAATCAAAGCATTGATAGCACAAGTAGGGGCTAGTTCGATGAAAGATATGGGGAAAGTGATGGGGCTTGCCAGCAAAACACTGGCAGGAAAAGCAGATAACAAAAGCATCTCTGAGACTGTGAAGCGGCTGCTCTCATAATGATGAGAATTTTACCAATTCTGGAAGGATTTATTAAAATATTGTTTAGTTTTGCGTCAGTTTTGACCATTACTTAATGTACCTATGGCTAGCTTAAAGGAAACACGCAACCGAATTTCGTCTGTAAGATCAACGCAGCAAATTACCAAAGCTATGAAAATGGTAGCTGCAGCCAAATTGAAACGTGCCCAAGATGCGATCACACAGATGCGCCCTTACGCACAGTCATTAAATGAGATTCTCAGTAACTTGTCTGCCAATTACACGGGAGAGATTGAAAGCCCTTATTTACAACAACGCATGGTGGGTAGCGTACTCCTCATTGTAGTTACCTCGGATAGAGGTTTGTGTGGCGCTTTTAATAGTACAGTTATTAAAAATACTTTAGCGCATATAAAAGCGAGGTATAGCCTTGTTCAAGATGCAGGTAAACTACACTTGCTCTGTATAGGGAAACGAGGCTATGAATACTTTAAAAAGCGTAACTACCAGATGGTGGGTGAGGAATTTATGAATATTTTTACACGGCTAGGCTTTGATGCAGTAAAAGAAGCAGCCGACTTTGCTATGGAAGCATACGCCAATAAGACCTATGACCGTGTGGACATTATATACAATGAATTTAAAAATGTAGTTACACAGATATTGCGTAAAGAGCAGTTTTTACCTGTTGTAGAAGCACCTGAAGAACAGACTACCACTGCAACTACTGTAGACTATATCCTAGAGCCTTCTCCTGAAGAGATCATTACGGAGCTTATTCCTAAAACTTTGAAGGTACAACTCTATAAAGCTATCTTAGAATCCAACGCTTCCGAGCACGGCGCACGGATGTCTGCCATGGACAAAGCTACCGAGAACGCAGGAGAGCTTTTGAAAGAGCTGAAACTGACTTACAACAGAAGTCGCCAAGCAGCCATTACGAAAGAAATTCTAGAGATTGTGGGCGGTGCTGAAGCACTCTCGCAGGGATAGCACTAAATATATAAAGCATAAAAGAAGCGTCTAGGAAAACTTCCCAGACGCTTTTGGTTTGTTTTAGCACTACTTCAAAAGTGACTTATAGGATGTTTTGCGCTTTTTGGTTATCTAGACCAGCCTCTTTGGCTAGCTTCATTAGATTCCCTAAAACGCCCTTTGTATTTTCGTCGTCTGTACTGCCCATGAGCTTTGTGATTAGGGCCGCTATAGTAAGGTTTTTCACATCTTCGCTTTCCAAGCCAAACTGCTTCACGAAGCTTTTTACCTTCGTAATGACAGAAGTCCCGTTACCATTCTCACTGCCATTTCCATTGAGTAAGTTATCTTTCAGGTGAGTCAGCGTATCACTGTTGTCCACTAGACTCTCCAGCGATTTAGATTTCGTAATGGCGCCAAGTATGTTTTCATAGAACATCGTTTCGCCACCTACAATATTGATCTTAGAAGACTTCAATGCTTCACTGATAACTGTTGCTTGTGCATTGGCGATCTCTTTTTGAATATCGATTTTCGCTAGGGCTATTTCTGTCTCTTGTTGTAAGCGTAGTTTAAACTCTTCGTGATCTTTCCCTACTCCATCGAGTTTTTTCATCGCCTCGGCTTTGGCTTCTATCTTCAAGGCATCTGCAAGTGCTTTTTTCTCCATTACTTCTGCTTCGGCGAGGCCTTGCTTGTTGATCGCCACTGCCTTCGCTTCTACTACTTTGGCTTCGGCCAAGCCTTTCTGTTCTAAGATTTGGGCATCAATTTGTCCCTTTTCTTCGTCAGCCTTGTTTTCTGCACCCCGTTTCACTTCCATGCCTTTGGCTTCGGCAATCGCTTTCTTCTCTATAATGTTA
>CALEMF010000007.1 GCA_937911505.1 uncultured Cytophagales bacterium
TTGGTTCGTTTTAACTTCGTTGAGCTCGCCAGAGGCTCGGTTGTGTCAAGACAAAATGAACATATAAGTACATAACAATAACTCACTTATTTCAATAGTGAAATAAATCTAAAAGGTTCTGACAGAATTAGCTTCATTGCATTCGCAAGCTCGGTTGTGTCAAGAAATGGAACAAAGTGGAACACAGCGTATTTACCAAATGAACATCCAACAATAGCCCTATTAACTTCATTAAGAAAGCAAAGACGTTTTCGGAAAAAATAATACAAGGAAGAGTAAAAGACTATATAGGCGAGAAAGGCTTACTAGTGATTACCTGTTTGTAGGACTGATCTCGTGTTAAGTCTGAAGACTTACGTCATAGTTACCCACAAGTCTCCGCTGCGCTCAGACTTGCGGTAGTAGATAGAGAAAGGCTTGCTAGTGATTACCTTCTTGTAAGACTGACCTCTCGTGTTATGTCTAAAGACTTCATTATGGTGACCCACAAGTCCCCGCTGCGCTCAGACTTGCGGTAGTAGAGGGGACGGGAGGAGTGAATCAATGAAGTTCTACTGGTGCAAGGTAGCGCTTGTTAGATAGCTGAGTAAAAAAGCGCGTAGGGCTGGCCTCTCGCGAGGGTGTGCAAGCCAGTGGGCGGCAGCATGAGAGGGCTTGACTTTTTGGTTCGTTTTGTGTCAAGACAAAATGAACATCCAAGTATATATCAATAACTCACTTATTTCAAGAGTATAATAAAGCTGAAAACTTATGAAAAAGTTATCTTCGTCGTACTTGCAAACTTGGTTGTGTCAATAACTGGAACTCAGTGCAGCTAAAAAAATGAACATCCAAACACATATCATGAACTCACTTATTCCAAGAGTAAAATAAAGCCAAAAACTTCCGACAAAGTTAGCTTTGTTGCACTCACAAACTCAGCTACATCAAATCCCATACTCCCTCCATACCCTTCCATTAGGTCAATAACACTGATCTACGTATATTATGAAATATTTCAAAAAGAAACATTGACCAATGCGCTACACCATCCTTACCTATGTCATTGCCCTTGTTTGGCTCATTAACGGACTCTACTGTAAAGTACTCGATGGTGTACCACGCCACCAGCAGATTGTAGCGCGCATTATAGGAGAAGCCTATGCCCGCCCCTTTACCATACTCATTGGCTTGGCAGAGATAGTGATGGCTTTTTGGGTAGTAAGTAGGTGGCGCCCGCAGCTCAACGCTTGGATGCAAATAGGGGTAGTAGCGACCATGAACCTGCTAGAGTTTATACTTGTACCCGACTTGTTACTCTGGGGAAGGTGGAATGCACTATTTGCCTTTTGCTTTATTTTGCTCGTCTATTACCAAGAGCACCTAAGAAAAAAACGTAAACTAACCGCTTGAGAGAATGGTGTACTTATATTAAGTATATAAGATAAATAGAAGACCATTACGTTTCATCTAGATTATTGAACAGTTCATTCAAAAAAATGCCCTAATAATAAAACAAGGAGGTCAATTATTTCCCTTTAGCAAAGAATAGTGTATATTAGCAATCTATACTAATCGGAATAGATCGTTCTTTGAAGGGCGAAAAGTTGTCAAAGTAGAATATTCATTAAGAAGATTCCTCTTCGAGAAAGCGCCGGAGTAATTTTTTCCCGTGCTTAATACATTTCAAAGCCCACTCTATACGTAAGTCTAATTGCTCTTCTTCTGAAAGTTGCCAGTCAACCGCCGAAGAACGAAGCTGTTGGGTGAGATAGTGGAGCAGTATAGCCACTGCTACAGAAATATTATAGCTTTCTGTAAAACCATAGAGGGGGATTTTCAAAAAACCATCCGCCTGCTTTAAAACCGTCTCGGATAGACCGAATTGCTCTGTCCCAAAAAAGAAAGCAGCTTTTTGGTTGATGTCGAAATCCTCTAGAAAAACATCCTCTTTATGAGGAGTAGTGGCGATAATCTGGTAATGCTGCGCCTTTAAAACCTCCAAACAAACTTGCGTATTATTGCGGTGTTCTTGACTGTAGATATGCACGTTCATCCATTTGTGCGAACCTTTCACAATCCCTTTTGAAAGTTTGTACAAGCTGGTAATGCCATTGTTCACAATGTGTACATCCTGAATGCCCAGGCACTCAGCCGTCCGTACCAGCGCGCTTGCGTTGCGCTCATCGAAAGTATCTTCTGCGGCAATTGTAAAATATCTAGTACGATTAGCCAGTACGTTTTCAAACAGTTGTTTCTTGTTTTCTGTCAGAAAGCTTGATAAGTATTGCCAGATTACGCGTTTGTTTTGCATAAATGAACGAAATAACTGTAAGATTCGTGACTCTTAAATTTAAAATATACTTAAAAAAACAGATTGTAAAATAGTAAAACAAATGGTAACAACCACATCCAAGAGAGAACTCTCTAAAATCAAAAAAAGAAATGCTATTATAGACGCTGCCGAAAGAGTCTTCTTTAAAAAGGGAATGCATCAAGCCACTATGGACGATGTAACCCAAGAAGCTAAATTTAGTAAAGCTACTGTGTATGCTTACTTTAATAGCAAAGATGAACTCTTTTTAGCGATTGGCATGAGAGGAAAGGACATCCTTGTAAAGATGTTCAAAGAAGCAGTAAGTAAACGTGAGAAAGGCGTAGACAAGGTACGAGCCATAGGGCTTACGTACTTTGAGTTTGCCGAAAAACATCCTAACTATTATCGATTTATTGCCTACTTGATGTCAAGAGATGATCTTGATATTAGTGAAGAGCAAGAAATACAGATGCTAGAAATGGATAAAATGATGGTAGAAAGCATCAAGATAGGCATAGAAGATGGCTCTTTGAAAAAAGGACTAGACGCCGAAGTGATCTCCAAGTGCTTTTGGGCTATGGGAATCGGTGCGCTCCAAATGCTTTTCCAGAAGGGAAAACACCTACAAGAGCACTTCAGTATCTCTAAAGAAGCTTTCATCACCACTTTTTTTGTTCTGGCAGAAGAAAGCCTCGTGAGCCAAAGTATGTTCAGTGAAAATGTACGTATCAATGAGCAATACCAACAGGCAAAAGCCAAAGGAAAGTAAGCTTTTATGTGCTGTTTAGGTACGTATGGCCTCTACGGGGTCTAGCCTAGCCGCGATAAAAGCAGGAATAAGCCCGGAGACAATCCCCACACCTACGGAAATAAGTAAGCCAAAGGTGATATTAGAAAACGAAAGTGTTACTTCTAGGATGTCTCCGGGAATAATTAACGTAAACAAGAAAACCAGCAACAGCCCCGCCATTCCACCAATTACACTTAAAAAGATGGCCTCTAAGAGAAATAGATATAGGATAAAGTAGTTTTTGGCTCCTAGCGATTTCTGCACCCCAATAATAGGCGTACGCTCCTTCACCGATACAAACATAATGTTGGCAATCCCAAAGGCGCCAACCAAAATGGCAAAGCCGCCAATGACTACCCCCGCTAAGTTGAGCACACTAAAGATACTACTTACCTGATTGGCGATCATTTCAGGGCGATTCAAAGCAAAGTTATCTTCCTGTTTTGGCTTGAGGGCACGCTTGGCACGCATCAAGCCTGTTAGTTCATCTTCTAGTTGTATGAGACCGACATCATTAGGATAGCCTTTTATAGAAATAGTAGGCTCTATGCCTACCTTGCCTGTCTTATAAATTTTGGTAAAGTAAAGGTAGGGAACCATACAGAGTACATCGGCGCTGGGCCCTCCAAGAAAGTTCTCGCCTTCTTGTTCTAATACGCCAATCACGCTTAGCTTGCGCCCTTTTACACGTATCTCTTTGCCTAGTGGGCTACTGGTAGGAAACAGCGACTGCGCCACTTCATAACCAATGATTACCACGGGCTGGTTGCGCTCTATTTCTTGTAGAGAAAAATACCGCCCTTCGGCTATGTTTACCTCCGATACGCCCGAGTAGCCGTAGCTGACACCCATTAAAGTGGCCTTTTCGAGGCTATTATTGTTGTATTTGGCTAGTACATTGCTTCTAGAAGCGAAAATGGCTACTGCCGAAGCTTCTTCGAGGCTTTTTTCTAAAAACTTAAACTCTTCATAATCTGTGACAGGGCGACTTAGGTATTTCCACCAAGGATAGTTCGGACCAAAGCTCCAAGGCCATTTCTGTACATAAATGACTTCGTCGCCTAGAAAGCTCAAACTACTTCTAATACTCTTTTCGAGTGAATTGACTACGGTAAGTACAGCAATAATAGCAAAGATACCTACGGTTACCCCTAATAATGAGAGGATAGTACGTAAAAGATTAGCGCGAAGTGCCCGCCAAGCAAAACCGAAACTCTCCCATACTAAACGAATGTATATTTCCATAAAGAAAAACTTTAGGGAAATGTTACTAAAAAAAATTTACATATGCTATAGAAATCGAAACAAATATAGTACTTTTGCTCCTTTGAATTCTTAATAGCACATCAGCATACTATGAGTGTAAAACTATCCGATTACAAACTAGAATTACCAACCAATTTGTTAGCGCTGTACCCTGCCATCAACCGCGATGAGTCTCGCCTGATGGTGATTGACAGAGAAAAGCAAAGCATTACACATAAAACGTTCAAAGATTTAATCGACTACTTTGAGGATGGAGATGTGCTAGTGGTAAACGACACCAAGGTGTTTCCAGCAAGGCTTTACGGCAATAAGGAAAAAACAGGTGCAGATATTGAAGTATTCCTTTTGAGGGAACTTAACCCTGAATCACACTTGTGGGATGTATTGGTGGATCCTGCACGAAAAATAAGAGTGGGGAATAAGCTTTATTTTGGTGAAGGAGAGCTGGTAGCAGAGGTAATAGATAACACCACCAATCGTGGAAGAACCATTCGCTTTCTTTGGGACGGTGAACAAGAAGAATTTTATAGATTGATCAACAGCTTGGGCGAAACCCCCTTACCGAAGCTTATTAATAAAAGAAGAAAAACAGAGCCAGAAGACAAGGAGCGTTTTCAAACCATCTTTGCTAAAAATGTAGGGGCGGTGGCGGTTCCTACGGCTGGTTTACACTTTACCAAGCAGTTGGTAAAGCGACTCGAGATAAAAGGAGTAGATATAGAAGCCATTACCTTACACGTAGGGTTGGGTACTTTTCGGAGTGTAGATGTAGAAGACCTTACCAAGCACAAAACCGACTCGGAGAATTTTGGTATTCTAGAACCGGCTGTTAAAAGAGTAAATGAGGCGCTCGATACTAAAAAAAGGGTATGTGCAGTAGGGGCGAGCGTAGTACGTGCTTTGGAATCTTCTGTATCTGCCAATAATCGCCTTAAAACAGCCAACGGCTGGACAGATAAATTTATCTTCGCCCCGTATGAGTTTAAGATTCCCAATGCCATGATTACCAACTTCCACCTGCCAGAATCTACGCTGCTGATGACAGCTTGTGCTTTTGGAGGGTACGATCTTGTGATGGAAGCTTACCATATGGCTATCAAGGAAGAGTACCGCTTCTTTACTTACGGCGATGCGATGTTAATTATATAACATGAAAAAATACGCGCTTATTGTGGCTGGTGGTAGCGGGCAACGTATGCAACGCAAAACACCCAAACAGTTTTTACTGCTCGCAGATAAGCCTATTTTGATGCATACTTTGGCTAAGTTTTACCAGTATGATCCGCAGATAATCATCATTTTGGTATTGCCAAAAGATATGCTATCACGATGGCAGCAACTATGTATCCAGTATACTTTTACGATTCCGCATCAGGTAACAATAGGTGGCGATACGCGATTTCAATCTGTTAAGAATGGGCTAGCCACCATACAGCAAGAGGGTTGGGTGGCGATTCACGACGGTGTACGCCCCTTGGTAGCAGTTCCTACCATTCAAGAGAGTTTTCGAATAGCCCAGAAGCATGGGAATGCTGTCACTGCTGTGCCACTCAAAGATTCTATCAGAAAAGTAATAGGTAAAAAAAGTGAAGCGCTACATAGGCAGCGGTACCGTTTGGTACAGACACCACAGACCTTCTCTGTATCATTGATTAAAGAGGCTTACCAGATAGAGGAGACGCTCGATCTGACAGACGATGCAAGTGTAGCAGAAAAAGCAGGTTTTTCTATACATCTCCTAGAGGGTACTTATCAAAACATCAAAATTACTACCCCAGAAGACCTGCTTATTGCAGAGGCTCTTTATAAAACCCCATAATAGATAAGGGCTTGAAGCGTATACTTCAAGCCCTTATTACTTTATAAATAAGAAATGCTAATACTCATCTTCATTAAAGAAGAAATCTTCTTTGGTAGGATAGTCTGGCCAAATCTCCTCAATACTTTCGTACGGCTGGCCGTCGTCCTCCAACTCTTGCAAATTTTCCACTACTTCAGTGGGCGCTCCAGAACGTATTGCATAATCAATCAGCTCATCTTTTGTGGCTGGCCAGGGAGCGTCTTCCAAATAGGAAGCTAATTCGAGTGTCCAGTACATAGTCTCTCTACTTAAAATTAAAAATTGACATGATTATCGCAAATAGTAATTAAAATTACAAGTAAAAGGTTCAAATTTCTCTCAACTTTTTTAAAAGTTCTTAAGTCCTTCTTCAAACTCGTAGAGCATAATTTTCTTTACCTGTAATTTACGCTTCTGTGTACTCAAGTTGTATTTGTTTTGCTTTTCTTCAGGAAGCTTACCCGTTTCGGCCAAGTGAATAGACTGTTCTTCTCTTCTGATCAACTCCCGCATGTAGCTTGTTTTGATCTTGTATTGCTGAAAAGGAGGTTTATTGTCAAAATCGGGATACTTGTGCTTAATCAAGCGAATGAGGTAGCCTTCTTCAAAAATTCTATCACATACCAATCGGAAACGTCTTGCTAAAGCTTTATCAATGTACTTGGGATTAGAAGTAGTTTTCTTCCACTGCATCAGCAAGCTTTTGGCTTCTCCTAGGGCTTCTTGTGTATTGATACCTACTAAGGACTCTGCCTTTTTGCACAAGTTTTCTTGTCTTATTTTTGAAGCCTCAGAAGGGTTAAAAGGCTTAATGACACTAGCACCAGACTTGTACTGCTTGTAACGATAGAAGAAGTCGTTGTTAATTTTCTTAAAACGATCCCACAATTTCTTCATTTTAGAATGAGGTACTTTCCCTACTTTTTTCCATTCTGCCTGTAGCTTCTTTAAAGTGACTGCGGAGTCATCAAATTTATCACTGTACTTAAGCTTATTGGCCTGGTCAATAATTCTTTTATAAGCCGAAATCTTTTCTTTAATTTCGTTATTACGCTTTTTGTAATATTGCTTACGATTGTTGAAAAAGGTTTTGAAAGCCTCGTTGAAGCTGTTTTCAAGCGCTTCGGTATGCTCCTTGCTAGTAGGGCCCGTTTTGATCCAGCGTTGCTTAATATCTTGCAACTTTTTGGTGGTGTCCTCCCAGTTGGTATCATTCATAATGGCTTCTGCTTCTTTGATAAGCTCTTGCTTAATCTGCAAGTTTTTCACCCTATTTTGTGCTACCAGGCCTTGAAGTTCTTCTTCTACCTCGTCGAGCACCTCAAAAAGGGCGGGAAAATCTCCCAATCCTTTGAACTCGGCTAGGTAAGTACGCATGTGGATCAGTTTCATCAGGTATGAGCCTTTATTTTCGGCTTCTGCTACAAGCTTTTTGAGCTCTTCTACCTTTTCTTTGGCGTTTTCATAGCGTTTTTCAAAGTATTCAATAGCAGCTTCGTCTGTTTCTTTCACTACACCAATCTGCCTTTCTGGAAAATCCAGATAACTTTTCAAAAACACCTTACCGTCTTCAACATAACCATAAGCTGTCTCTTTAGTTCTCATATGTTTTATAATTTAAAATTAAAGTGTAATTGCTGGGTTTTGGTATTGATAACAATAGTCTTTAGGATATCTTCGATTTCTATGGTACAAGCAATTATCGTTCAAAGAGCGATAATTAGATGATATTTTCGTGTTTAAAAGCTTAGATTTAAACGAGTTTGCAAATATAATATTGTTTTACAAACATACAATATTATGATTATAAATACTTCTTGAGAGAACTTAGTTCACTATCTTGGAGAAAATATTTACCTTTGAATGGATATTACAAAGAAGGAGTCTACAGACAAAGCTTGGGCTGCTTCAACACTTAAATCTTTACACAGATACTAATACATACCTTATGAGCGACGAAAAAGTTATTTTTTCTATGGCGGGCGTTTCCAAAATATTCCCACCACAAAAACAAGTACTTAACAACATATACTTATCCTTTTTTTACGGGGCTAAAATTGGTATTCTAGGTTTAAACGGCTCGGGAAAATCTTCTCTCCTTAAGATTATTGCAGGAATAGACAAAGACTACCAAGGAGAGGTAGTTTTTTCGGCTGAGTACAGTGTGGGGTATCTGGCGCAAGAACCCTTACTAGATAAAACCAAGACCGTCAAGGAAGTAGTAGAAGAAGGTGCCCAAGAAACTGTGCAATTACTGGCCGAGTTTGAACGTATTAATGTAGCCTTTGCCGAACCAGATGCTGACTTTGACAAACTGCTAGCCCAACAAGCCGACGTACAAGAGCGCTTGGAAGCACTTGACGCCTGGACACTTGACAATCGGCTAGAAAAAGCCATGCAAGCCTTGCGTTGTCCACCACCAGAAACGCCTATCGAGCACCTATCAGGAGGGGAGAAGCGCCGAGTAGCGCTATGTCGTTTACTAATACAACAGCCTGACGTATTACTGCTAGATGAACCCACTAATCACCTAGACGCAGAATCAGTACATTGGTTAGAGCGTCACCTACAAGAATATGAAGGGACGGTTATTGCCGTTACCCACGACCGTTACTTCTTAGATAATGTAGCTGGCTGGATACTAGAACTCGACCGAGGTGCGGGTATTCCTTGGAAGGGCAACTACTCTTCTTGGCTTGAGCAAAAACAAAAGCGTTTGGCCCAAGAAGAGAAGCAAGCCTCTAAACGACAAAAAACCTTAGAAAGAGAGCTAGAGTGGGTGAATATGACGCCTAAAGCCCGTCAGGCAAAATCGAAAGCCCGTTTGGGTAATTACGAGAAATTGCTCCGTGAGGAAGGGAAAGAAAAAGAAGCCAAGTTAGAACTATTTATTCCACCTGGGCCACGTTTGGGCAATAAGGTGATCATTGCCGAGAATATTTCAAAAGCTTATGGCGACAAATTACTCTTTGAACAGTTGAGCTTTTCACTACCTCCTGCAGGCATTGTGGGAATCATTGGGCCCAATGGAGCAGGAAAGACGACGCTGTTTAAGCTGATTACAGGCAAGGAGAAGCCAGATACAGGTGCTTTTGAGATTGGAGAAACCGTTGAAATGGCTTATGTAGACCAAGAGCATCATAGCTTACAAGCTGACAAAACCGTTTACGAGACCATTGCTGAGGGCAATGAATTGCTTCAGCTTGGTAATATGCAGATTAACGCCCGCGCTTACGTGAGTAAATTCAACTTTAGTGGAGCAGATCAAGAAAAAAAACTAGGGGTGCTTTCTGGTGGAGAAAGAAATCGGGTGCACCTAGCGATGACGCTCAAGCAGGGCGCTAACTTGTTGCTACTCGATGAGCCTACCAACGACTTGGATGTCAATACACTGCGGGCTTTGGAAGAGGCGCTCGATAATTTTGGAGGCTGTGCAGTTATCATCTCACACGATCGCTGGTTTTTAGACCGGGTTTGTACACACATATTGGCCTTTGAGGGGAATTCGCAAGTGTACTTTTTTGAAGGAAATTTTAGCGATTATGAGGAAAACCGTAAGAAACGCTTGGGTAATGAAGCCCCACAACGCATTAAATACAAAAAACTTACGTAGAGGAATTACTATACAAAAAATACCTAGTATTTGGTGTATGTAATAAAAAGTTCTATCTTTGTAGGATATACCCCCTTGAAAAAGGTGAGAACGGTCTCAGTTAATCGACCGTTCTTTTTTATTCTGTTTACCTTAATAATATTAAAAGATAATTGGTGTATGGCAAAGGTTTCTTATTATACAGCAGAAGGACTCGAGAAGTTAAAGAAGGAGTTACACGAGCTAAAAACGAAAGGACGCGCTGACATGGCACGTCAAATACAAGAGGCAAGAGATAAAGGTGATCTTAGCGAGAATGCAGAGTATGATGCCGCAAAAGATGCGCAAGGATTACTTGAATTGAAGATATCAAAGCTTGAGGCGCTGCTCAGCAACGCACGGCTCATTGACGAAAGCAATATTGATACCTCTAAAGTATCCATCCTTTCTAATGTAAAGATCAAGAATCAGAAAAATAATATGGAATTTACCTACACCTTGGTAGCAGAAGAAGAGGCTGACTTGAAGACAGGTAAGATTTCGGTGGAATCGCCCATTGGTAAAGGCTTGCTAGGGAAGAAAGTAGGCGATGTAGCAGAAATTAAGATTCCTGCTGGACTTGTGGCGTTTGAAGTACTAGAGATTAGCCGATAAGATAACATTGATCGACTAAAAAATGGGCAATAGTCATAGTAATGGCTGTTGCCCATTTTTATACAAACCTTACTTGATAGCGGTGATGGATTTCTGTAAATTCGTTGTTAGTAAAAGCACATAAATTACAACGCACATGGCTTCTATTTTTACTAGAATTGTGGCAGGTGAGATTCCTTGCCACCGCATTGCTGAAAGTGAAAGGTTTCTAGCGTTTCTAGATATTTCTCCTGTAGCAAAAGGGCATACCTTGGTAATTCCTAAGCAAGAAATAGATTATATCTTCGACTTGGCCGATGACCTTCTGGGTGATATGATGATTTTTGCTAAAAAAGTAGCAAAAGGCATTGAAAAAGTAGTTGACTGCGAGCGCATAGGTGTAGCAGTAGTGGGTTTGGAAGTACCCCACGCCCATATTCATCTTATTCCTATCAACCAAATCTCAGATATGAATTTTGCCAATAAGCTATCGCTTTCTCAAGAAGCTTTGGCAGCCGTGGCCGAGCAGATTCGTGAGCAACTTTCATTTTAAAGGCATTTTCGTCTCATTTTGACCTTCGTATAGGCAGTTACTGCTCTTGTCGCTGTTCTGCCGCTGCTTTTTGTGCACGGTAGATAGAATCTTGTTTCTCTCTGAGTCGCTTAAGTGCTAAGCGCTCTCGCAACTGTTGGTAGTATCCTCTGGCGTTCAGGTCACGTGGATCTTGCTGAATTGCTTTACGATACGCGTTGAGGGCTTCTTGGGCGCGTCCTAGCCGCTGTAAACATACTCCTTCATAGAAATATAGTTTAGGAAGCGAACGATTAAACTTTTTCACGTGCTGAATGTAGCGGTAAGCAATTTTATATTGCTGCCTCTTGAAGGCTATCCGAGCGAGTTCGTAGCTAGCTGTGTAGAGGTTATAGTTGCGTCGGTAGGCTTTTTCGAAGGCTACTTTAGCACTATCTGTATTTTCTAACATTAAAAAGGCATGGCCTTTTTGTAAATGCAGGCTATCGCCAACAGTGGTGTACTGTAGACCTTTATTCGCATAATGAATTGCTTGCTCAGGTTGCTCCATATAATTGTAGAGCCGCGTAAGTTGATTGTAGGTAGGAAGATAGTTAGGACGTAGGCGCAAGGCGCGATGGAACTGGACGCTTGCATCGCTGGTGTCTTTTAAGGCAAAGGCTAGTTGTCCTTTCAGGTGAGGTACAACCGCTTCATTGGGTAGGAGAGGCGTCAGTTTACGCAACATTTGCTTTGTTGTAGTGTAGCGTTTTTCAGCCAGCCCAATGTGGGCAAAAATAGCGTAGGCTTGCCAATTGGACGAGTCGAGACGAATAGTACGACGAAGTAGTGGTTTTGCTTCATTATATTGCTTACCTTTGGTGTACAGACTTGCCGCAAAAACCAAATAGGTAGTTTGGGTAGGTGCCAGTTCGAGCGCCCTTTTCGCGTGGCGAAGCGCATTGTTGGGTTGCTTTTTCTTGGCATAAATACGCGCAAGATTGTAATGTGCAGATGCACTAGGTTCGTTTTCAATGGCATCTTCTAAGAGTTGAACACTTGTATTGCCATAAAAATCGTTTGGGTTGGGGATGTGTTGCATAGTATCACTTTTGGGTTGATAGTAATTGCAACTTAAGCTCCAAAGCAATATACACCAGCGAAGACAGCGAAAATGTTCCCTCATTTACACAACTATTTTTTGCGAAGTTAAGTACAATACTATAAAAGTTTTTAGTTATTTCGTTTTTTTTGTAAAATAGGTGCTATGAAGTTGAATTGTGCTTTCAGGATACAACCGCTATGTTAATTTAATTTAAATGATATCAGTGAAAGAAGGACAAAGTATGCAACTGTTGTTCCAAGCGATTACAGAGGTGCAACAAGCATACATTTCTGGTAAATACACGCCTGAAAGGCTTTTTGAAAATCTATTGCATGCTTTGTTATCTACAACGGGAAGTCAATGTGGCTTTATAGGTAAAGTAACCAAGGCAGTTGATACACAAAGGCATGCGCCCACCTTAGAAATGTACACAGTGGTACAAGCACAGGACGATGCCTGCCCAACCGACAAACAGGGCATACATACGCTTGTACAGCAATATTGCCAGCAAATAGTAGTTTCGCAGCAAGTATTGATACAGCAAAATATAAAAGTACCCAACGCTAAAGCTACCTGTATCGCAGCGCTTAAAGAACTAGTCTGCATACCATTGGTAGTAGAAAATGAAGTGATAGGCATCTATGGGGTAGCTCATAAAACTACAGGGTATACCAGAGAAGAGATTGACTTGCTAGCACCACTCACAGCTACTTGTGCTATGCTTGTAAAGGGTATAGAGCAGCAAAGACAGTTGAAACGACAGCGCCTTAATGATAACAACTATTATTTAGAACAAACACTCTTACAACTCAAAAAACATCAAGTTAATTTTAAGAAGGTAAAGAAGATTGCCAAACTAGCCCACTGGGAGTGGTATCCAGAAACAAGTAAGGTTGTGTGGTCAAGGCAGGCTTATCATATTTTTGAGGTAGATTTCTTCACTTTCGAACCTACCCTTGACAATATTCTCGCCTACATCGACAAGGAAGATGTGCCAAAAGTATTTCAAAAAAATGAAAGATTAATCAAAGAAGGCGTTTGTGAACCAGACACGATTAAAATCATTACCCAAAAAGGGAATGTAAAATACCTCCATACAGAAGCAGTAGAAATTAAAAAGAATATTGACGGCCGCGTAATCAAACTGCTTGGTATTATGCAAGACATTACCCATCAAAAAACCCAAGAGATACAACTGAAGGAAAACCTGGCCAAAACACAAGAACTGAACGAACAACTACTCATTAAAGAGAACGAACTAGAGAAAAACTACTCCCAGCTAGGAAAATACACAAAGTTTTTAGAAGAAACCCGGCAAAAGCTGAAAGTGAGCGAGCAGAAATATAAGTATCTTTTTGATAAAAATCCGTTGCCTATGTTGGTAGTGGATAGTGAAACGCTCCAATTTCTGAATGTAAACCGGGCAGCACGTACGTTGTATGGATACACTGTAAAAGAATTCAAACAAATGACGGCCCTCGATATAAGACCCAAAACTGTTGAGAAGGATTTTCTGAGCATTTTGAATCATCTGAATAGTCGTAGAAAACTTACCCACAATGGTATTTGGCAACATCTTACTAGAAAAAAGAAGATTATTGATGTGGAGATTTTCTCACACAGCTTAGAGTATGAGGGGAAACTGGCCACCTTGTTTTTGGTCAATGATGTTACACAACGGGTACTGATGCAGCGAAAACTCTCTGAGAGTCAGGCTCATCTACAATCTATCTTAGATGCCACCTATCAAGCCTATCTGTTGATAGGCGTCAATCACAAGGTACTTAAGTTTAATAGAGTAGCTGACCAGATGGTAAAACGCTACTTTTATAAGAAGATAATAGAGGGAGATTCTATACTAGACTACGTGGGAGAAATGAATAAAGAGGACTTTAAGGATCATTTTCAACGGGCTTTCAACGGTGAAAAAGTATTGATTCAGCGTCCGCTTAACATCAATGAGTACCAAGCCTACGTAGATGTACAATACTTACCAGCGTATAACAAATATGGAAAAATTTTCGCCGTGGCCTTTGTCTTAACAGATATCACCGAGCGAAAAAAAGCAGAAGAAGAGCGACAAGAACTACTGAAAAACTTGGCTAACTTCGCTTTTATTACCTCACACAACTTGCGCCGTCCACTCGCCAATGTATTGGGGTTAGTATCACTTTTTGACACAGAAGACGATGATTTTAACAGAATGCTCATCGAGAAGTTGAAGTACTCAGCCAGAGAACTTGACAAGATCATCTACGACATGAACGACCTGCTCAAGCACAAAGAGCTGAAGGGGTTTATGCCTCCTTTGAGTAGCCGAGAATCACCTGATAACATTCCCTAGTGCTTGGGCGATCTCCCTTTCTGTGTTTTTAAGGGTTTGGTGAATGTGCAAAAAACGCTCTTGTTCTTCATCGTTGGTAGCCTTTAGGAGCTTTGCTTTATTTTCTTCAATCATTTTCTGCACAAACCGAAACTTCAGCCGCATCAAATGGGTGTAAGTTACTTCTTGTAAAACCTCATCCTTCTGAGGGATTCTTGCCTTTTTTTCTTTCCAATGCTCACTCAACACGTGCCGATCGCTGATTAGGTCAATCACGGCTTTTTTAATAGCAGGATTGTCGTGGGTTTGAATAAAGAAGTCAGCATTTAAGACCTCTCCACGCCTTAAAGCCTCTTTATAAATCGTCAAAATCTCTTGATAGAGCGGTGTTTCGAATTGTATATCGCCTAGCTCTTCTAGTAGGTAATGCACCAGATAGCGGGTATCATCGATAGGTTGGTCGGCATAATGCAGTAACAAACGGATACTTTCTTGTTCTTGTAGTATAAGTGTATTGAAAGAGGTAGTTTTGTCTTCAGAGACCTTTTCATCTGGTAGCTTTTGTACTTCTGCCGTTTCTTTTTGGGTGGTATTTTTGAATTTCTTTTGTTGCCTGATAAGCTTATTCCCTTCGCTGATGAGCACTTGCTCTTCTACCCGAAACTGCTCACTACAGGCCTTAAAAAAGACCATTCGATGAATAGCATCTGGAATTTTAATAATGCTACTCACTACCTCTTTGATGGCTTGAGCACGCTTAAAGGGATCATCCGCCACACCTTTTAGTAAAAGCTTAGTTTTAAACGTGATGAAGTCTTCTTGCTCCTTTTGAATAAACGTTTGAAAAGCATTCGTTCCTACTTTTTGTAGATAACTGTCGGGGTCTTCGCCTGCTGGGAATATAACAATGCGTACTTGTAAGCCTTCTTCGAGGAGTAGATCAACGCCTCGTAGTGAGGCCTGTAGTCCCGCTTCGTCTCCGTCGTAGAGCAGCGTTACCTGTTTGGTAAACCTACGGAGTAGGCGAATCTGTTCGGTAGTAAGCGATGTACCCGAAGAGGCTACTACATTTTCGATGCCTGCTTGGTGCAGGGCTACTGTATCGGCATATCCCTCAACCAAGTAGCAGCTATCTACCTGGCGAATGGCCTGCCTCGCTTGGTATAGCCCATAAAGCACTTGGCTTTTCTGGTAGACGGCCGTTTCGGGAGAGTTAATGTACTTGGCGATGTTTTTATCCTTGCGTAGGGTACGCCCGCCAAAACCCACTACGCGCCCCGCTACATTATGAATAGGGAAAATAACCCGGTCACGGAAACGATCGAAGTATTGGTCTTTTCCTTCTCTTTTGATGACCAATCCTGCTTTCTCGAGAATGGCAGGTTTGAAGTGCTTTTGGGTAAGATGCTGGAAGAGAGCTTCCCACGCTTCAGGGCTGTAGCCCATCTCAAAACTTTTAAGCGTTTTCTCTTGAAAGCCTCTTTCCTTAAAGTAATTGAGTCCAATATTTTTCCCTTCTTCGGTTTCAAAAAGCTGCTGCTGGAAGAAGACTTTGGCTTGCTCAAGTGCGATAAGCAGGCTATCCTTTTCGTTTTGGGCCTGCAATTCTTCATCGGTAGGGGGTTGGTAAGCCTCTTCAGGAATCTCAATTTGGTATTTCTTGGCCAAGTACTTGAGTGCCTCTACGTAGCCTACGCTCTCTATCTCCATTACAAAAGTGATGGCATCGCCGCCTTTTCCACAGCCAAAGCACTTAAAAATATTGCGCTGCGGCGAGACAGAGAAAGAAGGGGTTTTTTCGTTATGGAAAGGACAGCAAGCTTTGTAGTCTTTCCCTTTCTTCTTCAGGTTAACAAAGTCACCTACTACCTCTACAATGTCGGCGGCTTGTTGTATTTCTTGTATGGTACTGGATGGAATACGCATATCGTGTACTAACTTACTTTACCTGTGGTATAATTTTTCCTTCTTTTAATTGCAGAACAATTTCTTGGTTCGTATCGTCCACTTTTACCATTAGTTTTTCAGAAGCGATCGTACTTTTACTCAGTGCGGCATTGGCTTGTGTATATACATTAATTACGATTACCTGAGTGCCCTCCGCCAAATAAAGACCAAAAGATGATTGTATACCTTTGGTGCTTTGATAGTTGAGGTCTTGGTTGAGCTGGAGAGAAACAACAAAGTCAGTTTTTCTGAGCGACGCATCAAGCGTCAGCGTAATAGGAATTTTCTGGGCTTGTAGGGGAGGTGTTACGATGGCCCAGATGCCCTCTAAGATATTATCGAAGGCTATTTTATCTTGACCTTCTATAAATAGTTGTCCGGCATCAGCTTTGGTAACGCGCTTTCCGTTGTACCGCAAGTCAATGGTAGCACCTCCTCGATCAGAAACATCTTCTTGCCGCATCTTGATCTCCTTAAAGTTATTTTCTTCAAAGAGTCGATAAATGGCCAAAAACTGTTCTGAAGATAGTGTAAAGCTAACACTGCGCATTACGTCGTAGGTACTTACCTCTTCGTAGCATTCTTCAGGAGAGAGCTGTAGCTTTTTATAGCGGGGCAACATACCATCCGTTTGATTAACCACTACTGAAAAACCTTCTGGAAGCGTGGCAGATCGGTTGGCCTTTTGACACCCCAAGGTGCTGCTAATAAAAATTATCAGATAACTTAAATACTTTATCATAAAGATGTATTTTGAAGATAAAGATATGTCTGCTTTATCCTTTATTAATTTCTCAACGCTATAACCCCCATGGACTGCCTCTATTTTACTTGTGCTACAATTTTACCTCCTACTAACTCAAGTATAATTTCTTGGTGGGTATTATTTACGTCTACAAACAGCTCTTCTGAGATGGTAGTGGTACGTTTAGTGTCATTCTGAGTAGGCATACTCACGCTGATCTCAAACAGGTTTTTACCCGCTAAAAAATATTCGATGAAAGATTTGGGCCAACTGTCTTTAGCACTGTAGTGATAGTAAAAGGTATGGTCTATCAGCATCAAGGTAACAGAATAGTTATTACTGGTCATCGATTCACCTAAGGTCACTTTGATTGGAATGAGCTGTGTTTTTAAATTGGGATAAATAATTCCCTCAAGATCACTAAAAATCTTATGAAAAGCTTTTTTAGCCTCCTGATCTTTTACTTGTCTTTCGTTTACTTTTTTAATCGTCTTTCTATCATATTTCATTTCAATAGAAAAGGCAGGCCTAAAGAAGAGAACGTCATTGTGTACATTAAGGTCCTCAAAATTATTTTTTCTGAGGAACTGATAGATGGCCAAAAGCTGCGCTGATGTTAAGGTAAAATTGACTTTACGGATAATCTCCTCATCTTTAGAATTCATTTCAGCTTCTTCTAGGTAACATTCTTTATCAGAAACATATAACTCTGTATAAGAGAACCATCCCGGTTTAAGTAATTTTACAGAAAAGTTTTGAGGAAGGGTATCAAATCGATCTGTTTTTTGAGGGAGAGTATCAATTTGCGTGGTCTTCTCCTCAAGCTCTGTTGTTTTTTCAGCTGGCAGGCCCAAGTATTGCCAATAACCAAGAACAAACAACCTAGGTACTTTACCATAGAAATGTACTTAAAGGTGGTATCATTACCGTAGACTTTGTTAGCCTTTTATAATCCCCCAAAGCAATAATCCCCAGCCGATGATAAAGGCCAAGCCACCCAGAGGGGTAATGGCGCCTAAAAAAGAGTAGTTCGTCAGGCAAAGGACATACAACGAGCCTGAAAAGATGAACGTACCTGCCAAGATAAACCAACCCGATAGGTCGATGAATCGCCCAGGCATATGAATCTGGAGGATACCAATGATTAGAAGCCCGAGCGCGTGATAAAATTGGTATTTTACCGCAATTTCAAAGGTATCCAAGCGTTGTGTACGAGTAAGCATCTCTTTCAGTCCATGCGAACCAAAAGCACCAATCGCTACCGCCAGGCCTGCTAAAATAGCCCCAGCGATCAAGAAAGTTTTATTTATCATATTAAATGCGCCTTACTTCTTATCAGTTGCATTGGTTTGGAGGCTAGTACTTTTGTTCTTCCACTTGCTCTCTATGTAGAGTTGGTGAGCATCTTTGATGGCCTCAAAAGCGGCTTCGCGGTTGTCCCAACCTTCAATCCCTACTTTTTTCTTCTCTAAATCTTTGTACACTTGGAAGAAGTGCTCTATTTCTAACTTAAGATGAGGAGGCACTTGGTCAAGTTTATAAATATGATTCCAGATGGGATCTTTGACAGGAACACAAAGAATTTTCTCATCAGGCCCTTTTTCGTCTTTCATTTTGAATAAGCCAATAGGGCGTACTTCAATGAGACAACCCGGAAAAGTAGGCTCTGTTACCAACACTAAGGCATCAAGGGCATCCCCATCTCTGGCCAAGGTTTCAGGAAAAAAACCATAGTCGCTTGGGTAGTGTACAGAAGAGAAAAGCATACGATCATAGCGAATCATTTTCTTATCGTAATCGTACTCGTATTTATTACGACTTCCTTTAGGGATTTCTACGACGGCATCGATGGTAAAGTCTGTAAATTCTTGCATGGTTTCTTTTATATTTAATGGAGTTTTACCTCAAGTGGAAAGTCTTTTGTGTCTCACTTGTTTTTCAATAAACAGGGGTAGCTTTATGTACTAAACCAGCCCAATATCTACAAAAAATGCTATAAAAACAAGGTTTTAGCTTTGTCATATTTTTCCTACATTTGCTTTAGCGACTTTCTACAGGCAACCAAGTTGATACACAATTGAGCTTTCCAAAATGGCAGGTATATCGTCTTGAAGTAAAAAAAATGCTTCAACTAAGCTTCCCCATTATCATTGCACAAATAGGGGCTGTACTGATGGGTATTACCGATAATATCATGGTAGGTGACTTGGGGGCAGCACCCTTGGCCGCAGCGGGTGTGGCCAATCCTATTTTCTTTTTGATTGCCAGTATTGGCATTGGGGTTTTTGCGGCCATGTCTCCTATGGTAGCAAAGGCGCGTAGCCAGCGCAAACACCAAGAGTGTGGCTTAGTGCTTTATGCAGGGATGAAGCTCTCTTTTACGCTGGGGTTATTACTGACGGTTGTCCTTTTACTCATTGCCAACTACTTTGAGATCTTTCAGCAAAAGCCAGCCGTAGAGGGCTTGGCCAAAAGCTATTTGCGCGTATTGGCTACTTCTACCATTCCGATGATGTTTTTTCTAGCAGTAAAGCACTTTAGTGATGGTTTGGGTATGGCGCGACCCGCCATGATTGTGACGGTAATAGGGCTTGCCATCAATGTGTTTTTTAATTGGATACTGATTTATGGTAATTTAGGATTTAGCGCCATGGGGCTGTATGGATCTGGGCTTGCTACTCTGGTAGCCCGTGTGATTATGGCCTGTTTGATGATCGTTTATGTACTAGAATCACGTTTCTTCCAGCGCTATTTACCCAACATTCTAGAAAACCATTCGACCAAAACGTTTACCAAGAAAATTTTACAATTGGGCTTGCCTAGCGGCTTTCAATATTTCTTTGAGTTAGGGGCTTTTTCAGGGGCAGCGGTGATTGTAGGATGGCTGGGGGTACAAGAGCTTGCCGCACATAATATTATATTTAGTATTGCTACTTTTACTTATATGATTGCCGCGGGTGTTTCATTTGCAGGAGCTATCTCGGTGGGTGATGCTATGGGGACGAGTAATCGCGCAAAAATACTTAAAGCAGGGATCGTAAGTTTAGGACTTGTCGCCATCTGCATGCTATTTAGCTCAATAAGCCTCTTGATTTTTGTAGATCAGGTTATTAATCTCTACAACAAAGAAGAGGAGGTACTCAATATTGCAATGTCTTTACTGTTTATATTTGCTTTTTACCAACTGTCAGATGGTATCCAAGCCGTAGGAGTAGGGATATTGAGGGGCTTATATGATGTCAATATTCCTACGCTCATTGCTATATTGGCTTATTGGGTGGTGGGCCTACCGATGAGCTACATTCTTAGCAATGCACTAGAATGGGGCGTGCAAGGCGCTTGGATAGGGCTTTCTTTGGGGCTGACGGTTTCGGCTACGTTACTTACGATTCGTTTCTTTATACTAGCAAGACAACGCGAAAAACCTACCCTCAACAGCGAAATGGTGGGCTAGCAAAGCTTCCAGTCACTAAAATAAACGGTATAAATAGCCAGCAGTTGGTAAATTTCTTTGGCGTTGGTAGTGCTACCTTGCCAAGTAGCGATGGTATCACCTTGCATATTCTGAATAGTATACTGGGTAATGATGCCACACTTGTTGGCGAGTGAATTTTCAATTTGTAAGGTTTGATCATCTTGCCAAGAAAGTGTTTTTAAGACTTTACGCTTATCTTTGGCCAGTAATTGGTCGGCCTGTAGCCATCCTTTGGTAAATTGACTTCTTCCCACTAGAATCTCTCCATTGCTATTGAGCATACCTACGCAAATACCTTTTTTGTAGAAACAAATCTTGTTATTTTCTTTACTAATTTTTGCAATTTCTTTATCCTGCTCGTAAATACGTACAGTGGTCTGGTAAGTAGTAGAAGAGGGACTACCTAACCAAGTAAACCAACATAGTAGGTAAGAAATATAAATCATACGCATTTTGTATTGGTTGCAGCGACAAATTTACGTATTTTTCCTTTACAAAAGAATGACCTATTGTAAAACTGGATTTGGTAAAGCCTGCATTATGAAAAAAACTATTTACTTTTCCTTTTACGTAAAGCTTACTATCTATCTTGTAAGTTCTTTTTTATTGACAACTGAAGCCTCGGCACAAGCCGTTAAAACGACCATAGATACTACTTGGTTGAAAAAGCGCATTCCTGAAATGATGGACAGTGCAGCTGTAACAGGGCTTTCAGTAGCGGTGGTACAACAAGGTAAATTTGTATGGCACAAAGGGTTTGGACGTAGTAATAACCAAACCCGCCAGCCGGTAACTGCTGCTACGCTATATGAAGCGGCCTCACTAAGCAAGGTAGTGTTTAGCTACATTGTATGGCAACTCGTTGATCAAGGAGTGCTTACGCTTGATAAGCCATTAGTCGATTACGTACCATTAAGCCATATAGAAGAGGTATTTGTAAAAGGTAAAGTAACAGATGCACGTTTTCATAAGATTACAGCGAGGATGTGCTTGGGGCATGCGACGGGTTTTCCTAATGGCCGTTATGGTTCCTTGAAAATAGGCTTCAATCCTGGAAGTAATCTTTCTTACTCAGGCGAGGGCTTTACTTATTTACAGCGTGTTGTAGAGTACTTGACCAAGAAGAATCTAGAACAGTTGGCCGTTGAGTATGTTTTTGGCCCTCTCCAAATGCATCACAGTAGTTACCGATGGCAAGAGCGCTTTACGCCTCATATGGCGGATGGACACGGTAGCCAAGGTACTGTTGTAAAACATCGTAAGCAGCCAGAAGCAAGAGCAGCTTACAGCTTAGTGTCTACTGCCGAGGATTTAGGAAAATTCTTGACGGCTGTTCTCAATCAAGAGCGCCTTAGTGCCACTATTTTTCAGGAAGCGATCACCCCTCATAGCAAAGCAAAATCAGGAATGCTCAAACCGCTTTCTTGGGGCCTAGGAGTAGGCGTTTTTGAAACTACTGAAGGGAAGGGTTTCTGGCACTGGGGCGATTATGGTACTTTTAAAGCTTATTTGGTGGGCTTTCCAGCACAGCAAACGGGCTTAGTACTCCTTACCAACAGTGCCAACGGGCTTAACTTAGGATTGGCACTATCGGAGATCACGGTAGGAGGGGATCACGTTCCTTTCTATGTGCTACCCTTTAAGCAATATACCAATCCAGAAAATCAAATCTACAGGGCAGTAGTAGACTATGGCGTAGAGGTGGCCTTGGAAGTATATAATTATTACAAACTTAAAAAAGATAGAAGACTGACTGAGAAGACATTGAATAATATTGGTACAAAGCTATTAAAAGGAGGTAAAAGAGAAGATGCTTTGCAAATGCTCAAGATGAATAGCTTGCTGTATCCTAGTAGTTATCAAGTATATGATAGCCTAGGGGAAGTCTACTTAGCACTTGGTAACAAGATAGCTGCCAAAGAATATTTTAGCAAGTCGCTCTCGCTCAATCCCCAAAACTGGAATGCTGCCCGAAAGCTTCGTTATTTATAAAAGTATTTTGTGCCAAAGGTGTTTTTACCAATTGAAACTACGAAGTTGGATAGCTCCTAAAAATAAAGATACCAATTTCTATTGGTGTCTTCTCTAACATATTCATATTATTTTATTTGCTTTATTTATTATTTTATAATCGTTATTTTCCTGCTCGTTAAGAATGATTGATCTCTTTTTGCTCTATCGCACTTGCCACCCGTAGGGATTGTACCACCGCCTAATAATGATAATCTTATCTCTTGGATAGTTGTTGTGTAATCATACATTGTACCGACTGCCTGCTAATATGAAGTGATACTTGAGCAGTTGATTTTATTTGTTAATTTAGAGTGTAATGTAGTAGCTTGCTTGAAGTCTCTTAAAAAATGAATACACTTACCCAAAGAATCAAAGCGTTGTCTGGTGCTTCAGACGAAGAAATAGAAATTTTTTATAATGCCTCAAAGGTCGTTGATTTATCCAAAGGAGAAGTACTCTTAGGTGCAGGGAAGCTATGTAATCACTACTACTTTATTGAAAGTGGGGTAATTAGAATCTACTACGAAAAAGAGGGAAAGGAGCACACGCTCTGGTTTGCCTCCGCAGGAGAGATGTTTACCCATTGGGATAGCTACAATAATCAAGTCCCTTCTTACCATATTTACAAAGCGTTAGAATCCACGAGGGTAAGGATTATTTCCAAAACAGCAAACGAGCGATTAGCTAAAGAGTATCCATTTTATAATACATTACTTAGAAAAAACCTGGAGGAAGTACACATCCATACTTGTAAAAACATAAGTGCTTACCAGAGTGACTCTGCTCTAGAACGCTACGAAAAGCTTGAAGTGCAACACAATTGGTTATTAAGATTTCCATTAAAGTACATTTCTAGTTTCCTGGGAGTTACAGAAAGCTCGCTAAGTAGAATAAGAAAGACTAGAAAGTGATTTTTTGCCATAGATCAATTTTTTTTAGCTTGGCGTGCTTTAAATTTGATCCATTCTTTTAAATGTAACTTTCAAAATGGATAATATCTTTATTACAGCCGCTTCGGGTAATATTGGTGCTCACCTAGTTGAGCAGCTCTCGAGTACAACCTCAAATATCACTGCAGGATTCTCTCAAAAACCTACAATACCACTCGCTTATTCTTACGCGGTTATTGATTATGGCGATATGGCTTCTTTAGTAGAGGCTTTCACAGGTATGGATACCGTCTTCCTTCTTTTTCCCGCACAGGATGCCTTGTTAGAATGGGCAAAAAATGCCATTGAGGCCGTCAAAAAGGCAAACGTAAAGCACGTGGTAAGATCGAGTGCATTGGGTGCAGACATCCATTCAGACTACCCCTTACTACAAGCACACGGGCAAATTGATACTTGGCTTAAAGAAAGTGGTATTCGTTACACCATTACTCAACCTGCGAGTTTTATGCAAAACTATGTGGGCTTTTTAGGGCGAAGTGTCAAACAAGGAACTGTTTATACCTCTGTGGGAGAGGGAAAAAATGCTTGGATTGATGTAAGAGACATCGCCGCGGTCAACGCCAACATTTTACAAAACCCTAGTGATCATACTAATAAAACTTATATTCTTACGGGTAGCGAAGCCTTTTCAATTCACGAAGGAATTGGCAAGATTGGTCAAGCACTTCATAAAGAGATCAACGTTATTGATATTTCTCAAGAAGAAATGAACAAAACCCTGAAGCAGTACGGAATGTCAGAGAAGGCCGTTCAGTATATTGCTAGTTTCGAAATGGCCACAAAGGCAGGGGTTTTAAGTAAAGTTACCAAAGATGTTGCACATATTTTATCACAAAAGCCACGTTCTTTCGATGCGTTTATGGCAGAAAACTTGGATGCTTGGCGGTAATTGTCAAAAGAAGAATTACTAAACAAGAGGTGTTGTTTTGATCCAGAAGCTTACTTTTAAGAACTGAAAGCTACGCAAAGCATACAATGGGCTTCATTAAAAACCTCAAAATAGTTGTCATTTCATTACAAGTAACTAGGTCACCGAATGAATCAAAAGGGTCACCGAAAAGGGACACCTTTCAATTCATTCTTTACAAACTTGACAACAGTGATGAGGTATTAAAACCCCTTACAGGGCTGCGGAATCGCTATTGTTGGACTAACGAGCGTTAGTGGATGTACCCGGGGCCGGGGTCGAACCGGCACTCCTTGCGGAACACGAGTTTGAGTCGTGCGCGTCTACCAATTCCGCCACCCGGGCATTTGAATTGGGGTACAAATATAGGCGCTATCGCATAGCTTCCCAAGAAAAATGCTATTTTTTTACGAGTGTAACCAAGAATGATAAGGCAAAACACAGAGTACTTCAACTTACGTTAAAATCTTACAAGTGGTAGAGATAAGTTATTTTATCTCTACATTCTAAAATGAATTTTCCTACATTTGAATGAGTACTAATTGATAAAAGTCTATTATAATAACCAAACTATACTACTATGCGAATGCGTAATTTGGAGCATAAGGGCCTATCACGTATGCAGCTTTACGAAGCAGAGATGATTCAAATTGCCCATCAGATGTTCAGAACACTTTTGAAATATAATATGTACAGTAAAGAAAGAATCCTAGAACTATACGATAGGCTCTTGTACTTTCCCCCTAACTTTACCGTGCCCACGCAAACCACTCACCGTAATGCCTTTGAAGGCGAGGACGTGGCTATTCGTTTCAATGACAACGAAAATATCCCCAAAGCACAAACGGCTACTTGGCAAGAGGCTAATGAAAGAGCTGGTGAATAAGCTGATCAAATGGGAGCGCTTTTTTATAAAGCCTGTCTGTGTAAAGGGTAGCAACGTACTTAATATAGCTAGGCTGGTTGTCAACCCAAGTGTGTTCTATGGAGATATTTCCATAAAGCTGATCAATAGGGGGCGTCAACTGCTCGCTTTTTAAGGGAGGTTTAAGATAATATTTATCAACTGTTTCCACAAATACCAATTTATCGGTAAGCTTGGTAGTGGCATCCACCAAGGTATATCCTAGGTGGATGCTTCTGTCTTTTAATAGCTCAAAAATAAACTGAAACTCTTGAGAAGAGAACTCCGAAGGGTAAGAGATGGCAAAACCATTCGCATAGGGCATCTGTAGCAGATGAACTGCCCAAGTAGCCTCTTCTTTTTCACGCTTCTTCCAATAGGCATTTTCGATCGCATTGAGCGCATTTTGGTACTCATGTCCGTTTAACCACTTGAAGTAACTTTTTTTGAAGTCATCTCCCCTTACAAGGAGCTTCTTGTGGGTAATGACCTTCTGACGCTCATTTGATTCAGCCAAAAAGAGTTTTTTGAACAGCTTATTGAAGAAATCGTTGGCCATATCTTTATTTTTTTAGCAAAATATTACATCCTACAAATGATAGATGCGACAATATACATAACTTATACCTACTGAGTACCGTATATCCAACACAATCAATCTTTTTTTATACCACTTTAAAATTAGACTGTTATGAAATTACGCCGCATTACTTTAGATACATTGTCGCCCATACAAGCATATGAGTTGGAGATGATTAAGATGACAGAGAAAATGGTGAAGACGCTCATGAAGCACAACTTACAAAGCAAAGAGCAGATTCTAAACATATACGATAAAATGTTGGACTTCTCTGAGAAAGAAAACGTTAATATGGGAATGAAGAGTAGCATGGCTGCATAAAAGAGCAGAAAGACTAGTATTGCTAGTCTTTTTCGTTGTATACACCCATTTTACAGAACTTGTCAATTCGCTGCGCGATTCGCTCTTCCACCTCAAGCTTATCAAGTTTTTTCAACTGATCTAGTATAGCTTTTTTCACTACATCGTACATTTTTTCAGCTTGTGTATGTGCACCGCCTAAAGGCTCCTTAATAATACCATCTATCAACTTATTTTTCTTCATATCCTCTGCCGTCAAGCAAAGGGCTTCTGCTGCTTGCTCTTTGTATTCCCAGCTACGCCATAGAATAGATGAACAAGACTCAGGAGAGATGACGGAGTACCAAGTGTTTTCTAGCATCAAGACCCTATCGCCAATAGCAATGCCCAAAGCACCGCCTGAAGCACCTTCCCCGATGATAATACAGATAATCGGGACTTTTAACATAAACATCTCTCTAAGATTGTGCGCGATGGCTTCTCCTTGTCCTCTTTGCTCAGCTTCTATCCCTGGAAATGCTCCTGGGGTATCAATCAAGGTTACAATGGGCTTGTTAAATTTTTCGGCAAGCTTCATTAAGCGGAGCGCTTTGCGATAGCCCTCTGGGTTAGCCATGCCAAAGTTACGCATTTGCCTTTGTTTGGTATTGCGTCCCTTTTGCTGTCCTACAAATAAGAGCGTTTGTGTTCCTATGCGTCCAAACCCTCCAATCATGGCCTTATCGTCTCTTACGGTACGATCTCCGTGAAGCTCTATGAACTCCTCACATATGCCTTTTATGTAATCCAAAGAATAAGGACGATCAGGATGACGGGAGAGTTGTACACGTTGCCAACGGGTAAGATTACCGTAGGTTTCTTTTTTGAGTTCTTTTAGTTGTTCTTCAAACTTGCCAATAGCATCTTTTAAATCTACTTTCTTTTCACTGGCAATCTGCTTCATTTCGGCGAGTTTAGCCTCAAAATCAGCGATGGGTTTTTCAAAATCTAAGTAACTAGTCATACATTCAAGTTGATAGAAAGCTACAAATTTAATAGAATTCGTGTGAGCATGGGCAATATTTTGGTAAGATTCTCTAGGATGACGTTTCTGAGACATTTAATAGCATTTTATTAGATATTTGATACCTTTATTATTCAAGCCCTCTTTGTATTTTAAAGTTTAATTAGCATAGTGTCAAGTATCAAACACAGGTAAAAAGCGTAAAAATAATACGTTTTTATCTTTCAGTTTCTTTTACCATCTTTGCGTCTTAAAGTTCAATCGGTACAGTTGTAAGTATCGAAAACACGTAAAAATTTGACCTCGTATGAGTGATATACAAGTAACTTTGCCCGATGGGGCCCTGAAAACTTTTCCAAAAGGAACAACCGCTATGGAAGTAGCCCTCAGCATTAGTGAAGGGTTGGCGCGCAATGTTTTAGCAGCAGAGGTTAACGGAAAAGTACAAGATGCAGACTTACCTATTGAAAAAGATGCACTTGTAAAACTACTGACTTGGCAAGACGACCAAGGAAAAAATACCTTCTGGCATTCTTCCGCACACTTATTGGCAGAAGCTTTAGAAGCCCTTTATCCAGGCGTGAAGTTTGGCATAGGACCTCCTATAGAGAATGGCTTTTACTATGATATAGATTTAGGAGAACGCACCCTTACCCACGACGATTTTGCCAAGATAGAACAGAAGATGAAAGAGTTGGCACGGCAAAAAAATACGTATCAACGCACAGAAGTAAGTAAAGAAGAAGCGATTCGTTACTTTAAAGAAAAAGGCGACGAATACAAACTTGAATTGATTGATCGGCTTGAGGATGGAGAGATAACGTTCTATCAGCAAGGGAATTTTGTAGACCTCTGCAAGGGGCCTCATATTCCACATACAGGTTATATCAAAGCGATTAAATTGATGAATGTGGCGGGCGCTTACTGGCTAGGAGATACAGATCGTAAGCAACTGACCCGTATTTATGGCATTACTTTCCCTAAGGAGAAAGAGCTCAAAAGCTACCTACACCTTTTAGAAGAGGCGAAGAAGCGAGACCATCGTAAAATAGGACAAGCCTTAGAACTTTTTGCTTTTTCTGAAAACGTAGGTAAAGGGTTACCGCTCTGGCTGCCGAAAGGTACTTTACTAAGAGAGCGGTTAGAGCAATTCCTACGCAAAGCGCAAGTAAAAGCAGGCTATGAACCTGTAGTAACGCCTCACATTGGGAGTAAAAAACTTTACCAGATTTCTGGTCATTGGGAAAAGTACGGAGAAGATTCTTTCCAGCCCATTCATACACCTGAAGAGGATGAGGAGTTTCTACTTAAACCTATGAACTGCCCACATCATTGCGAGATTTATAAAGTCAAACCACGCTCTTACAAGGAGTTACCTATACGATTAGCGGAGTTTGGTACAGTATACAGATACGAGCAAAGCGGTGAACTCCACGGACTCACTCGTGTAAGAGGATTTACCCAAGATGATGCCCATATCTTCTGTCGTGGGGATCAGGTAAAAGAAGAGTTTGCCAAAGTGATTGACTTAGTATTATATATATTTAAAGCACTTGGCTTTGATGAATATACCGTTCAAGTATCGCTCAGAGATAACAGTCCAGAGAAGAAAGATAAATACATTGGAAAAGATGAAGATTGGGAACGAGCCGAAAAAGCCATTCAGGAAGTAGCGGTAGAAAAAGGACTCAAAACGGTTGTAGAAAAGGGAGAAGCTGCCTTCTATGGCCCTAAGCTCGACTTTATGGTGAGAGATGCCTTGGGCAGAAAGTGGCAACTCGGTACCATACAGGTAGACTACCAACTGCCAGAACGCTTTGAATTGGAGTACATTGGTGCTGATAACCAAAAGCATCGCCCTGTGATGATTCACCGCGCGCCTTTTGGTTCTCTTGAGCGCTTTGTAGCCGTACTTATTGAACACTGCGCGGGTAATTTCCCCTTATGGCTTGCGCCTGACCAAATGATTATTCTACCCATTTCAGAGAAATACCACGACTATGCCCATCAGATCAAAAGCCACTTAGAGGCTGCAGATATACGAGGCGCTATTGATGAGCGTGATGAAAAAATCGGTCGTAAAATACGGGATGCAGAAGTAAAGAAAATTCCTTACATGTTGATTGTAGGTGAAAAAGAGCAAGCCGATAACCAAATGGCGGTGCGTAAACACGGTGAAGGCGATGTGGGGAGTTTTACTATAGAGGATTTTGTAACACAATTCAAAGAAGAGACGGCGGTTGCCTCCCAAGGTATAGAGGTCTTGTAATGGTTACCTCAGGAATACTTATTCCTGAGGCTTCTCTCTTTGCAATTGCTTTTCTAATACAAAAGTCCCAAAAGGAAGAAAAGCAGCTATGCTAGCCCACGCTGTCTTTTTCCAAGGCCAACTTTGCTCTATGGCGAGGGGTACTAGTAAGAAAAAGTAGAGGATAAATAAAAGGCCGTGTGCCCATCCTACGTATCGGACGGCAAGTGGTTGTTCCCAAATGTATTTGAGGGGCATCGCGACACCTAAAAGCAGAAGGAAAGAAATACCTTCTAATAAAGCTACCAAACGAAACCTACCTAGTGGCGTATTTTCTATTCTTTTTGATCCCATTACCTATACCTATTAATGAATAATTTGTATTTTGAGCGAATTTAATGGCTAAGTATCAATATCTCAATAAAATTTTATGGAAAGCTTAGAAGAATCACTGAAGTTTCGTCAGTGGAAAGCGAGTCTGGTACATCATCAAATTGAAGTACAAAAGATTACCCCTTTACATCTTGTACACAAGCCAAACGGAGAGCTGCTCTTTGCGCTAGTAAATATACAAGGCAAAGCACCTAACGGCGAATCAGTATTGCCCGTCGCTATGCTGAGAGGCTATTTTGTGATGGTCGTTACGGTACTCATTGAGCAAGAAACCCAGCAGAAATATTTACTACTAGTAGGGCAGCGTCGTATCGCAAATGGGGCTTTATTCTATGAGCACCCTGCAGGGATGTGTGATAGCGAAACAGACCCCTACGAAGTAGCACTAAAGGAAGTAAAAGAAGAAACCACCTTATCGGTAAGTAGAGAAGAGCTGGTGCCGCTGAGTGACCAACTACTTTACTCTTCTCCAGGCTTACTGGACGAAGGCGGGTATTTTTTCTATTGCGAGAAGAAACTATCCAGTACCGAAATAGCGGCATTTCAAGGCAAAAAAACAGGCGCTGAAGGAGAACGTGAACATATTCAAACCCAAGTAGTTCCTATAGAGAAGGCCATGGAAAAAATGACCAATGCACTTGCACGATTGAGCCTATATATGTATCTCGACACGGCAGGTAAGAAAGTGTGAATTTTCTGATATTAAAGTCTTTCTGATGAAGGCTTTTTTTTGCATCTTTGCAAAACAATCGACAATTTTTTATATCTAAAACAAAATTCGGAGGTTACCATTAGCAGAATAAACAACAGAAATAGAAGAAATTACAGAGGGAAGAAAGAAGAACCCTATAGAGTAAATAAAAAAATTAGAGTACCGCAAGTACGTTTGGTAGGCGACAACGTAGAGCAAGGCATCTATAATACAGAAGACGCCTTAAAAATTGCCCAAGACTTGGGGCTTGATTTAGTAGAGATTTCTCCTAAAGCTGATCCCCCTGTTTGTCGTGCGACAGATTATTCGAAATTCAAGTACGAACAAAAGAAAAAACAAAAGGAACTCAAGGCTAAAACCCAAAAAGTGGTCGTAAAAGAAATACGCTTTGGGCCTAATACGGATGATCACGACTTTAATTTTAAACTGAAGCACGCAGAGAACTTCTTAAAAGAAGGGGCCAAAGTGAGGGCTTATGTACAGTTTGTAGGACGTACAATTGTATTTAAGGATAGGGGTTTCAACTTGCTCAAACGTTTTATAGGAGAACTAGAGGAGCTCGGAAAAGTAGAGCAAGCGCCAAAACTAGAAGGAAAGAAAATGTCTGTGATTCTTACACCTAAAGCAGGTAAAAAGTAATATAAAGACAATATATAACCATAATTTGGAATAACCCTATGCTGCCAAGCAACATAGGGTTTTCTGCTTTTGTAGTGCTGTAAGCACTATGTTATGTAAAGGCTCATTGAAGTGAGGCAGCGAACCTGTTTTCGTAATTATCTTGCAGCTTCTATATAACTTGTTTTGCTCATTACTGCTTTACAATTTTCTCTTGTAAAATCACGCCCTTCCTCCCTACAACTTTTAGAAGATAAATACCACTTTCTATCCTAGGTAAGGAGAGTACCACCACTGATGTATTTTCCTGTAAGAGGTGTGTATGGATAACCTTTCCCACCATATCCGTGATGATTATCTCTCTAGCAAGTGCTTTGCTATCCAAAGTAATGGTTAAATTCGTGTGAAAAGGATTAGGACTCATAACAAATTGAGAAGAATAAGGAAATACAGCTTGGGGTTGGCTGTAAGTGACTTCTCCACTAGCCGCTACGATTTTTAAACGATAATAGGTAATACCTTCTGTAGGAAGCGCTGTCTCCTCAAACGTATACACTTCTTGCGAATGGTAGGCTACTTGATGGATCGTCTCGAAGGTAAGTAGGTCAGTGGCTTTTTGTACCTCGAAGTGGGTAATCTGGGAGGTTGGGTTTAGTTGCCAAGTGAGTTGTACTGCGTTAGGGAGTGCCTGTACTTGAAAAGATACTAAAGTAATAGGCAAGGGTACAAAAGGCTCGATAGAGACATCATCAATGAAAACATCGGCACCAGTACCACCGTTTGTGTGATCTTCTACTGGCTCCCAATAGCCGAGCATCATGTATTGCTCCCCTCCACTAGCCGTGTAAATGCCTTCTATCTTTGTCCAGTTATCTGTATCAGTGATGTAGTTACCTGTAGCGTTTCTAAATTGCGGTACAGGCGCTGGAGAGGGTAAACCGAAACCACTAGGTACATATTTAGTAGGAGAGAAGTAAATACCTAAGCCGTCAGAAGCATCTGCACTTTCAGAACGACTCGCCCAAAAACTCACTACGTAGGATTGTCCTGCCTGTAAAGGTGCTTTAAGCCGCACACCGATGTAATCTGCCAACCAGTAACAGCGCATCCAGATACAATGACGACCCGTGCGTGGGGTCTGATTGGCCGATGTATTGTAACCATCACAGGCAAAGGTACCAGTACCAGTAGGGGCACAATCACAAATGCTAAAGAGATCAGGAGACATCCCCCCTTGGTACCAATCGCTAAGGCGATCTTCTAGCTTGTCACCGAAGCCTGTTACATAGCTCGTCCAAGCACAACCATCATTAAACGTGCTACCATCGAAAGAGACGTTATCCTCAAAGCTAGGATTAGGAACAAGATTTTGGGCAGGAGTAGAAAAAGTGAAGAATAAAAAAATGAAAGATAAACATAAGGAACGCGTAAGCATATCTACTTAATTTTTAGTGTGAAAAAAACGCCACACTTTACGCATTCTCCATGAAGGGTGCTTCAAATCTACAAGCAACTGTATTAACCCTACCTTAGGGAAGGTACACAGTCGTATTTGACTATCTACTTGATAAATATCGAAGACAACAGCTCTAGAGCGCGAAAGCGTGGTCTATGAATGCGATAGGCAGGTCTCCTGGCTTACCTCACTTTTACTTACCTTCCCATTTCTGAAGAAACAGTGGTTTGCGGTGCAAAAGCATTTGTTGAAGATCAACGCGAGGTTTACAGTTGCGCGTCAGCTCGTGATTTACACACGATTCCCTTTTAAGGGGTTGTTACACCCCACCCATACAAAAGTAAAGGTAACCGAAAAATGCTTACAAAGTAGTAATAATGCGCTACTTTATATAAAATAGATTTTCTTGAATTAGGGTATTACTAAAACTAAGTCCTTTTCGAGCCGCTCCAATGATTGAGGATCGTGAGAAGGTAAATATACCATCGGGTGTTGGTGGGCATACTTTTTTATGGCTTGGTAGGCTTTTTTAGCCTGTTTGAAGCTTTGATGGGCACCTGCCAAAACATTATTGACAAGCTGGTTTTGATCGTAGGTGGCGTCGCCTGCTAGTAAATAATGAAGCGACGCAGACTGAACTAGTACAGAGCAATGCCCCATCGTATGACCGGGGGTGTGTACAAGCTGTATTTCGCCCGATTGTGTAAGGGCTTTTGATAAAGAAAAGTGAGAATACTCAGAAGAAAGCGTTGCTAACTTCGGTGTAAACCAGTCAGGATATAGACTGGGTAATGTAAAACTAGGCTTTTCCCATTCTAAGCGATTGATTAGTATATCATTATGCTCGAAATAGTGGAGCCCGTCAAAGTGATCTAGGTGTAAGTGGGTAAGAATTACTTGCTTAATATCAGAAAGTGTATAGCCCAAAGCGGTAAGTTGTGGCCCTACCTCTTCTTCAGACTTTATCTGAAACTGAAAAGGTTTCATCTTAAGATAATGGAGTAAGAACCCCTCGAACTTAAAGAACCCTTCTTCTTTGAAATAGTCTTCCTCAAGTACTTTGATATTTTCTCCTGTATCGACTACAAAAACACCCTCTGGGTGATCAATCACCCAAACGAGAATGGGGAGTGGCATCGTCCAGTGGGTATCAAGTAAGAGATTGAGCATCGCAAAAGGTTCGCTACCTTTGGCTGTTTTGAAAGTCGTTTTCACACGTACTGTTCCAGTAGAAAAACCGTGGAGATAGCCTTCTCCTTCTAAAAATCTTAATGGCTTTGAATATACACGTTGCATAAGCTTATAAATAGATGATTATAAGACAAAGCAACCTATAAACTTTCGGAGGTAACTTGACCTAGATCAAGAAATAATTGATTTTCTTATCCGACTCAAGGTTTCTGGCCGCATACCTAAATAGCTAGCGATGTGCTTGAGCGGTGCTTTTTCTATTACCGCTGGTTGCACCTCCGCCAACCAGAGATAACGCTCTCTGGCATCGAGCTTTAGCATTTTCGAAATGCGAACATCTTTACTAATACAAGTCTTCTCTATTGACTTTCGGCAGTATTGGTTCACAGCCAAGCTATCTTCGAGGAGTGTCTGCAAGGTGTCATAACCAATTATTTTCAAGCGAACCGTTGTGAGCGCTTCTATATGTTCGAAAGAAGGTGCTTGCTCGTAAAAACTGTGGAAGGCACTACAAAAACTACCTTTTACAAAAAAATTAGTGGTGACTTCTTCTCCATGATAATCTATCTGATAACTACGCAGTAGGCCCGTTTCTACGAAAGCGAGGTATTTTGCTATCTGTCCTTCTTCTACAAAGCTATCACCAGGGTTGAGTCGCTTTTGTTGAAGCTTCTCTGTAATATAATCGGGTAGTGGGAACATAACTCAGGCTAATAAAAGACGAGATAATGAATATAGTTAAAAAACTTCTATCAAGAAAGGGGCAACTACTCTTGTAGTAAGAGGGGACGCAGTACCGTCCATACATTATTAGCAATGATTTGCTGTCCTGCTGCTGTAGGGTGTATCCCATCGGCTTGGTTGAGGGTAGGAATACCGCCCACGCCTTCTAAGAGAAAAGGAATCAAGATAGCATTATTTTCCTCAGTAAGCGTTTTATACAGCTCTCTGAAGTCGCTTGTGTATTCTTCACCCATATTGGGCGGAAGTTGCATCCCAGCAATCACAAGCTGTGCTTTTGGGTAAGCCTTTTTTACTTGATCGATAATGGCTTGTAAGTTTTGTCGAGTAGCTGTTAGGGGTAAACCACGCAAGCCATCATTGGCACCTAGTTCAAGGACAAAAATCGACACGGGCTCTTCCAGCAACCAAGTGATACGTTCTTTCCCTCCTGCAGAGGTTTCGCCACTAAGTCCTGCATTAACTGCTACGTAAGGCAAGCCTAATGAATCAATTTTCTGCTGAATAAGTGCTGGAAAACCCTCTGAAGGATCAAGCCCATAAGCTGCTGTGAGGCTATTCCCAAAGAATAAAATTCTTTTCTGTACCTCCGTAGAGGTTTCCTTATTGTTAGAAGGCGGTCCTGCGGTAGAAGAGGTCTTTTCTGCCGTACTTGGACGATCGCTACAACTGGCTATAATGAAGTGAAGGCTGATAAAAAAAGCCATCCATCGGAAAGGCATAAAATAAAAGTAAATAAGTCAATAATATGAATGCTACTACGTTTGATAAACAAGAAACCCAAGAAAGAGTTCTTACCTACAGCTATAAAATATAATTTAAAGATATGTCGGAGACAGCCATCCTTCAAGTAGAGCACCTTACCAAAACTTATCATACACAAGGAGAAGCACTGAACGTGCTCAAAGATATCCATTTTCAAGTGCAAAAAGGAGAGACTTTGGCATTAGTAGGGGCTTCGGGCAGCGGTAAAACCACCTTATTAGGTTTGTGTGCAGGCTTAGACCAGCCCTCTAGCGGACAGGTGGTACTTCACTACACTGCGCTCGATCAACTGACAGAAGACCAACGTGCACGATTGCGCAATGAACACGTGGGATTCATTTTTCAGAATTTTCAGTTACTTCCTACCCTGACTGCCCTCGAAAATGTGATGGTTCCTTTGGAATTGCTAGGTCATAAAAAAGTACAACCTTTGGCAGCAGAACTGCTAGAAAGGGTAGGATTAGGCGATCGCCTCAAGCACTATCCCTCTCAGCTCTCAGGTGGAGAGCAACAACGGGTGGCGCTGGCCAGAGCTTTTATCAATACTCCTAAAATTATCTTCGCCGATGAGCCTACGGGAAATTTGGATGAGGCAACAAGTCAGAAAATAGAACAGTTACTTTTTGATATGAATCAAGAACACCAAACTACCTTGGTAATTGTAACCCACGACCAAACCTTGGCACGGAAAACCCAGCGAATTATTCAACTAAAGGGGGGTAAAATCGGCTCAGATCAACCCAATCCTACCACTACAGCTTAAAAACGGAACATTATGTGGATTTTACAAATGGCTTGGCGAGATGCACGCCGTAAAAAAACACAATTATTTATCTTTGTTTTGGCGATCACCGTAGGTTTAGCAGCGATGGTAGCGATCAATACCCTCGGAAACAATGTAAACAAAGATATTGAGCGCTACGCCAAAGAACTACTAGGTGCTGATCTTTTAGCAAGAAGCAACAAAGCACCTGATAGTACCCAACAACAACTGTTAGAAAGTATAGAGGCTGAAAAGGCAAAAGAATGGGCCTTCAATGCAATGGCCTACTTTACTAACAATGAAGGCACCCGCTTTGTAGACGTAAAAGCGCTAGAGGGAGACTTCCCTTTCTATGGAGAGATAGAAACGGCACCAGCACAAGCAGAGGAGCGCCTAAAGGCAACAGGTAGCTTCGCATTAGTAGATCAGGTGCTGATGTCGCAATTTGATGTACAAGTAGGCGACTCAGTACGTATAGGGAAGCAGTATTTTACCATTGCTGGACGCTTATTACAGGTACCTGGGCAAGCTACCATCGCTTCTTCTGTGTTACCTAGTATTTATATTTCACTCCGCCAAGTACCTGCTACTGAGCTGGTACAAGTAGGGAGTCGGGTACGTTACAGGTATTACTATCAGTTTCAGAAGGCGCTTGAAGCAGAAGAAGCTGCTAGTTTTCTAGAGAAGCGTTTGGCTAAAGAGGGCTTTAGGGTAGAGACGGTGGCAAGTAGAAAGGAAACGCTAGGAGAGACGTTCGAAAATTTCACAGACTTTCTGGCGCTGGTAGGTTTCATAGCCCTGCTTTTAGGGTGCTTAAGTGTAGCAAGTGCCGTCAATATTTACCTAAAAGATAAGCAAAAAGACATCGCCACGTTGCGTTGTCTGGGAGCAAGTAGTACCCAAGCCCTCTTGATTTATTTCGTACAAATGGTAGCTATGGCGATTGTAGGGAGTTTACTAGGGGTAGTGTTGGGAAGCTTACTACAGTTTATATTACCCAGTTTGTTACAAAGCTTTATTCCTTTTGAGGTGAGTATAGCACTCTCTTGGGTAGCTATTGGGCAAGGCCTACTGATAGGTATTGGAATGGCACTACTCTTTGCCTGGTTGCCACTACTTTCTATTAGACAAATTACCCCCTTACAAGCCCTACGAGTAGAGGTGCAAACTGCCTCTACTCGCTGGGATCGCAGCAAAGTTGTGAGCTATCTGGCGGTTCCGGTGGTGATCATGCTACTGGCACAGTTGCAACTACAAGATTGGACGGCGAGTGCTTTGTTTACACTCTTTTTGGTGTTTACCTTAGGGGTGATTGCCTTCAATGCTTGGTCATTACGCTGGTTGCTTCGCCGATTCTTTCCTACGCGTGGCCCTTACACCTTGCGCCAGAGTATTGCCAATCTATACCGGCCACAAAACCAGACGCTCCAACTTATGATTATCATTGGGCTAGGAACTGCCTTTATGGCTACGCTTTTCTTTTCTCAGCAGCTCCTTACGAAACGCTTCAGCCTTTCTATGCGTAAGGGAGAGCGCCCCAACGTGATTTTGTTTGATATTCAACGCTCGCAAGCAGCTAGTCTCAAGCAGTTGGTACAGGATTATAAGATGCCTGTTATTCAACAAGTACCCATTGTGACGATGCGCTTGGCCTCCATGAAAGGGCGCGACATTGCACAAATACAACAAGATAGTACTTCCCAAACACCCGACTGGGTACTGACCAGAGAGTACAGAAGTACCTACAGCGATACCCTCACTGCCAATGAAAAGCTCTCAAAAGGACAACTAAAGCCTTACAAAGGTGATACAGTATGGGTGTCAGTAGAGCAACGTATGACAGAACAAGCAGACTTACAACTTGGTGATCCGCTTGTCTTTAATGTACAAGGACGTAAACTTACTACTTACGTAGGAAGTATACGCGTCGTCAACTGGCAGGCCATGCAAACGAACGTACTTGTATTGTTTCCTACTGGTGTCCTAGAAAACGCCCCACAACAGCAAGTAATGCTCACTCGTCTACCTAACACAGGTCAAACCCGTTTGGCTTTCCAACGTGCTGTAGTACGCCAATTTCCTAATGTATCAGTGATAGACTTGCAAGCCATTATCAGCACAGTAGACGAACTAACGGACAAGATCAGTTTTGTAATCCAATTTATGGCCTTTTTTAGCATCTTTGCAGGCTTTTTAGGCTTACTGAGTGCCTTGCAACTGAGCCGCTACCAACGCCTACAAGAAAACGTATTGCTGCGTGTACTCGGTGCTTCCGCTCGTACCATTACAAAAATCAACGCGTTGGAGTATGTATTTTTGGGGACACTAGCGGCCATCAATGGCTTGCTCTTGGCTATCCTGGCTACTTGGCTGCTTGCCATTTATGCTTTCAGTGTTCCTTTTCAACTTTCTTGGGGCGCTGGACTAGGCATTTGGTTAGTAATTACGAGCATCACGTTGGTCATGGGCCTACTCAATAGTTGGCAACGCACACAACGTACTCCTTTAGAAGCTTTGCGCATGGAAAGGTAAAATACCTCTTCTGTCACCCGTGTAAAACAATTTACTCCTGTTCTCTCTTTAAATAGTGATAAAATCAATCACAATCTTTACAACATAACCACATTTTTTTATGGGAAGATTAAAAGATAAGAAAGTCTTAATTACAGGGGGCTCAGGCGGGATCGGCTCCGAGACGGCTCGTCATTTTTTACAGCAAGGCGCCCAAGTATTTTTAGTAGATGTAGATGAAGAAGGCTTGAAGAAAACAGTCCAAACACTCAACAATGAATCAGTAGGTTTTCAGGCAGCCGATGTCACCCAGCCTGATCAGGTAGAGGCTTACGTAAAAGCGGCCAAAGCACATATGGGTGGTATTAATGTCTTCTTCAATAATGCTGGTGTTGAGGGAAAGGTAGCGCCTATTGCACAGTATGAGGTAGAGGAGTTTGAAAAGGTGATGGCTGTGAATGTAAAAGGCATGTTTTTAGGGATGAAGTATGTGATGCCTGTGATGCAAGAAAGTGGGGGAGGTAGCATTGTTATTACCTCTTCGGTAGCTGGTTTACAAGGTACCCCACAAGTAGTAGCCTACACTACCAGTAAACATGCGGTCATTGGTATGATGCGCGTAGCAGCACTTGAAGGTGCCGCCATGGGTATTCGTGTCAACACGGTTCATCCTTCACCCGTAGATAACCGCATGATGCGTTCTCTAGAAAGTGGTTTTAGTCCGGATGATCCTGAGGGTGCTAAGAAAAATTTTGAGCAAACTATCCCTCTGGGGCGTTATGCCAACGAGGAAGACGTAGCCAAGCTGGTACTTTTTCTAGCCAGTGATGAAAGTGCCTTTATTACTGGCTCTACCTATACCGTAGATGGAGGACTGACCGCATAATAGAAGCATGACAATCACATAAACCTCAAAGGCCTCTAAGACCTTTGAGGTTTTATATTGTACGTTACGCATTTACTTTTCCATAACTTCAAGAAGTTTTAAGCAAGCCATCTCGCTTGGCTGAGGCAAACAAGGCTCGTGTGGCTGCCCGATCCTCTTGAAGTTGTTTTTTCAAGGCGTCGAGTCCATCAAGCTTTAAGTCGCCTCGAATGTAGTCAAATAAGACGATGGTAGCTGTTTTACCATAGATATCTTCTTCAAAATCAAAGATATTGACCTCTATTCTCTGTTGTAGTGTATTTTCTATGGTAGGGCGTGTACCAATGTAAAGCATACCTTGGTAGGTATGGGTAGCCAGTTGAATGTACACCGCGTAAATGCCTTCTGCGGGAATCAACTTATAGTGTTCCTTTACATGAATGTTAGCAGTAGGGAAGCCTAGCGTTCTACCGATTTTATTCCCGTGTACTACTTCTCCTGTAAAGCTGTAAGCCCTGCCCAAGTATTGATGAGCGGTAGTGATTTCACCCGTAAGGAGTGAGGTTCTTATTTTTGTGGAGCTTACACCAATGTTATCAATATCTTGCCGAGAAATTTCTTCGATGGTAAAGGGGTATTGCCCCAAACGTTCGTGTAAGTAGTCAAAATTACCCGCCCGATTCTTCCCAAAGTGATGATCATAGCCAATGACTAGCTTCTTTGTACCGATGGCTTCAATGTATATTTTTTGTACAAAGTCTTCTGGGCTCATCTGTGCAAATTCTTTTGTAAAAGGAATGACCACCAAGTGATCAACCCCATTCTGTTTGAGTAAATCCGCTTTCTCCTCAAGCGTAGAGAGCAACTGTACAGGCTGCTCCAAGACAATACGTGGATGAGGCCAAAAAGTAATCACTACCGTTTCACCTTGATGTTGTCGCGCTAGCTGCTTGAGGCGTTGTAAGATTTGTTGATGCCCTATGTGAACACCATCGAACGTACCACTGGTAACGATGGCGTGTTGAAGCGTAGGAAAACGATCGATATGGTGATGAATCTGCATAGCTTGCTGATAAATTTAATAATCAAATTTATACAATATCGAGTAATAAGTGTAAATTGCCGCCTAAAAATATCACAAATACCACCGAATTAATGCAAGTTAAAAAATACCTTTTGTATACACTTACAAGCTTACTCGCTGGGTGTCTACCTGAACTTGATATACCACCTACTAACAGCCGCACCGCTGATTTAATGCCTGAAACGATACATTTAGACTTGGGCAATCCTACCAATGCTACGGTAAATGCTAGCCAGTCACAAAACTACTTGATTGTAAGAGAACAGTACGCCCTTTCTTACAACAGGGAAAAAGGTACTGCCAACTGGGTGGCTTGGTATCTTGACCGCGCTTGGATAGGAGACGTTGCACGACAAGATGATTTTAGAGCGGACACTGCCTTACCAGGTGTTTGGTACAGAGTAGATGACGACGACTATGTAAACAGCGGCTTTAATCGAGGACATTTGTGTCCTTCTGGCGATAGAACCAATACCCCTGTAGACAACTCTGCTACTTTTCTGATGACCAATATCATTCCGCAAGCACCTGACAACAACCAAGGTCCTTGGCGAGACTTTGAAGAATACACCAGAGACTTAGTCACGGGAGAGAATGATAATGAAGTATATGTGTACAGCGGCGTGTATGGCAGAGGAGGAGAGGGCTCTGATGGAACAAAAGAGACCATTGCAGAGGGTAATGTAGTAGTACCTACCAATTTGTGGAAAGTAGTAATTGTCTTACCACAGGGAGAAGATGACTTAAATAGAATCGACGAAAATACTCGGATCATTGCTATTGATATTCCTAATGAACAGGGGATAAGAAGTGCAGATTGGCAAGACTACCGCGTGTCGGTAGATGCTATAGAGGCCAATGCTGAAGTGGATTTTCTGGCAGACTTATCAGAAACCCTTCAGGAAACATTAGAAAGTCGCGTAGATACACAATAGTACTAGCAACAAACTACATTTATGCTAACAAAACAACAACTTATTGCGCAATTCGATGCCAACGATGTGGGAGAGGTTGGGCAATTGTTTGGAATTCCTTTTACACCTGAAACTGCAGAAGTAGTGATTATTCCTGCTGCTTGGGATGTAACGGTTTCTTACCAGGCAGGCACTTGTTTTGGCCCAGAAGACATCCTGTATGCTTCTTCCCAAGTTGATCTTTTTGATCTTGATATTCCCCACGCTTGGCAACTAGGTGTGGCCATGTTGCAAGAAGGAGAAGAATGGCTGGAAGCCAGCGAAACCTTGCGTACAGAGGTCACAGATTATACCGATTGGCTTGAGTCAGGACGCCCCTCGAAACCTGATGTAGCCTATCTGAAAAAAATTCCAGGAATTGTGAACGAGGAGGGAAAAAAGTTTAACGAATGGGTAAAACAAACGGCGCTTACTTGGCTGGAAAAGAAAAAGATGGTGGCTTTGGTGGGAGGGGACCACAGTACTGCTTTAGGCTTATTACAAGCGCTCGCCACCCAACACGATACTTTTGGTATTTTACAAATTGATGCCCACGCCGATTTGCGTGAAGCTTACCAAGGTTTTACCTATTCTCACGCCTCTATTATGTACAATGCCCTTGCCATTCCTCAAATGAGTAAATTGGTACAAGTAGGTATTCGTGATTATTGTGAAGAGGAGTACCAAAGAATACAAGCGAGTAAAGGGCGTATTGTGACTTTCTTCGATCAAGATTTAAAAGAAGCCACTTACGAAGGAGCCACTTGGAAAACCTCCTGTGAGCAGATTATTGCACAACTGCCCGATAAGGTTTATATTAGCTTTGATATAGACGGTCTCGATCCTAAACTTTGCCCACATACGGGAACGCCTGTAGCTGGCGGATTCGATTTTCATCAAGTGGTGTATCTATTGAAAAAAATGATCCAAGCTGGAAAGAAAATCATCGGCTTTGATCTGGTAGAGGTGGCCAATAGCCCAGATACTACCGACGAATGGGATGCCAATGTAGGCGCAAGGCTCCTTTATAAACTTTGTAATTGGATGGCCGTTTCGCAGGGAAAACTTACGACAAACGCATAAATAGGCTTATGGTATTTATACTAATTCTTATTCTTACAATCGTTGCACAGTTATTTTTTGCCTGGTGGACGATGCCGCTCGTTTGCTTCTTAGTAGGCTTACTGGGTAGAAGAGCTTGGGGAACGTTTTTTTCTGGTTTTTTCGCCGTTTTCTTTGTGTGGTCGGTAAAAGCGTTCTGGGCAGACATACAAAATGACCAAATTCTTTCCAATCGTATTGGCGCTATGGTAGGGCTTGGTACAGGTGAGTGGCTCTTTGTATTTACCGCTTTGATTGGAGCAATGCTAGGGGCTTTAGCCACCTTAGCAGGCTACTATACCAAAGCAATTTTTGTGAGTAAAAAGGCCAAAGTTTCCACACATCGTGCTACGTATAAATAACGGTACTTGCTAAAATCTCTACACAATTACTCGCTTCGTTTTCCCCACTTGTACAATCCAATAAATCAAAAATACCTGTAGGAAGAGACGAAAGATATAAACAGCATAAGGAAGCGCTACAGGCGGCTTAAACAAATGCCCTACGTGTACTAGGTAGAAGAGCAGTAGCATGGCTACAATAAGCCAAGCACTTATTTTTCTGGTAGCTATAAATACCAACCCAATCGCCAACATAATCTCTGCTACTCCTGCTATTTGATTAATTAGTGCAGGGTAAGGTAAAAAATCAGGGGTGAGTTGTAAGTAAAACTGGGGCATCACAAAGTGATTGATACCCGCTACCAGATAAAAAATAATAGCACCCCACAGGGCTGTTTTAGAAGAAAGAAGCGTACGCATAGAAACGTGTTTTGGTGATGATATAATCCTTTACGAAGGAATGTCTATTTCGATAACCTCACTTACTGGGCGTGCAGTACAGGTTAGAATCCAGCCTTCTTTTAAATCTCTATCAGTAAGTACTTCATTTTTTACCATTTGTACTTCTCCCTTCTTACACAAGGCATTACAGGCAGAACAGCGCCCGCCACGACAGCTATAAGGTAGTTGCAAGTCTTGTGATAAAGCTACCTGTAAAATAGTACGATGAGCAGGTACTTCCAGATGATGTACATTCCCTGCATAAGTAATCTTTACTTGGCTAGGAGTAGTATTCTGCTTTACAGGGGTAGCTTCTTCTAATGGTTTGATGACGTAATCTTCTTGAAAAATTTGAGAGGGGGTTACGCCCATAAATCCCAAGGTAAGCCTTACAAGCCGCATAAGTGAAAAAGGGGCACAGAGGTAAAATTGACTTTTAGAAAGTCCGTGTTGGCTGTATTTATTTACTAGTTGCTCTATCTGGTAGTTATTGAGTCGTTTAGCACCACTTTGCCAAGCGGTACTCGGCTGGCTAAAGATAGGGATCAAATGAAAGAAGTCGTATTGTGCTGCCCATTGCTGAAGAGGTTCCCAAAAAATAGTTTCTTGCTCGTTGCTACTACTGTAAATCAAGATGATGCGGTTGCCGCGTGGGTCATGAAGTAGCGATTGCAACATAGAAAAGATAGGGGTGATACCGCTACCACCCGCTATAAAGAAGATATCTTGAGGGCTGTGCTGTTCCAGGTCTCTTAAAATAAATTTGCCAGCCGGTGGAAGGCTTTTGACAATGTCGCCTACTTGTAGATGATCAAGCATCCAGCGAGAAATCTCTCCGTTGGCTACTCGCTTTACAGTAATGGCTAAGTCGGTATTGAAGGTAGGGTGAGAACTGAGCGAGTAGGAGCGTCGCACCGTGCTACCCTCGCGAGAGAAAATAAGCGTTAAAAACTGCCCCGCTTGGTACGTTACGGGCGCTTCGTTCGTGGGGGCAAGTACATAAGTGTTGGTGTCAGTAGTCTGTGGAATAATGGCTTTAATTTGGAGTGATAGCATAATTCTGTGAATATAGAATTCAGGTAGACTTTTTATTTTTGATCGAAAATGAACGAGAACCTGACCAGATGAGGCGCTTTTTGAAGGTTATAGCAGCGCTATGGACAAGAAAAATAACGAAATATGGATGAATTCTAGTCATTTTTAAGAACTGAAACGAAGTGGAGTTTCGTAGCTAAAATAGAAAAAGTTTAAACACCTTCATAGCATAAATGGGTAATCTATATAGCTAAACTCTCCACACTTTTGCTTAGTTTAGGGATACTTTACAAAATCTTACTATAAAGTGCGTATAGCTATGCAACAGTCCATTAAAAATCTGGTAGAAAGTGAGCGGTTTGTACAAGCAGTAAGCATAGCCATCATTGGTTGTTCTGTTCTGCTGGGTGTAGAAACTTTCTTTCCACCCAACGTTCCTGTGCTCGTAGCCTTAGATATTTTCTTTGTTATTTTCTTTCTTATAGAAATTATCCTACGATTTATTGCAGAGGGAAGCTTCTTCGAGTTCTTTAAGCTATTCACTTGGAAGCAGATAAAAGATATTCAAGGAAAGGAAAAGCGAAAAATCGTATTTTTAGAGAAGGGTTTTTGGAATTGGTTCGACTTCATCATTGTGGTATTGAGTAGTAGCAGTGTGTTTGTACATATCTTTGAGCATCCAGAGTTTTTGGTCGTAAGTCGTTTGTTCAGAGTACTACGTATTCTTCGTTTGCTGGAAGTAAGTGAAGAACTCAAGGCTGTAGAGCGAAAGATTGTCAGCATTATCCCCACTGTATTTTCTTTTGTACTACTTATTGGCATCTTGCTTTACATCTATGCCATTGTAGGAATCTACCTATTTGGTCATCATCAATACGAGCAAGCTGATTTTAGAGATTTGGGTGCAGCACTGCTGACGCTCTTCCAAATGATGACCCTCGAAGGGTGGCCGATAAATCGAAGGTTTTGCTCATAATCCCTGCTCCTGCCTTTTGTCCATCGAGC
>CALEMF010000008.1 GCA_937911505.1 uncultured Cytophagales bacterium
AAAATACAAGCGCTTACCCAAGCGGTAGAGGCTTTACAGCAACAAATCAACGCCACTAAAGACTAAGCGAACAATGAAAAGATATCTATATATTTTAGGCGGATGGCTGATAGTGCTCTTCGCAGGGCAAACCGCTTATGCCCAAGAGACCTGTTACGAGTATTACGAAAATACAGATGTTACGAATGGTTCGATCTTTACTGAACCAGGTGAAGGATTAGTAGCGAGTGCAGCAGATAATGCAGGTAGTCTGGCATTGGTTACTAGGTCTTACGATAGCAGTACGGATGTTTACAAGTTACACTTTTATTATTATGATCAAGCAACCGAGACTTATAAAACAAAGTATTTTTTAGGTGGCCATAAACCAGTGATTGATGTCGCTCCTTACATCACTCGAAATGGTAAATATGTTTTGTTAGTCGCTACACCCGGTTATAACTTTGATAATCAAACTTTCTTACTCTTGTACGATGTGGAGAAGAATACTTTCGAGCGAACAGACTTAAGTCATCAACATCATAATCATTGCTATACCGATAATGAGTACAGGGAAGGTGAAGAGTGTGAGACAATACATTTTACTTATCAACGAACTAGTAATCATAACAGTCGCTTTAAATCTTTCAAACTCTCAGAAGATGGAAAGTACGTTTCCTACTATAGTAGTACTGCATCTCCCTTTGATATTGATGAAAGTGGTTGGAATCCTGGGCGTTATGAGCGTGAATCGAAACTTCATCTACTCAATCTCGAAACTGGTAGCTCAGAAGTTATAGACCAAATCTCTTATTCTCAAGATGTACAACCATATTCCAATAGGAATTACAGTCGTAACCATAGCGTGCTAATGAATTCTCGTGAAACAATGGTATCCAATGATGGGCAGTATCTCTACTATCTTCGACCTACCATGAATCAAAATTTATATGAGGAATTATCTCAGTATAACCTCCAGTTTTGTCGATACAATATCAATACAGGGGCAAAAACTATACTAATTGATTATACGAGCGATGCAGATAATATAGAGGTACGTAATAATGCTGCTTTCTTAGGAAGTAGTATGTTAGCTTCTCGAAATGATCAATACATCGTTTTTAGAACTTATTCTGAACTTGATTCAGACGAGTCTGGATATACGTACAGACGGTACAACGCGATCACAGGAGAGGTAGATGATTTTACTTCACCCCACCGTATTCTTGACGTTTCAAATGAGGGGAAAGGGTTGCTCAACCCTCCTTCGCTTGTAGGTACTCGGGATCTATATATTTATGATATAGAAACTGATAATACAACGCTTGCATCAGCAGGAACTTATTTCAAGATTCATTATTATTTTCTATCCGACAGTGTTATTCTAGCTTACGGCAATACTCTTGAAATGAATGAAAAAGAAGACTATCGTCAGCTCTTTCACAAAGTTTCTCTCAACTGCGAGCAATCTACTGGCAACAGCGCCTATCCCTATTATGCTTTCTACCAAGACGAGCTCTATAACACTTTCAACGAGGCAGATGCTACAGCAGGCAAGTACACCGACTATTCGGGTCAGCAAACTACGCTAACTGCTACCGGCAACATTACCCCAGCGCCTAATCGCTTCGGTAAAGACTCCGCCGCCGTCCACATCGAAGGACTCGGCTCTCGGCTCAGTCTCGACGGTGGAACACTCAATCCGGGCAGTGGAAATGCCAACACTAGTCTGGCTAATGTTAGTTTAGCCAATACCACCAACGCCCGTGTCACTACCAACGAAACCGATCCTACGCTCGTAGGCCAACCCGTCACCATCGCCGTCTGGTTCAAGATGGACAACTTCAACTACGGCGAATCGGCCAACCGCATTCTTGACAAGACCGGCGGTACGCTGTTACGCAACAATGAAGGCAACGAGTACTACCTTAATATTGCCTACGATGCTGACAACCCTACGCCGCGCCTGCACTTCGCCTGTATGGATGCGCTTGGTGGTGTAAGAGAACTCACTTCCTCACAAGAAGTAGTCGCGGGCGAGTGGCAACTGGCGCTTATTGAAAAAAATGAGAATAACACCATTAAAATTTACCACAACGGCGCACCCATTGGCATCCTTACGGGTGCCCGCATCAGAGGTAACCTAGCGCCGCTCGACATCGGTGGGCACGCCAGCGAGTTTGAGAGCTGGCAGTTCGAGGGTGACATCGACGACCTATTTATCCAGCCTCGTATCCTCACCGACTGCGAAAAAGATGCCCTTTGGTCGGCCAGACCCGCACAGCTTTCAGGCACACCTCCTACCTACGAGGCCAACCCGCAAAAACGTATTGCCCAGTACAGTTTTGCGGAAGGTAGCTTAGAAGATGCTATGGGCAATTACCCCGCTACCAACCAAGGGGCTGTCCCTACCGAAGATAAGTTTACACAGAAGGAACAAGCGATGCGCTTTGAAGGCAATAGCAGCCTAACCACCTCTATCGACTTCGACGGTACGCGCAACAACTATTCGGCAAGTGTTTGGTTCAAGGCAGAATCTACCTTGACCGGTAACCTGCTCAAGATCGAAGGTGATGGCTACGAGTGGCGCCTATCGCTCGAAGACAATCAACTCGTCTTTTACCAAAATGGGTCTTGTAAACAAAGTGGCCGGGGTAGCACCCGCACTCCTGAGAGCGAGCTACTCCAAGCAGGACGCTGGTACCACCTGATTGCCTCCTTCGACTTTGAGAGCCAAGTAAAAACCATTTACTTAAGCGATGGAGAAGAAGAGGTTAATTTGGGGTTAGAGACTACTGTAGTTACTGAACTCAGCGATCTATACATCGACCGCATGCCCAAAGGTACACTCACTATCGGAGAAGCTTTTACTGGTACACTCGATAACGTGCAACTCTTCGGTAAGGTGCTTGACTACTGCGAGATGCGACAGATTTTCATCCAAGAACGCTTTGCCTTTCAGCATCCTGCCGATCAGAACCGTGGTACTGAAGGGCTTGTGGCGCACTACCCGATGATCGATGACCTTGAGCTGATCAGCCATGCGCTTGACAACGTACCTTACACCCAATATACGGCCCAAGCCGATATCAGCGGAAATACGCAGCATCTCTCTATTCTTAATGAAGATTTAACAAGAGGCGCTACTGAGGCGCTGCCAGGGCACGGTTTGCAACCAGGGCAAGCCATTCGTTACCTCTTCTCAGACATACGTTTTGCGGTTCCTTCAGAGGTAGCCTCTCTCAAGCAAGATTCTGCTGCCATATCGCTGTGGTTCAAACCCACCGAACTGGGCTTTACTCAAACGCTACTCGATAAAACCGAAGGCGTGGACAATGAAGGCAGTGAATACCGTATTCAGCTCCAACCAGATGGCCACTTGCGGCTCGCCTACTTTACCGAATACGTAGAAGAGGCTTGCGGCGGCTATGAAGAAACCGTCTCTGATGTCTCAGTAAACATTAACGAGTGGTATCATTTGGTGGTAATCAAATCCAACAACAACCTCCGTTGGTACCTCAATAATGCGCCTGCTGGTGAAGATGTTTCTATATACCTTTCCAGAGAAAATAGTAGACCCGCCGTGTTAGGCGCTTCTCCTGGCGAGGGCGCTGCTTTAACGCTAGGCTTTACGGGTGTACTCGACGACCTGCGCTTCTACCATCGCGGACTCAGCAGAGCAGAAGTAGAGATGCTCTACGAGCTTGGTACCCTAGAGCTGACCCTCTCGAACTATTACTTTGCGGAGGTAGATGTTTCAGGATCGCTCGACCAATGGACAAGCCTAGTGAACGGTTCGGTAGAACAACCCGGTGCTATGGGTCACGAAGTCTGGTATTGGGATGCCTTCTTACCGTTGCGCCCTAGTGCCTATTTCCCACAGTTAGCGATCAGAGATACCAGCAAAGTCACTTGGGTACGTCGCCCGCGTTCTGGTGTTAAGGATACCCTCGCCCATATGAGTGGGGGCTATCATTTCAACGATCGTGAGGGAGCCGACGAATGGGGACATCTGGTGATCAAACCCGTCTACACCTACCAGACTGGAGCGGGCCATCAACATCTTGCCTTAGAGATTACCGACCGTATCAAGCCGAATGCCACGCTGGGTGGTAGCACCAATATGCCGCTAGAACCAGGCGAAATCGCTCTAGAGGTCTTGGATTACGGGGTATACTTTTTTGGGGACGGACCTAAGCAGTCCAAGAAGTTTAACCTCATCAAAGACTTGTCAGGTACCACCTACTTCGACCCCAACAAGCCTACCATCATTTATACCCATAGCCATCAGTACGGCATGACTAAGGGACACCAGCGTGATCTCTGGGACACCCCACAGTTACTTGAGATCGCCCAGAAGTGGCGCGCCAAGGGCTACAATTTTGGGATTTTCTACTGGAATCAGTTTGCCGATGCTTTCTTTATTGAGGGGCGCATCCGCCGAGACCGCACCGAGACCGAATCCTATATGGATTTTATGCGTAAGCGACTGAGAGATAACTGGAAAGAGTACCGAGAAGACATCCCTCTCGACGCCAATTGGCTCACCTCGCTCAAGAAAAGTTTTGCAACGCAGATCAAAAAGCTGCCGGGCAAGATGCTCGACCTTATTCCTGCCTTTACGGGAGCAAACCTGCCTACTTGGAAGCTCGAAGGGCAGCCTTTTGAGACCAATACAAGCTTTCATTACAAAGTTACTGGACAAACGGTCGATGAGACCCACCTTGGCGAGATCACCGATATTGCTGACCTATTGCAGATGTATCTAAAGGCCATCCGAGCACAGTCAGGTACCGACGTAGAGCTCCGCGTAGCAGGTGCTGGCTTTGGAGCACAGTTGGCCGTAGAGGCCTCGGCTCGTATGGTAGTCGATGGCGATGCGCCCGATCGGGTGGCTATGCTAGATTTGATGACCCTACCCGACCTCTTTGAAGATTTACTACACGGTCAAAGCGGGAAGGCACGTACCGGTGAGGCAGCCAAAACGTTGGTAGCCAACGGTACTCTCGTAGAAGCTTACACCGGAATGACCAACGGGAATGAGGCTTTTACGACCCTTGTAGATTTACTTGTTGGTAGCTATTCGGTTACAAAAGGCGCTTTTAAAGCGCCCGGTAAGATTGCGAAAGCCATCACTAGTGCTTGGGATAAGCTCAGCGACGTCAGAAAAATTAAAGATATCGAGGCACTTAAAACCTTACTAAAAGCACTTAACCAACTTGATCTCAGTGTCGGTGATATCGAGGGTAGCTTGGCTCCTCTTGATATGGGTGGCTTCTTTGAACAAAATCTGCACGATGTCATCACACGGGTGATCATCTCAGAGGAAAACCATTGGACCGGTCAAGAGTGGAACTATGCTGTCAGTGAGTTCCCAGCGAAATATTACTATCTCTATTCGATTGATCAAGAAGAAGAGGCCAGTGCGCCTTACGTACGTGCGCTCTCTGAGGCAGATGTACTGAACGTGATAAAGGAGGCCGATCCAGGGGCAGCGCTCGAAGATTTAATAGACCAGGAAATCTATGACTACGATGTTTTAATCGGTTACAATCCGGTTGCTTGGGATCCCACTCTTGAAGAATACCTACAGGGAGAAGAAGTGATTATCGACCAGCTCTTCTACGGTGCTTTTGAGGAGGTCAATCATTATACCTCTGAGTTGCTCCTTCGGAAGGCTCCTTCTGCAGCGCTTTCTACCGAGACGATGCAATTTTGGGATGAGACTGCTCTTGGTGTCCAGCAAGAATCACCTTATCAGGGTCAGATACTTATCCAACTTGAAGGCGACAAAACTGCCGAATATGCCGATGATATCTTTGTGAATGCCTATGAATATGCTCAATCGGATTGGGGCGACTTGGCGCCGATCTTGGTCATTGAGGGTAGTGAGCTAGATCAGCAAGTGATCGAAGAGTGTGAAAAACGCTTCGGTTCGGGTAGTGTGATCAAGGGCAATGTGGTGATTCGGGCGGTACCTGAGTTTTGTCTGATACAGGAGGCTTGTCAGATATACACGCTTGATGAGGAGATTTATGTGCTCCTTGACTGTAGAGATCCCAATGCTGGGATACGAGCAGCGACCGAAACAGCAGAAGAAACAAAGGCTTATCCGAATCCTTTTAGCAACCACATAGAGGTGGTGATGGAAGCCCGACAGGCCAAGATCATTACAGTACGTTTGTACGATCTACTGGGCAGACCGATGTATACCTTAGAGGAAAACGGAACTGTGTATGAAGGTACCCACAAGGTGCGCTGGGATACGGGACAGGTGGCCAGTGGTTTATATCTACTTGTGATAGAAACTGATACAGGGGAAAGACTCACCACTAAGGTGGTCAAGCAGTAAACAGCTCACAACAGACCGCTAAGCGTAAACAACTATATTATCCCAAAAGCCCCTCTCTATAACAGAGATGGGGCTTTTTGTAGTATTGTTCAGGTGAATCTGTACGTAGAATAATCAATTATAGTAGCAGCACAGAAATAAGGAGTAACAATTATGAATAAGGAAGAATGGTTATTTAAGTAATAATCTTTAACTCTTCTTGAAGCCAGATTTTAGCTTCCATTAGGAAGGTAAATAAAGCGTTTGTTTTACCATGTAGCTCTAGTTTTTCACATATACTGTGTCGGTGGTTTTTGATAGTGTAAATACTATTACAAAGCTTACGGCTAATCTGTGCGGTAGTGTATCCATTCGAAATAAGATAGAGTACTCGCTTCTCGGCGGGTGTAAGGATATGTAGCTTCGCTAAATAGGTATTGTCTCTTTGAAGAGAGATAGATGATTGTGTTATGATGGATGATTCCTGGTAGTAATGGGAGGTGTCTTCTTCATTGTCAGGTTCTAAGCTAGTGAGTACTTCTTCTCCAAGCTTTTTTCTGTTCAGTACACCATCAGTACTTATATTCTCTAAGCTATCCAATACATTTTTGTTAACTGTGTAGCTCGTAAGAACTACATTGGTAGAAGTACAAGGAGTGAAGATGATTTTTGCTATACAGGTACCGTTCATATGAGGAAGGTTTACATCAAGGATCCACAAGTCGGTTTCTTTTTGAACCAATGATTGTAGGGCTTGGTAACTATCAGTTATCTCTGGCGTTGTTCCATATCTGTCATTCTCAAAAAAATGTTGTCCAAAAGACAGATTTACTTCCTTGCGGCCATCAACGATGGCAAGGGTATAAGTGGTAGTTTTGTTCATAATCTAAACTGTTAGTATTAGGTATTCCTACTAAAATAAAAAAAATGGGCATGTCAGACAAATGTAGATTTCTACATAAGTAGAGCTCCGCTCTTTACTTGATGAAATTCTAGCAAATAAGTAAAAACTCTTCGCTATTTATCTTGTTTAGATAGTAATTTTTTAACGAAATCTTAACAGTGAAGACAATCCTGTATATTGAAAGAGTCAAATTAATTTAGTTGGTATTAGGGGTAGCGATTACCTTTGCCAGCACTTGCGCTGGTTCAATCCATTCCATACAAGCCTTGTCTCCTCGTAAACAAGGCTTATTACCAAATACAGAGCAGGGACGACAAGGAAGTTGCTCAAGTGGTATTTGGATAATGTTTTCCTCAGTTTGCTGCAACGCCGAGAAGCCTGCATAAGGATGGGTAGCTCCCCAAATAGATATAGTAGGGACTCCTAAAAGTGCTGCTAAGTGCATGTTGGAAGAGTCCATAGTGAGCATTTTGTCCAGCTTTTTTATCAAGGCAAGTTCAGCAGCGAGAGGGAGCTTTCCAGCTACTACGATTGTTTTTTGTGGAAATTGTTGATGGATATCTTCTATTAATGAACATTCTTTTTTGCCTCCCCCAAATAGAAAAACCTTTACATCACTAGGAAGTAAAGTGAGTAAAGCTTTTATTTTGTGCAGTCCCCAGACTTTATTTTCGTGTTGGGCAAAAGGCGCAATACCTAGCCAAAATTGTTTTGTTTGTAGTAGCGTGTTAGCCTTTAAAAAAGCCTCAGCAGCTATTTCGCCTTCTTGTGAAGCTTGTATGTAAGGAGGTGCCCCTAGTGTAGTAGATAAACCAATACGTGAGAAGGTAGCTAAGTAACGTTCGGTAGTATGGGGGAGTGGTCGATGTATTTTATTATGCACACGCGTGAGTGCTTTCTTTTCAGAACGACCCTTGTTAATGGTGACTGCCTTTATTCCTGACAACTGAAAGTAAAACTTGAGGAGTGTAGTACGAAGGTTTTGATGTTGATCGATGAGGTAATCGTAGCGTTGTTGGTTCAGGTGGCGGTAAAGCTTGAACAAGCCCGCCACACCCTTGTAATCCTGATCAAAATTGATGGCGATGATGCTTAAGCGTTCAATACCGTGAAAAAAAATCGTAAACTTAGGGCGCGTTACTAAGTCGATTTGTACTTGTGGGTATTTTGCTAGTACCGCTCGTATAACTGGTACCAAGAGGGCCACATCACCCATAGCAGAAAACCGGAAAACCAATAGACGCATAGGTTTCAAATCATGTGGTAGTTTACTCACTTTCTTTCTTCTTGTACAATACTGGATTTAGGTTCTCATCATTGTACATTTTCATTTGCCGGTATACCTTCATGTAACGGTCACCCTTCTGAATGTCTTCCATAAGTTGATCGAAACACATTCCCATATCTGCTTGCTGCTCTTTAAGAACAACCAGTTTTTGTGTGCAGGTTTCAATATGTTCGAGAGAAACATCTGTGCGTGTAGTCTGTTCTTTCATGTGGTAAATTTTTAACATTAGAATAGACATACGATCGAGCAACCAAGCGGGTGTTTCCGAATTAAGGCGTGCAGTAGGTTTGGGGGTAATGTCCTTAAAAGTTGCTAGGAAGTAATCATCCAGCTTTTCTACCGTGTCTGTTCTGTATTGGTTGGATAAGTCTATGCGCCGCTTAATCGTCAAAGCTTTAAGAGGGTCAATTTGTGGATCACGGATAATGTCTTCTAAGTGCCATTGTACCGTATCGATCCAATTTTTTAGGTAAAGCAGGTAGGGCTTGGTATTGTCTTCATAAGGATTTCGAATGGGTGTATCTACGTGATCCTCACGGTGGTAGTCATCAATACTCTGTTGGAAAATACCATAACATTCAGCAGCGCTCATCATAGGAGATCAAATTCTCTGGTATACAATTTTACTTCTTAGCGAAGTAACCAATTTTGACCGAAATATCACACTTTAATTGGATTTTCCTTTTGAGTTTTTCCATCAAATACTAAATTTGATGCAACTAATGAATATGTGCAATGGCAGAATTTGAAAACCTAAAACTCATCATTGAAAATGATATCCTCACGGTGATGATCAACCGAGAGGATAAATACAATGCGCTCAACAGTAAGACGTTAGATGAAATACATCTGGCTATACAGAAAGCCTATGACGATGAGTCGATCAAAGGGGTGATTATCACAGGAGCTGGACAAAAAGCCTTTGTGGCAGGAGCAGATATAGAAGAACTTGCACAGGTCAATGAAATGACAGCGCGCAAGTTTGCTGAGCACGGTCAAGAGGTATTTGCCATGATTGAAAACTGTTACAAGCCAGTAATTGCTGCAATTAATGGCTTTGCACTAGGAGGAGGGTGTGAACTGGCTATGGCTTGCCATATACGCGTCGCTACTGAGAACGCCAAGTTTGCACAGCCCGAAGTAAAACTAGGAGTTATTCCTGGCTATGGGGGCACACAGCGCTTACCACAACTTATTGGAAAAGGCAAGGCGCTAGAACTTATGATGACTGGTGAGATGATCTCTGCGCAGGAAGCCAAAAACCTAGGACTTGTAAACTATGTGGCAACCGATATAGATGCGCTACACGCCAAAGCACAAGATCTTCTACGCAGAATTCTTAAAAATAGTCCTGCTGCTGTAGGGATGGTCATCAACTGTGTGAACTCCATCTATAGTAGTCAAGAGAGCGGCTACCAGACAGAGGCCAACTATTTCAGAATGGCGGCCAAGACAGAAGATTTTAAAGAGGGAACGAGTGCTTTTCTTGCCAAAAGAGAGGCGCAGTTTACAGGAAAATAAGCCTCTAGATTGAAAAGGAAAGCCATAGTTGGAAGTTTAGGGCTTGTAGCACTTGTCATCATTTACTTCCTCGCTTTTAAGAATACTTCTACGACGTATCAATTAGGACAAAAAGTAGATAGTCTCAATGGCGTTTATGTCTATTACAATGGTTCAACCAATCGGGTAAGTGGTAGACATCTCACTGATGATAGCTACAATCTAGGACTCAAATACCAGTGTGTAGAGTTTGTGAAGCGGTATTACTACGAATACCTCGATCATAAAATGCCCGATAGCTATGGACATGCCAAAGATTTTTTTAACCCTTCTCTTACAGATGGTCAACTGAACAAACAACGTAACCTTATTCAGTATAGTAACCCAAGTACTTCAAAGTCTAAAGTAAATGATCTGCTGATTTTTGCCCCTACGGCTTTTAACAAATACGGGCACGTGGCTATTGTAGCCAAGGTAAGCCATCGTGAAGTAGAGATTATTCAACAAAATGCTGGTAAGTTTGCCAGCACTAGGGCCAGTTATGATTTGGTAAAAAATGGCTCACAATGGTATATCAATCAGCGGCGAATTGTAGGATGGCTACGAAAAGAGTGAGTATTTTCAGAAAAGGCTATCCCTAAAGATATGTTCCTGTGAAAAACAGACGAATATTGTATATTTGCACGATGTGTAAAGTCCCTTGAGTGATTGCTTTAACTGCTTATAAACTAGAACAGATGAATCTGAATACAATTAGGAAGCTACTCTTTACCAATATTTTTGCTGAGAGAACATTCATTACTTTACTAAAGGCTAATATTCTTACGAGCTTTGTCAATAAGCTATTACCGAGTAATACACTCTATAGGAAAGAGACGATTAGGAAGGTGAAAAGGAATGAGATAGCCTACGCTTTGGATATAAGTGATTACCAGAGCTGGCTGATTTACTTTCTTTCTGATGAAGATACCAGTTTGAAAATGCTCACGTATTTAGAAAATGCTGAGATCATCCTAGATATTGGGGCTAATATCGGTCAGACAGCTCTGGAAATAAATAAGGATAGACAGAAGCATACTGATAGCTTTCATATTATATGTTTTGAACCGTATCCTGAAAACTATACTAAACTTCAAATAAATTTCAAATTAAATGAAACGCAGCATATAAAAGCAGAAAAGTTGGGGCTTGGGATCGCACCTAAAAAAGTGCGTATGTATAAAGACTGTGCGACCAATAGTGGTGGCAACAGAATGGTATACAATGCTTCAGAAAACACATTGGATGTGGAAGAAGTGGAAATAACCTCCCTTGATAATTACTTAACTTCCAACAACCTGCATCAAGTAGACTTTATTAAAATAGACGTAGAAGGGTACGAATATGAAGTGCTTAAAGGAGCCACTAATACCCTAAAGCAAATAAAACCTAAATTATTTATAGAACTTGACGATCAAAATCTTAAGCATCAAGGAAGTTCAGCTTACGAACTAATATCCTTTTTAGAAGGGTTTGACTACAGCATTAGAGATGTTGAGGATAAGTATACTGAAGATCAATTGAAGACAATGACCGTTCATACAGATATTTACTGTGAGTAAAAAGAGAGAGTCATTAAGTTAAAGGAAATAGTTTACCTCATTCAAGAAGACGATTTTACACAATAATAAAGTACGCCTAGAGAGGGCTGTTGGATACGTATTATACATGAGTCACAAATCAAGTTTTATTTACAAACTCAGTAAACCTTCTGAAAATAGATACACATGAATCCGCTTAGAAGACTAGCTGGAGAAACGGCTTGGTATGGCCTCAGTAGCATTGTAGGAAGGCTTGTAAATTACTTGCTACTTCCTTTTTATACCAATGCAAGTTTGGGTATTTTCCAGCCAGAAGACTACGGAGTGGTAAGAGAGCTATACGCCTATGTAGCGCTGCTCAACATTATCTATACCTTTGGGATGGAGACCACTTATTTTCGCTACGCTTCTAGGTACGAAGAGCAGCGGGTGTTTAATCAAGCCACGAGTTTTGTTACACTTATCAGCTTGTTTTGTTCGCTCGTCATTATTGCTGCTGCTACACCACTGGTGAATGCGATGGGGTATACAGGGAAAGAAGTATACCTCTATTACCTAGCGGCAGTCATTGCAATTGATGCCATTGTAGCTATTCCCTTTGCACAGCTACGTTGGGCCAAGCAGCCTCGCCGTTTCGCTTTTGTTAAATTAACGAATATCTTTCTCAATATTGCCCTCAATGTTTTCTTTCTGCTTATATGCAGAGACATAGCAGCAGGAAAATACTTGACCAGTCTTCAGCCAATTGCCGCTTGGTTTTATGACCCTACCTTAAAGGTAGGCTACGTTTTCTTAGCTAATCTGATGGCTAACACACTATTTTTTCTCCTACTAAGACGTTCTTTCCTTAAGTATCGCCCTTACTGGGACAAAACACTCTTAAAAGATATGTTACGCTATGCCTATCCACTTATCTTTATGGGCTTGGCGGGGCTTATCAATACGATGGCAGATGTATATTTTATCAAATATTATATGCCTGCTTCGCTCTATCCGGCTGTACAGCAACTGGTAGGAGCGGAGAGTACTGTAGGGCAGTATATGCTAGGCGCTTATAATGCTTGTATCAAGTTTGCCATTTTTATGATGCTTGTTGTGCAAGCGTATCGTTACGCAGCCGAGCCTTTCTTTTTCGCTAAGGCAAAAGAAAAAGGTGCTCCTCAGCTTTTTGCGCAGGCTATGTTGGGCTTTACCTTGGTGGGTTGTATGATTATGATAGGCGTATGCCTCAATGTAAGTTGGCTGAAAGACCTACTTATTCGTAACGAAGCCTACTATTTTGCCTTAGAAGTGGTGCCTTACGCTATGTTGGGAAACTTACTACTAGGCATTTATTTTAACCTTACCATTTGGTTTAAATTGGTAGATAAAACCTACTATGGCACTTATCTTACTTTTATAGGAGCTGCCACAACGATTGTAGGAAACTTCTTGCTAGTACCTGTATATGGGGTACTAGGAGCCGCTATGGCGATGGTCGTTACTTATTTGGTGATGTGCGCGCTTTGTTATTATTGGGGACAACGTTATTATCCTATCCCTTATCCGCTAAAAAAAATCAGTTTTTATGTGATCGCAACGGTTTCCTTTGTATTTTTAGCCTTAAAAGTAAGCCCCAAAGAGGGTTGGAGCCAGTTTTTTGTGCAAAATACTTTCACCTTAGCCTTTGTGGGCTTAGTGGTGACGATAGAGAAGAAGACTTTTATGAAGTTTCTACGATCATTCAAGAAAAAAGAGGAAGAAGCAATCTACCAACCTCCTCAGCAAGAAGCTACTGTAGAGAAAGTAGCAGAGGGGCAGTGGCATTATGATGACCATACAAAGCTCTTTGTACAAATTTTTCTCAAGGTCAATCAAGTAAGAGATGAATATGTGATTGTGTGGGGAGCAGGTGACTATAAGGAAGCAAATTTACGCAAGGAGTTTGGCGGGTATGATATAGAGGAAGCCAAACAGAAAGTTAGTTATACACTCTCGAGAGATATTGCTTGGGTAACACCATAGATGGAAATCCACAGATGCACCTCAACATCTGTGGATTTATTTTTATTATTAGTTTTCTTTAAAACCTAAGGATATTGAATTGATACAATAGCGTAAGCCAGTAGGGTTAGGACCATCCTCAAAGACATGCCCTAAATGACTACCACAATTAGCGCAAAGTACTTCGGTACGTACCATACCATAGCTACGATCCGTTTTCGTAACAACGCCTCCCTCTAGTACATCATAGTAACTAGGCCAACCAGTACCCGATTCAAACTTTGTTTTAGAGCTAAACAGCTCATTATTACAGGCGGCACATACATAAGTGCCCTTTTCCTTGTGTTGATAAAACTTACCCGTAAAGGCACGCTCTGTACCTTTCTCGCGTAATACGCGAAATTCTTCAGGCGTGAGTGATTTTTTCCACTCCGCTTCTGTTTTCTGCACCTTAAAACTCATAGCTTTATTCGATTTAGATTTTTGTCCGCAAGCGCTTAGACAAGCGCTTATAATAATGATAATACTTAATAAATATTTCATAGTTATCGTATGTATAATGCTTCTATAACCCTATGTGAGGTAAGGGAGTTTTATTTTTTACTGGCTTTCTGCTTTTGCGCAGCAATTGCGTCAAGTTGTTTATCGGCAAGTATGATAAAATCTAGAATAGTACGCGTGGCTTGTACGTAGAAGGTAGGCATAATACCCTCAAACTCATCTTCTGCCGTATGGTAGGCTTCGTGATCTTCCACCCCAAAATAAATGAAAGGAATTCCTTTGGCGTGAAAAGCGCTGTGGTCTGAGCTGTTGGTCCAGTTACTGTAGCCTAGAGAAGGTTGATCGTGGCCCATCAATAGGTTGATGGAGGACTGCTGCGCAATTTTTTTGATGTAAGGCTTAAGGAAAGGGTAGTGATAAGTGCCACAAGCATAAAGCTCTTTTTGTTCATTACGACTAATCATATCCATATTGACGTTGAGTATGATTCTTTCCACTGGTACAGGTAGATTTTTCACGAAATGTTTGGCGCCTTTCAAGCCACTTTCTTCTGCGTCAAGGGCAGCAAAGATGATTGTATGTTGAGGAGGATGCTTACTAAAGTAAGTGGCAAACTGTAAAAGCGCCGCCGTACCAGAAGCGTTATCATCCGCGCCATTATAAATTTTTCCATTACGTTTTCCTAGGTGGTCGTAGTGAGCACAGATCACAATGACCTTGTTAGATTTGCCTGCAATAAAAGCTACTAGGTTGGTAGCTTCTACTCCTTTTCCTCTCACGATAAACGATTGCTCAAAATCCTTATAGTAGCTCTTTAGCCCGATTTGTCGAAAGCGTTTTTTAAGATAGGCTTGTGCTTTTTCACTACCCGGTGTACCTACCTTTCTACCTTCCATCGCGTCGGCAGCAAGTATTTTTAAATCATTAAGTAAGCTTTCTTTGTTGACATTAGCTTGTTGGGCATTCGTTTGGCAACCCACAAAAGCTATAAAAAACAAAATAAGCGTATACCGAATCATATCTTATAGTTTAGCAAACTGTTGACGAACAATCGCAAATCCCTTTTGTTGGAAGATGGCTTGTGCATCCTCAGGTTGATTCTCTAAATTAGAAATGATCTGTTTGCACTTTTTGGTTCTTGCATATTCAATAATCCAATCTACCAGATCTGAAACATAACCTTTTCCTTGAAAGCCTTCTAGGGTAGAGAGATCGTTGATTTGCAGAAACTTTCCAATGGCCAGGCTTTCGCTAATATGAAAGCCTATGACTGATACTGCCTTGTTGTCCTTCTCTATAAAAACAAGATGGTAACCAGTTTCTACTTGTAGCTTACGTACCTCATATAAAAAATCTGACTTTTTAAGGGTTTCGTGCAAGGTTTTAAGTGCTTCCCAGCATTTGTGTACAGCCTCTTCAGAGAGGGCGAGTTGTATGGTTTCCATATGTATTTTACCTGATGTGTTATCACAAAGCAACTAAAAAAAATGAGAAGTACCAAAGAGAGCCAGGCTTCTCTATAAACAGATGGTATTTAGGTAATTGATTTTAAAAAGCTATCTACGGTATCAGCCCATTTTAAGTAAACTGCTGGATGTGTAGGGAAGTGCTCACCCTCAAACAAGATGAGCTTTTTCTTTTTTGAAGCAAGGCGACTAAAGGTTTTTTGGGTATAATAACTGGGTGTCATTTGGTCTTCGTTGGGTTGGCATACTAATACAGGTTTTGTGTAAGCAGCATGAGCGAGCGTTGGTTTCGATTCTGTTACAAGACTAATGGCTCCTTTAAGACTAATCAGTTTACCTGCCTGTGGGTCTTTACGAAGCATATTATTAAATGCTTGGTCGTTGGTAAGGGTATCGTAAGAGATAAAATATTCTGTTTTTAAACGTACATTACCGAGTACTTTCGCAAACACTTTCAAGAAAGGAATTAGCAGATAAGTAAACTGTTTGGTGTTGGTTTCTTTACGCATAAATTCTTTGTCTGCAAAATCGAACAAGCACCAACAAATTAGCCCATCTGCACAATTATACTTGGCGTCAGTAGCGTAGGCGAGCGGTCCGCCCATACTAGCGCCACCTACGTATACTTTTCCAGAAAAGTTTTTGCGGGCATATTGAACTGTATCGCGAAGGTTTTCTAAGTGGGTGTTCCAAGTGAAATCGCCTTTTTTACGTTTATTATAACCATAGCCTTCCAAATCGGGTGCTACTATGTTATAACCCTTTTGAAAGAGTGGTATTAAAAAAGGAACCAAAAGTCTTGCATAACCTGAGATACCGTGAGCGAAAACTAGTGTTGGTTTACTTTTATCTTCGTTTGTATAGACTTCTGCCTGTATGCTTCCCTTTGTAGCGTCAATTTGTATCAACGCTGCGTGCGTCTCCCATTGCTTTATGAAGTTTTTTCCAAACCAGTGAGCCATGTAGTTCTTCCAGTAATGTTCTGCTTGGTACATATGCTTTGATTGAGAAGGTTGCTAGTCAGGCAAGTGAGGCATCAATTGACTACACTGCCGAATATTACTGTAACGAGTACCTGAGGAGGCTTATGGTCTGTTTAAAAACTAAAATAATGATACGGACTTCCTTTGAGATGTATACTTGGGAGGTAAGGCTGCCATTTATCATTGTCGTTCTTTTACCAGTTTCTTACGAATTACCTGATCGCCACTGGTAATTACTACGAAGTATATACCCGCTGCAAGATGACTGATATCGACTTCGTATTGTGGCGCCCCAGAGATGTTTTTTTCAAATAGAGACGTACCTGTTGAAGAGAAAATCTGGAGCTTCCAAGCTTTATTTGCAAAGGCTGTATTTTGTATATTTACATGGCCTGTCGTGGGATTAGGGTAAATGGTAACGACATCAGTTGGAATTTCAGCGACTGCTAAAGGGTCTTGAAGTTTCTCTAACTTAATCAATGAACTTCCTCCTGGAAAGTAAATGTTTCCCTCGTCATCAATAATATTGTTACTCCCTGCATCGTAAAAAGGATCGTCAAGAAAAGTACCTTCAGGGCCTAGTAGTTTTTTAAAAGCTAAAGAGCCGTCATCCCAATCTAGTGCATAGTAATAGTAGTTACAATCTGCTTCTTTACCACTACCATACAGCAGATTAGATCCTTCAGAATAGAGTAATACCCCATTCATATTGACATCGTTAGTAGCCCATTCAAGTACAAACTTATCTTCTGTAGTATCCCAACGAAATTTCTGTACTCCCTTTACGTTATCGCAGTCGTACCCTAAAAAACCATTGAACTGTGCGATAGCAACTTCGTATCCAAAAACGGTAGGGGAGTTTTCAATGGACTGAAAAGTATTGTTGGAAGCCACCGCAAAAGGAATGCTGATCGCATCGGCAAATCTTATGTCTCTGCCAGGTTTACCTTCCCAGTCGGGAGGAAGTTCGCGCCAGAAGGCTATTAGGTTATTATTGGCGTGTCCGTCTGCTACTACAATGAGTTGATCGTTTCCTTCTCCCCAGCCCATTAGGGTAGGGGTTGTACCACTTCCTTCGGCAAAAGAACCCGTAGGACCATCGTTGACGAAATCGTAATAGGCTTGCCAGTCGATAGAAAGTTCTTTTCCATCCCAATCAAATTTGATAAGCCGATGGGTGGTAAGCCGGTAGAAAGAGTTGTTTTCGTCAATGGGAAACGCATTGTGGGAGACAATCTCATCGGGAAGCATTGGATAACTTAGTGTGTCAAGTAAGTTAAAGTCTTGATCGATGACACCTGCAAAAGCGCGTCCTGTGGCTTCATTGCCATCGCTAGTGAAGACGAGCTCGCCGTTGTAATTGAGGTTAAAATTATTGACCTTTTCTATGCCGTAGTCACCCAGGTTTAGCCTGTCTACCATAACAATCTCTGAATAAGGATCTGTAACATCAGCATCCGTAAGCTTAAATATACGTGTGTATTGATTTCTGTCGGGATTGTATTTTGGATCATAAGTAAACCAAACTTTGTCTTTAGTAAGCAGAAAATTCCAGCCGAAAGAAGTGATAGGGTCAAAGTCGATTCTAAGACTGTCTACAGTTACGAGGTCGTCGCCATTATCGATAAACTTGAAGACGTGGGTGGCATTAGAATAGTAAAGCACTCTTTCGCCATTGGGGTACTTATCAGAAAGGTATACCCAAGGAGAAGTACCTCCTTCAATTTGTTTTTTTGCCTTGATCAATAGGTTATCTGAAGGCAGCGGACCTGCTAAACAGGTAGAGGCTTGTGCATAACTATTACGATGATAGGTAGGGTAAGGAGAATCTGCCAGGTAGGGATTACGGGGTGGGTCATTAGGGCAAAAGCTTGTTTGACAAAACGAAGGGAGCGTAAATAAAACTAGCGCAAAGTGCAGGAGTACGTGTAGCTTCATAGTATTTTAGTGGGTGTAGTTGTTGATGTCGAATATGAAATACTTTCATATCTTATCAGAAATACGGAACTTTATCTATTATGTTGTACGCTGAAAGTTAATAAAAAGTTAAATTTCGATTATAAAGCTACTGTTTCCTATGAAAGAAGACTACCACATTATTAAATGTGATCGAGCAGATATACAGCTTATTTTGGATGGAATCAATGATTTTAATCTTAGTAAAGTGGCAGCTTTAGCACCCGCCTGGACACCACTTGAGTTTGCAGCGAAAGACAGTGAAGGAAAGGTAATAGGCGGCATCTTAGGAGGGATAGGCTATTGGAATGGATTAGAAATAAGAATACTCTGGGTGGAAGAGACCTGTAGACACAAAGGCATTGGAACAAGACTTCTTGAAAAGATGGAGAAGGAAGCAAAAGCACGTGGCGCTACCATAGCGATGCTAGATACTTTTGATTTTCAAGCAGAAGGTTTTTATTTGAAAAACAGCTACGAAGTAGTAGGTACAATCCACGACTTTCCTAAAGGTCATCGGAGAATGTATTTCAAGAAGTATCTTTAGTAAAAAAGCTCTCAAATATTTTCCTTTGAGATTCTATTCATAGCCTTGATATAAATCAGATTTGAGTTACAATACTCGATGCAGTAAAATCGTGAATGGCTCTTTTGTTCTTATCGAAACTGATAGTGATGAAAGAAAGCCATCCTAAGAGTACTTTTACCAAAAACCTAATATACGCTTGACCTATGGGAATACGACGGCTTGGATTGTTCAGGCTTCGTACCCTGATTTTCATGACTTTCTGCCCAATCGTAGATGAGTAGGCTATCAATACAGGCTCGTACGAGAAGATAATCAAGAAGAACAAAATGGATAGCCAAGTTGAATTAAAGTTGAGATAGTTTTTAAGTTGCACACAAATAAGGGTAAAACCAAAGAGTAATAAACCGTCTATCAAGGTCGCTTTATACCTATCAATCAGATAAGGAAAGTTATGTTCATCGCTTGTAGAAGTTGTAGCTACTTTCTGAGTTGTAGAGTCGTTTTCTTGGTGTCTAGCGATTGGATGGGTAATAGATCGGAGTTGCTTAGAGAAATGGGGAATTAATCCAAAATATAGATAATAAATACCTACTAGCTTAAGTGTCATAGATGATGTCTCAAAGCCCTCTAGTAAAAATAGGATAGAAAAGAAAACTAAAAGGACAGTGAGCATCCATTTAGCCCATTTATAACCTTTGATTGTCAGGGTAATGAATATGAGAAAGATACCAGTCCACACAATCATACCCATTATTTCATCCTCATTTTCCAATGTCGTTGCTGTTGTAGCGAGTATTTGTGCTACTATAAAAAATACAGTGAGTAAATAGAAATAGTACTTGGCCTTTCTTCTTGGTAAAGTTTCCTGCATTGTTTAGATGTTTCGTAAGTTAGTTTTGAAGCGTTTTGTAGAACGCTTGAGGGTTTTCTATTGTAATTTTTGGTTTAAAGCCTTATTCAAGTTTATATCAGCGTTCAACATATAAAACTTCTCTGATGCGAAGTTACACATTTTACTTGCTAACTAGGTAGTATTTTTTGAGGAGAAAAGTAAGTTTTTTCCAGCTTATTGTCTAGCTCGAAATGATGGTTCAAAGTGTTTTTGATACTTCTTCTTCCCTAGAAAGAGATTTAAAACTTGATTAATGAAGCCACTCATTATAAAAGTTATTTAACAGCGCTACTTCTTATGAAGCTTTACCTCAATCGGTTGGTAATCTTCTACAAAGCCGTGGTCTTCTCCATTCATCCAACCATCCTGCCAGTTACTATCCCTTGAACAGAGTCGATATAAATGGTTACTATCTATAGGTAGAACAACCGTTTGGAAGTGTCCTCCGTTTTTATCTCCATCAATATCTTCTATTTTTAGTCGTGTACCAGGTAGTTTCCAAACTGGTAAGTGATCTACTGATTTTACCTGTGTACCAGGTAGCTTCCAAGTTACTAATACGTAATTATCCTGTGCAAACGGGAAACGGATAAACCAAGGGTTCATCGGGTATTGATTGTTTATTCTACCACTATGTGTAGTTTTAGGGGGATTTTGCCAGAGTTGTAAGGTGTCTGAAGGCCACTCATTCCACGACCAGTTTTCAGGTATAATTACTGTATTATCGAGAGTGTCTAGTAAGGTAATCTTCAAATTAGGAATTAACAAGGTATCTTCCTCTGAGGTGACCTTTACCACCATAATACGGGAAAAATCAAAGGGGCAATGTTGCGCTACTGATTTATTTAAGAAGGAGGAAGCGATTAAAAATAACAGAATATATCTCATCTTACGCTTTGGTGTTTGATACTGTGTTGAAAAGCAGCCAAAAACGTTCCAAAGCTTCGTCGAAACCTTAGAACGTTTTCTTTATCGATCACGGTAAGGCATTAAAGCATTGTTATTACTCAAAACATTCTGCTAAAAACGCTTTCAGTGGCTCAGTAATAACGGTTTCATTAGGTGCGCCGATGGCTGTGTTAATTTCTGAGTGGCTATAAACGCTACCATCTACCTGAGTGACAGATACGCCATTGTCTTCAAGTGTTGTGATGAAAGCATCAATCGAGGCAATTCTACTTGGTGTACCTCTTTTGGCTACGAAGAATTTCGGATGTGCCTTGTCGGCTTCTACATTATAAATGGGAGAAGCCTCTTGGTTACGTTGCTCATTTATGCCAAAAGCATTGATGTAAAGGCTGTTGTTTTCTTGTACTTTCGCTAGTACATCATAACCGTCACTGTCGATGGAGGCAACCCCTTTAATATTGGCAAAACGCAACCCTCTATCCGATAGAAAACGTTCGTTAGTACCCGTTAAGGAGACTAAATGTCCACCTGCACTATGGCCCATCAAGGCTATTTTATCAGGGTTACCACCGTACTGGTCGATGTTATCATATACCCACTTGATGGCATCTGCTACGTCATTGTTATGTGTGGGATACTTGATTCGGTTAGGGTTATTAGGTTCAACGGGAGAAGGGCTCAAGCGGTAGTTTACACTGACTAAGAGGTAGTTTAAAGATCGGCATAAGCTCACTTTATCATCTATCTTATTTTGTTTATCACCTGTTCGCCAACCACCGCCGTGCACCCAAATAACGACGGGTTTTTTAATAGCAGTACGGCTATTGTAGTAGATGTCTAAGCTGAGTCGATTAGGGTCTACCCCATCAATTTGATTGTAAGCAATAGTAGTGGACAGCTCCTCAACACGGAGGTTGATCGTCTCGTTGCTTTCTATGCTACAACTGGAGAAGAGTGTAAAAAGAAGAAGAAGGTATTTCATGGTGGTATTATTTTTTATCCTTTTAGAGTAGGTAGCATAGTGAAGGTTTAATGTAAGCGATTATTTGATAATGAGTAGCGATGGTATCTCATTGTAGGTTGGTATATCAATAGCCAACAGACTGCCTGAGTAGGCAGCCTGTCAGTTACTGATAAAAAGTTATTAGGTTATTGCTTTAGGTATTTTACCACCTCTCCTAAAGCACTATTAACGGCAGCTTCTTCAAAGTACAATTGCTGCTGATTATACTTATTTAACCAAACAATGTTCTTGTCGCTTTTGAGCTGTGCATAAAACTGCTTGGTTCCTTGTGGCATTGCGCCGCTTTCGCTATGCACAATAAAAACAGGTTGCTTGATATCTTTGGCACTTCCAATACCATCGAAAGTAAGCCAAGGCTCCCAACTGCTTACTGCAAAACGGTTGTCGTAGTGTTTACCCGCCGCTTTTGCAGGATTTAAGTAGTAATCGAAAGCATTTTGAGGAACGTACATGGCGCTGCGTGGATCTAGCTCGCTGGCGGCTAAGACGTAGGGCATGTTCCCTGTTTCGGCGTATTGTACCTTGGCTTTCCGTGCGGCTGCTATTAGTCCTGTGGTCTTATCGGGGCGCATGTCATAAATACTCTTGGCAATTTCAGGATTATGTAACCAAGGTGCTACCAATACCAACTGCTTAATTCTCGTATCCTGCGCGGTGGCGTGTGCCATATAGCCTGCACTAGCACATACGCCTAGCCCAGTTAGAGAGGCTGTCGCTACGTTAGGATGGTTGGTCAAGTAGTCTACAGCGGCTTTGATATCGGCAATTTTTAAACGGTAGTCTTCCACTTGGCGCGGTTGCCCTTCGCTTTCGCCAAAACCCGTAAAGTCGAACGTAAGACTTAGGTAACCTTTTTTGGCCAGTAAGCTAGCGTATTCATCGGGCATCTGTTCTTTTACGCTCGTCCAGCTACCTGTTACGATTACCGTTGGGTATTGTTTGCGTTGGTCAAAGTTAGGAGGTAAAAAGAGGTGCCCTTGTAGAGTAAGCCCTTGGCTAGTAAAGCTTACTTGCTGCATTGTAACACCACCGTCTCGCTTTGCTCCTGCAGCGTGTACAGAGTAGGTTTCAGGTTGTAGGCCTGTCCAGCTTTCTAGTAAAACATTGGGGTTGAAATGCTCCACATTTCTGATAAGTAAGCCCTTCTCGTTGACCTCAAAGATACTTACATAAGCGTTATTATAGTCTTTACCTGCTTCTGTCACGATGGTTCCAGTATATTTAGCCAATACTACGTTAGGGTTTTGCGTAGGAAAGTAGGTTCTTTTGTAACGTTGTGTGTAGGTCATTACCTTTTTGTACTGTTGCTCCAAAGCGGCTTTCCCCGCTAAGGTTTTGGGAAAGTTATTCGGCGAAAAAGGCATTGCTTGTACGGCATCAGTTCCAATATTCGCTAAAAAAGCTGTCAAATCTTGGTTTTCTAGGGCTTGAAAAAAGCGCTCGGCAGCCTCTGTAGCTTTTGACTCACTTACAAATGAGGGGACTTTACCACTTTGTACATTCTTGATAGCAGCTTGGGAGAGTGACGTATTCCCAGCTTGTTTGTGGAGGCTCAAGTCAATACGTGCCAGTTTCCAAGTATCGTTTTCTTTGATAAACTCTGTATCATATCCTACAAAAACAGACCAGAAGTCATCGCCATCTGTGGCTGTCAAATAATGGGTGGCAATTCCGTCGAAGGTGGCGGTGGCACGATCACCAGCTATCCAGATGGCTTCGTTATGCACTTGATGGATCGTACGCTCAAAGCCAGGCAGTACAGCTTGCCATCCTTGTAGGATTTCGTCAGGTGTGAAAAAGCCTACTTGCCCACCCAGCGCTGAGTAGTCAGTATAGACGGAATCTGCCATAGTATTTTTTACGGCGGCCCACTGGCGATTGTCTACCGCTTGGAACAAGGTAGCGATGACCTGATGAACAGCGGCCTGATCGTCGTTTGTAGTAGTTGCTGCTTGGGTATGCATCGCTTTTTCTTTTTTAAGTTGAGCGTAGGTAATATTTATATGAGAAATGGAAAAAAAGAGAACGAGTGCTGAAAGTATTATGGGTCTCATGATTTTTTAAATAAGTGGTTGATAAAATTTTGTATTTTCTGTTACAAAAAGCCTTTAACCTTAAAGACAATATAAAGGTAAGGGCGCAGGGTATTTATAGGGATACAGATTTCAAAGTAGGAAGTACAGAAATCAAGTTTTGTGTAAATATTTACGTAGTTCGGAAAGCATTGGGTGACTGACCTGTCTGTTTTTTAAAGAAGGTAGAGAAATGATTAGGATAGTTGAAGTATAAATCGTAGGCGATCTCTTTGACGGATAAAGGCGTATTTTTCAATTTAGATTTAGCTAGAGAGAGGAGATGACGCTGAATCAAGTCGGAGGCAGACTGGCTAGTGATTCGTTTGACTAAGGCGTTTAAATGGTTGGGGTGAAGGCTGAGTTTATCAGCATAAAATTGCACCTGATGTGGCGATTGTGTTTCATATACTTGATTGGGGTAGAAAGCGGTTTCCAACAACGTTTTAAAGCGGGCTACCAGGGCTAAATCTTGGTCTCTACGTTGTGTTGTAATCACTTGGTGGTTTTGTTTGTAGAAAAGCCTAGCCGTTTTGAATAACAAAATATTGATAAAACTCAATACAATCTCTTCTTGGTGTGCCTGTTTGCTTTGGTGTTCGAAGTAAATACGATTGAAGAGATGGTATAAATCTTCTGCCTCTTCAGAAGTTACAGCAAGCGGAACGGTTTGGTCGCTTAGTAAAAAAGGAAATGCTTGGGTAATACTTTTTTTAGGAGAAAACTGCTGGTAGAACTCTTCAGAGAAGATAATATAGTAGCCGACCCAGTTGGGCGCGATATCCCAGTGAACAATCTGATAGGGAGAATTAAAGAATACGGTAGCTTTGAGATGTTGGGTAGTGAAGTTGCCAGTAGTAGCAAAGCCACTTCCTTCTAGCTTTAAAGCGATGGCAAAAAACTCGTGCTTAAAGGGTGGCATCTGGTGCTTTACCGTCTTCATGTTCTCTTCAAAGCTTCTGATGTCATAAAACTCATTTTTGGGAGGAGGTATCTGTATCCCTTCACAGTAAGCACTCAGCGTTGAAAAATGTAAAAGAGGCTTCATGAGCTTTATATTTTAGATAGTGGGAAGAAGGATTTTTAGAAATAATACTTCTAAAATGTTACTTTGTTTTCCTGTTCTTTGGTATTATAAGTAGATGCAAAGTAGAGCTATGTAAAATACATTACTCCTCCCAAGTTTTCATCCAAGTGAGGTATTCGTCTTTATAGGGGTTGCTATTAAGCATACTTACGATATTGGTCATTGCTTCTTGGGCAAAGCCATCATCAGAAACGGTAAATAATAAGAAGATATCTTCTCCTATTATATTCTTAAAGTAATCCTCGTCTTTGAGTTTCTTGAGCGTTTGTATACAAGTCTCAAACAATTGACTCCTAAAATGCGAGAATTGCGCCTCATCATAATTACTTTTTTCTAGCACAGTTCTCAAAGTATAGCAAATGGTATCAAAAGCTTTTTCAGCGCCCACTGCTTCGTACTTCCATTCGGCAGGTTCAAACTTATAGTAATAGAGGTCTTCCTCTTCACGCAAGCTATTTAAAAAAGACAAGGTATTGAGAGAAGGACAGACGGTCATAGCGCCTTCGTCGCTATACAAGGCAAAGCTGTAGATATTTTCTGCTTGATGCTTTTCAAACATTTCTTCAAAGGCCATCTTGGTTGCCTTTTCTATTTCTTCTGCTAAGGTTTTAAAGTCCATTTTGTTTTAGAGATCTTGTTACTTGGTGGCCGGTAGTTTCTAACTTACCTATATTACGATTTAATAGTAAGAATGGGAAGAAGGCAGCAGAGTATTTCTACCTACATAGCAAATGGCACTCTTGAAAGGGTTGTATAGCGTCAACCAAAATAATACAGTAGGGGATGGTAGTACTTACTAGGAGTAACCTTATTTTTTAACTACTCTCTTCACTATAACTTCACCATTTTTGAAGGTGATTTTTACAAAGTAAGTCCCAGGAAGAAGACCAGCTATATGAATAGTTTTACGAGGAGGAAAGCTTTCCTGGCGTACTACTTGCCCATCAAGGGTATACATTACTATGTCGACAATCTCCTTTTCTGCATTATGAATGTAAAGTGCATGTTCGGCAGGATTGGGATAGAGCGTTAGGTTTTCTGAGGGCTCACGATCAATTCGGTTGGCTAACACACCCTTGTACAGCCAAGCAGTATTGTGATGAGGGCCTCCTGCGCCATCAAATCCACCTAAATAAATAGTGCTGGTTTCATCGTTAAATGGAGAAATACAAATAGTTCTTACCGCTCTCAAATTTAAGCCTTCTTCAACAGGGTTGGCAGTATCATACACATACTGATGAGTATAGGAGGCATCTACGTTTCTCGTAAGAAAGTAAGTGCCATTACGAGGTGCTTTGGTATCAGCAGCCCCAGCAGGAGTAGCATTGGTCATAGCTACTCCAATGAGATGCCGACCCCGAAAGGGAATGATGTCATTGTAGGCTGCAACATTTGTAGTAAAGGTATTCGGGAGTGCATCAAAATAATCTCTTACATTTATCTCTATCGTAGCTTTATAATTATTGTATGGATCCAACCTGATAATGTCACCGTTTCCTTCAAAGGCAAAAAGAAGCACTTCATGATTACCACCCTTGGGGTCGGGGATGGCGGTTAAGCCTCTTGGATTGGAAACTGAGACACTTCCAGGGTAAGGCAAGCGATGAATAAGCGTAAAGTCATCGGAGGTATCCTCTTTTTCCCATATGCCTCCTACATTATTGGCTTCTGGACCACAACCAGCGTATAATTTACCGTTAGCAACTGTCATAGAGGCTACCCAAGTGTTTGACGTTGGGAAAGAAAAAGCTGGTTGTGCGTTGAATTTTATCTTGGAGGGTGCGTTGCTATCGTACCAGCCTTTATAAACGGCACTCCAACTCCCTATGTACAAGAATTCTCCACCTGTGATAGGATGGGTATATTTCTGTATTGATCGAATGATATTGTAAACGTTGCCATTTGATGGGCTTCCTACACGAATTACAGCATTGCTATAGGTCTTGGTGTCGTCGTTTCTGACGCTTATTCCTAAACCAAGCGCATCGTACACACCTGCTATTAAAAGGGTATCCGGATTAGGCAAATTATTTCCAGAGGAATCCTTGGTAAAAACTATTGACTCCAGCGCCACAATAAGTAAATGTCTTGGCCTATTTCCATCAAAAGTAGCATCGAAGGTAGTTTCTACTTCCCAATCTGCATTGCTCTCTTTTTTTACGAGGATATGAGGTCCTGAGGCAGGATCGTCTCCTGGTTGGTCGTTCCAGTAGCCTGTGGTGGCGAACAATTGTCCTTTGTGTGTACGAATGTTCAAGAGCTCAGTCCCTCCCATCCAGCTACCATTGTTGTCGAAACGCCCCGCTTGCCAGTCAGATGCGAAAGTCCATTGCTGGGCGCTTAAGCTGAAAAAACTAAAGGTAAGTAGAAGTATAAAGAGACTCGTGATAAAGTGAAGAGGTTTCATGGCATTTGGTTTCCTCCTTTGATAGTGTTTCTCTTTTTTGGTTTAAAGAAAGTTAAAAGTATATCTTTTTTCCAGACACTTATGCAACTGCACGAAAACTTTATAGCTGACTTAAACTATTTTTTAGCTTAAGGACAATAAAAATGTAGAATTTATTTGTATGAAATTATGGTGTTCATTTCTGTACGTAATAGAGTCTATGCAGCCCCTCTTCTTTTTTATGAAAATACATCGCTTGGTCATCGGGTGTATAGGTGGCAGCTTCTACAAACCCTGTTAGGTTCTCTACTAAGTGTACATTGGTAAAGGGTGCTTGGGTATTTTCTCTACTGGCGATATATATTTTGGGTGATGACTCACTTGTAAGTGGAGGTGCTACCCTTGTAAAACAGATTTCGAGCTCGTCTTTGGTAATAGCCGCGGCGTACTCTAAAGCATCGGTATTGATTTCTTGCAAAATTTCGCCACTATTGTCAACCCTCGCAAACTGGTTGCCTTCTTTTTGAGCGATGACTATGTTGGCTTCGTGAGGCCCTCCGCTGCTATCGAATCTACCATCTACAAAGTACAGTGTCTTGCCATCCTCGGTTACTTCTACATCAAAGTTGACCCAACCCATCATATTTTTTGAGATATTGTCTACAACGACAGGGTTACTGAGGCCTCCGTCAGAAAACTCACCTTGGTAAATACTAGCAAGCGTTGCTTCGTATTCACCTGTATAGACAAAATAAAAGCGGTTGTCCTTGTCCATTGTGGGTACCCCTTCAAGGCTGGGGGTATTTACATTGTCTACCTCTCCTTCGTATTGAAAGAGCATATCGTTGATCTTAGTACACCAATACAAGTTGGTATTTTCGGTAGGGGTATTGAGATTGTTAAAGAATAGCTTGGTGCCATCTCTCGAAAGAAAGGGTTCCATCACGTGTCCCTCGTACCCTTGAATAGTTACGAGTATGGGGTCTTTGAAGCGAACGGTGGCTACCTCATCTGTACTGATGCTGTCTTCGCTACAGGAAGCAGAGAGGAGAGCTATCAGCCACCCTAAAATTCTTGTGTTGAGCATCATTTTTTCATTATTAGACTTGTGTTGTGTGGGTGAGGTTACAGGATTCTCTCTATTTCATTGGTTTGCCTGTCAACGGTAAAACCCATTTTCTCATAAAAAGCGTAAAGGTGGTCGATATGATCGAAATCTACTTGACTTATTTGTCCAACTATTCTGGCATACTCTAGTTCTCGAGCAAGCCTTATCAAATGATTTACGGCTACTGTACCGTGTCCTTCACGTCTTCCATTTTCTCCTTGAATATCTGCTATTACAACGGCATCTTTATCTCCAAAATTCTCAGTAAATAGAACCATTGCTCTTCGCTGGTTGTAGTGAGTAGCTATTAAGTCAAAAAGTTCTATTTCTATCTTTAAATGCTTTGAGTTAGATTTTTCTGAACTCAATAAAGTTAGTATTTCTATACCTTTAGGAGTAGATTCTATAATCAGCTCACTTCCCTTACTTCTGCTGTAATCGATTAAATGGGAAATTCTTCTTTGTTTTTCTTTTTCTTTAGTAAGCTCATCTTTAGTGTTTTTCAGGTCGCGATGTAAACCGGCTATCTGAGAATATAAATTATTAATCTCAGACTGCTGCAATTGTTTTTTATTTCTTGTTGTAGAGAACATAAAATATTTTCAAGATTTGATTGCTACAGAGAAATAAGATCTCTGTATGAGAATAGGTACGTTGGTACAACCACTATGTTTCGTGAAACAAACCAGTTATATGGAAAACGCTTTGTGAGATAAATCTACCTCAGAGAATGTTTAAAAATTAAATTCTGTATAATTAATATTTTACGAAATTTTCATCACTCATACTTCGATTTACTTTTCGTTCATTTTTTAGTTTCGCTGAACTCCACTTCGTTCCGGTTCTTGATGAACCGAGCCTCTGGCGAGCTC
>CALEMF010000009.1 GCA_937911505.1 uncultured Cytophagales bacterium
CCTACGAAAAGATCTGCACCCAGCAAAAACTACCTCGCTTTTTACGCCCATAAAATGGATAAATGTCTGGTGTATGGCGAATTGGTAACCCCACAGCCAGGTAACTTCTACGGTGGTTGGGTCACAAAAGACATTGTTGGGCCTTTTAAGGGAATTGAAGGGAGTTGGGGTTGGTAGGAGCAGCGTTACTAATTTATAGGTTCTTCATACAACTGTTTTCCCCAAAGTTGGATATCTTTTGTGGGTATAGATAAATGATTCATCAACTGATAAATCTCCTTTTTCACTTCTTGTATAGCCTCAGGGTCTTTTACTTTTATGCTAGTTTCATAGTTATGTCTTACACCACTTGAAGTAAAGTTGAAGGAGCCTAAATAAGCAATCTGATCATCTATCAAATAAATTTTACTATGTATAAATACACTATTCTCTTCTTTTATATTAGGTGACTTGTAAACCTTAAAAGGGAATAACTGATCATACCAATAGGTATAAATTTGCTTGTTCTTAATCTTATCTCTGTAAAATTTAATTACCATAAATATAACACTGACTGGGACTAGTCCAAGAGCTACACTTAGGTCTTGGAGATAATAAATAGTTCCAACTAAAACTATGAGAAGCCCTATTCCAACATATGTCAGTATTTGAGTGAGATTTTTCCAGCTTTCGCGTTCTTTAAGAGCTAACCTATCTGTATTTCTATGCTGGATAATAAGCTTGTGAATGTTTTTTTCATAGCCACCATAAAAATCTTCAATGTTATCAGTCGTTATAAGCTCGACTTCTAGCTTTCTTTTTCGAAGGTCTATTAATTCAGAGACTAGAAATGGAGATAAGTATGGAGAAACAATTTTAACTGATTTTTTAGCATTGCGAATATCTTTCAAAAGGTTTCTACCAGCTCCTTTTCCAATATAAATATCACAGCTTACATCTTTATAAAGCATTTTTCCTAATCTATTTTGTACTTTGAGTAATAAACCTCCTAGATCATCTATTAATAATAGCCTTTATACTGTAAAATAGTAAATAAAAATGTGCGTGGTAGGTATTTTACTATTTTCTCTTTTGTTTTATTGCTCACTAAGGGAATATTTAAAAATTAAATTCTACATAACTAATATTTTGCGGAATTTTCATCATTTATACTTCGATTTACTTTTCGTTCATTTTTCCTTGATGAAAAACGAACCAAAAAATCAAGAAAATCCAAAGCTTCAACCCACAATCCGACCCGCCTCCCCGCTGGATTTTCAGACCTACGCACTTGTATCAATCTTAAAAAAAGCAGTTAGAAAAAACTTAAACATGCTCTAACACAATTTTCAGTCAGTTGTAAAGATAAGCGTTACACCTCATTCCGCTGCCACTTCTTTAGGGGTGATGGCTGGGTCACAAAAGACATTGTTGGGAATTGAAGGAAGTTGGGGTTGGTAGAGAAGAAAATCTAGCAGTAACTTAAGTGGTTTTTGTTACTTACTCACAATCGCATCTATTTTATGTAAAATTTCCTTTGGAGCTTCTACTAGCTTTAAGTCTACTTTATTTTTGAGTATCATTAAAGCGATTAGGTATTTATACTTCGGCTGAACTATATGGTAGGTATTTGTCCAAGTCTGCCCAATAGCTATTAGATCGGTGAGTGCCTTGACTTCTGCTTTATAAAGCTTAATACTTGTTGAAAATTCACAAGCAATCCAATAGGATTCCTGAGGTTTGAGAATTTTCTCAAGTAACAAAGAAGCTGATGTGGATAAGCTTCTCACAGCAGGTGATTTTATATAGCTCCACCAATCACTAAACCTTACCCTACTCTCTTGACCTGTGTAGTATTGAGCAGGTCTGGCTATAAATTTTGTCTCAATTTCTCTAAGAATATTTTTTCTATCCATTAAAGAGGTTGAGAAGGCTTTTGCATCGTGTGTTTTTTTAAGTAAATCTATTTTTTCATTCCATTGCATATGGTAGGTAGGTTTATCTATTTGCCATTATCTATTACGCGCAATACATCTTATCTACACCTCATTTCGCTGCCATTTTTTTAAAGGAGAGGTCTCCACATTCTTAGCGCCATGATAGCCTGCTGCTACAAAAAGTACGATGGCTGCTGCGATCGCTACATAAGCAATAATAGGCACTTGCTCCCATTGCCGGTAGGCAATAGCCGCTAAAGCCCAAACCCCTACCATAGCCGCCTCTCGTAGGTTTCTGGTAAAAATTAAGAATAGGTATAAGCCTGTAGCAACGAGTATCATCAATAGGGTCCAAATGAATGGGGTTAATGGGGCGCCCTGATAGCCTCTACTTACTAAAAATGCAGCGGTATTAGCAATAGAAGCAACCATAATCCACCCTAAGTAGATCGCGATAGGCCACCAAACGAGGGCGATGATACGAACGGGCGCATCCCAAACCTCTAGTCTTAAAGCAAGAGTAAGTTTGATAAGTGCAAAAAGGATAACAAACATCACGACTACAGAAGCTCCCAAATATTCGTTGACCCATAAAATTACCCAAGCACTGTTGGCTATATTGGTTACGATAAACCAAATGCTCGCTTGCCTAATGTATTGTTGGTCTGCTGACGCTCTATAAATGGCGTACCACTGGAAAGCAACATAAGCCAGAAGCATTAAATAAATAAGCCCCCAAATGGCAAATGCATAGCCTGCGGGTACAAATAAGGTAGTGTATTGATTGCTTATTTCACCTACAGATTTATCGAAGAGACCTGTGTTAGGTAAGTAGTTTACAATCAATACAACTATGAGTGTAAGCGTATTGAAAGCAACAAGTACTTTGGGCTTCATAAAGGAAAAATAAAGTTAAAAAAATAGGCACTCTCTTTATTCTAATCTATAATAAGCCCGTTTTGTTTGGTTCAGTATTTTACTTGAATAGATACTGCCAAGGAATAACAAAAGGCAGTATAATGATCCAAATGAGAAAAGTGACTGCCATTCCCTGAGGGTAGGCTTGTCCTTTCATAAGTGCAGGTAGGGCAGCCACTAACAACCAAGTCGATTTGTAAATAAGCTGAAAGAGAAGTACCAAGCTCATCTGTTTAGGATAAAATAAACCTACAAGAGACAAAATAAAGATAGCGCCCCACAAAGCACCCACTAACCGAATCGCTTCAGAATAGGCGAAAACATTAGAAAAAACAGTACGTTGTGCTACAGTAGGAGAGAAGAGGCTCGTAAGGCTGATCCATCCTGCTACTATCACATTGGCGAAGTACATACATTTAAGGGCGAGAAGCATCTTCTGCAAGGGTTTTAATGTTTTCTAATACATTGGGAAGCATAGCTCTGAATTTTTTACCAAACGCTTTGGCAAAAATCCCCTTAGTGAGCCCTTTAAACCATACCTCGTGGGTAAAAATAGTCTTTCCTTCTTGCTCAGTGAGGTATCTTTTTACATAAAGACTACCAAAAGGCAATTTAGTACGATAGGTGTAGGACCGACCTTCTTCAAGGGCAGTAATCTTGAACTTAGCTCTCCTATTTTCAAGGCTAATAATTTCACCTTGTTGATTTAGTTCAAATTTTCCTTCCATTTGGGCATCTTTTAGGCCGGTGTCCCAATCTTTCCAGCGGGGTACATCTGTCCAGATGTTCCAAATGGTAGTGGGCGAAGCGGTAGTTTCTAATGAATACCAAAAATGACTGTTGGAAGGTTGCTTTTCTTGTGCACTCAGAGAGGAAATAGACATCGTTAACAATATTAATAAGAAGTAATACATGGGTTTCGATCTTTTTTCAAAGATCGTTGTTGCCTACTACATACCACTTCTCCTATGTTAAGTTACGCGTTTGCGCTTGATATTTCTTTCTGATTCTGCTTAGAGACTGTGGAGCGATACCAAGATAACTAGCAATGTGCTTTAAGGGTGTCTTTTGAAGAATAATGTTGTTTTCTTCAATCATTTGCACATATCGCTCTTCTGCGGTTTTGTTTTGAATAGCAGTTAGGATTTGCTCAGTGTAGAATTGTACTTCCTGTATTAGTTTACGTACAAACTCACTCCAAGAAGGTAACCTTAATAGATTAAAAGCATCAGATTGAGGCATTTCCCATATAATGGCATCCTCCAGTACTTCGATGCTATCTTCTGCTGGAGTATTATTAGTGAAACTTCTTTGAGAAGTAAAGCAATAAGGTGCTTCTGTAAAGTATTTTGTAATGTCGTTTCCATCTTGGTTAGTAAAATACCGTAAAAAGCCAGTTTCTAAAAAGTAAAGCTTTTTGCATACTTTTCCTTCCTCTAAAATTAGTGTGTTGCTCTTGTACTGTTTTCGAGTAAGGCAGGATATAATCTCTTGCCAGTCTTCTTCAGGAATAGAGATGTAATTGGATATATAGACCCTAAATGGATGCATTCTTAATTACTTTCAGATGAGCGCGTTCAAAGTGTATACTTTAGTATTCTCATAATTGTTTTTACTTACACTTTAATTATTCAGGCGAGTTACTTTTTAAATAACTCGCCTGAATAAAAATGAAATCCTACTTATCTAATGCTTTTTAGCTTTTGACTACTTTTTTGCTAAAAGTCCCTTTGCTAGTACTAAAGGTAAGGATGTAAATTCCTTTGGGTAATGTTGAAAAATCTATTTCTAAGGCGCCTTGTCCTTCCCCTGTACGGATTTTATTCCCCAAAATATCAGTAAGGGTAAAAGTAGTTTTCCCTGGAGGCAAACGCTCTATAGCAACTTTGCTTTCTGTAGGGTTGGGATAAATAACAATTGCTTCATTTTCTGCATCTGAAAGAGAAGTAATGGAACCTTCAAAGGTATACACTTTTACTTGCCCTGTATTTGTATCTACCCCAATAGCGCCTGTAGCAAGCGTATTACCATCTCCAGAAAGCGCTACTGAAGCGCCTGACTCGCCATTTTCTGCTTCTCCATCAATATCGCTTCCTCTTTGCATCCATGCAGACCCATTCCAATTGTAGACCCTCGTGTGTCCAGCCCTCACACCTGTACCATTATTAAAACGTGCCCCAATAGCAACTATATTCCCGTTGGCAGAAAGTGCTACTGAGGTGCCTAATTGGTCGCCAGCAGCTTCCCCATCAATATCGTTTCCTCTTTGTGTCCATGCAGATCCATTCCAATTGTAGACTCTTACGTGTCCAGCCCACCTACCTGCACCATTATTTTCAAAAGCTCCAATAGCAACTATATTTCCGTCGTCAGAAATTGCTACTGAATGGCCTGATCGGTCGCCAGTTGCTTCTCCATCAATATCATTTCCTCTTTGCGTCCATGCAGACCCATTCCAATTATAGACCCTTACGTGTCCAGCATACGTGCTTGTACCATTATTAAGATGTGCCCCAATGGCCAGTACATTGCCATCGTCAGAAATTGCTACTGAGGTGCCTGATTGATCCTCTGCAGCTTCTCCATTGATATCATTCCCTCTTTGTGCCCATTGTGCTTGAGTACTGAAAGGAAGTATGATTAAGAGTATACCAATCGTTATTGGAATTATGAAGTGAAATTTTCTTTTCATTATTCTAATAGGTTTTGTTTACTGAGATTTAGCTTTCTTAAAGTTAGGAAAAATATTGCTAGAAAAAGCGGAGATATACGTAAAAACCACTCCTCTAACTAGTTATGTAAGAAGTGGTTTTTACTATTTGAAAGAAACTGCGTTAACTATACTTCTTTACTAGGGAATCTATCCTGTCCTTGAAAAGCGACCATCCATTGTGGATAAGGAGTAGGGATTTGGCTTACTTCGTGGAGCTTGTCCAGCTCCTCTTGGGTAAGTTGCATTGCTGTAGCACCAATATTGTCTTTTAGTTGTTTTTCGGTGCGTGCCCCGATGATAGTGCTGTCTACGCCTGATTGCTGCATTACCCAACGAAGGGCAATTTGCGCCACAGATACATTTTTTGCTTGGGCGATTTCCTTCATTACATCAATAATATCATAAGCTTTCTCTTTGTCGATGGGAGGGAAGTCGAAGTCGTCTCGTCGGCTATCGCCCGCTTTTTCAGTATTACGGTCATATTTTCCACTCAAGAATCCTCCTACTAGCGGACTCCAAGGCAATACAGAAAGATTTTCGGCTTGTGCGAAAGGAAGGATTGTATTTTCTATATCTCTACCCGCTAATGAGTAATAGTACTGTAAAGCAGTAAACTTCGTCCAGCCCATTTTATCGGCAATACCGTTGGCTTTGGCGACCATCCAAGCGGGGTGGTTACATACGCCGATGTACCTTACGCGGCCGCTTCTTACTTCATCCTCTAGACCACGCATGGTTTCCTCTAACGGAGTGATGGCATCTACACCATGAATATAAAGTAAGTCGATGTGGTCTAGCTGTGTGCGTTCAAGTGATGCGGTAACTGAATCATGAATATGCGCTCTAGACAAACCTACTTGATTGACACCCTCGCCCATTCTAATGCGGAGTTTGGTAGCGATGACGAGTTCTGACTGCTGAATACCTAAATCTTTGATAGCCTTTCCCATAATTTCTTCCGCCAATCCTTCGCTGTAGGCGTTGGCATTGTCAAAGAAATTAATACCGTGGTCAAAGGCTACTTTCATAAGTTGTTTAGAATCTTCGTAGGAACGGTCAGCGATGGCAGTCCATCTACCTTTACCACCAAAGGTCATGGTACCCATACATAATTCTGAAACGAGTAATCCGGTGTTGCTTAAATTGTTGTATTGCATGTAAAAAATATTAATGGTTGTTAATTGATTGAAAGTATTTCTAACTCAAACAAAATAAGACGCCCTTTTGCTGCATCTTCTAGGTGATTTTCTTGGCTAGGAGGTTGTAAAAAGAGCATACGACCACCTAGAGGCATCATTTGTATGGCGTTTTGCCAAGCAGGATGAAAGGTGGTAAAACCTTCTACACTTACAGGCTTTTCTCTTTCAAAAGAGCTATCGGCTCATTTTTTTGTATGAAATGACAGCATTGGGAAGTTCTCTGATTCCTATTTTGAGAGAGCTTTCTGTTTGGGGTGAAAAAAATAATATTACTGCGCACTACGCTACGCTAATGAGACAGCAACAGAAAAAGTGATGAATAACAAGGAGGACTACTCATCGATTTCTTTATTGTATGTTTTTCTTATACCATCGCTGGTACTTCTTGTTAGAAATGGCCGTTGCTTTAGGGAAATAGGTAAAAGGGTAGCATTGCCCACTAGTAGCTACAGAGGGCTCTATGGCAATAGCGAGGGCAGTACCTAGTGGGGTAGCTTGTTGGCTGTTAGGGTCGTAGCCCCAAGTATAGTTGAGTGTAATTACACTGGGGTAACTTTCTGCACCTTCCTTCATTCGTACTTGAATTTCTTTCTCTGTAAATCCTTTTGTAAGATCCGTATCCACTTGTCCACTACGAAAGTATAGCCTACCAATAGGTTTTGTCTGCGCTTTTACATAGAAAGCACCTTCTGGATAATCGCTTCTTGAATAGTAGGTGGTAGGTGCTTCTTCTACGATGAGCTTCGTCACTTCGAGTAATAAAACTACGCCATCTTCTTTATACATACAGCAATCACAATAATCCAATACATAAGGGTGCTTTGCTAAATGTGCCTTTACTTGTTCTACTTCTACATCAGAAAGTAAATCGTAAGGGTCAGCCTGTACCATTACAGAAAGATGGCTGCATAAGATAAAGAGAAGGAGTTTTCTCATTTTAAGGGAAGTTAGTCCATAGTGTAAAATAGGCATTTATATCAACATTTCAAGGACTAAACAATATTAGGTTTTCTTAAAATGAGGTACTATCAACTCTTTGCTCGATCCAAGCTTTGATCTCCTCGAAAGAAAGCTTCCCTTCTGCAATCGAAATGATAAAGTCGTATTTCTCAGAGGCGGTAGCTGTAATGTCTATTTGGGCTTGCAAAAGCCAGAGCCGCATAAGGATATAGCCTGTTCTTTTGTTGCCATCGGAAAAGGGATGGTTTCTTACGATACTTTCTAGTACGGCCGCTGCCTTGTCGATCTCAGAGGCGTAGAGTTCTTGTTGGTCAAAGGTAGTATAAGGGCGCTGAATAGCAGAGAGTAGTAAATGATTATCTCTTACCCCTTGGCTGCCCCCGAATTTTTCAATAGCCTTTGTGTGTATCAACAACACCTCCTTTTCAGTAATCATTGGGCTAGTTTTTTGAGTAGCTCAGCATCTTCTTCCATAATTTTTTTTAGGTAGTGTGCGGTTGCTAACTGCTCTTCGGATGCCTCTTCGACTTGACGAAGATAAGTAAGTACCCAAGCCAAGTGACTTTCAGGTAATTTAGCAAGAATCTGGTCGATTTCCGCTTTTAGTGAATTATCCATAAGAAAAGTCTTTTAGGTTTAGTAATGGTTACTTTTAATGTTCATTGCCGTTGTAAATCCACATAGGTGTAGTATCACCTGCACGCTCGAAGCCTATTTTCTGATAGAATTCAATAGCTTTTTGGTCGGCAGTGAGCATCTGCATATGAAAGCCCCCATACTTTTCTTGCATTTTAGCAAGGATTTTTCGTCCGATACCTTTTCCTTGATAATCAGGGTGTACTAATAAATGAGGATAATAAACTACCAAATGACCATCTGAGATGGCATTGCCAAGACCCACCAGCTTATTTTGATCCCACGCAGATACTAAAGAATGAGAATGAAGTAAGGCTTGGTGTAGTGCCTGAGGCTTCTTTGCTGAACTCCAAGCATTGGCCTTGTACAAGCTTATAATTTTTTCGAGCGGAATGTCTCTTCTCTCTGAAATATTTATTTCCATTTATTCTAATACAAATTTGATATTTACTTTGGCTGAAAACTTGAGTTTATCAAACTCAATCATAAGCGGCTCACTGCTACGCGCACCGTATAGGCTACTATTTCCTCTAATGGCGATACCAGCCGTTTGCACTTGTAGTTGTTTATTTAATGTATAGCTGTCTGAGATAAAAATAGCTTTACCAATTTTTTGGTTGAGTGGTGCGACCATCTGTGTTGCTTTTTGCTTCGCTTTAAGTACTGCTCTAGCTTTTAAGGCTACTACCAACATTTCTTGTTTGGAGTATTCCACTTTCTCTATAGAAACATTCGAAATACCTTCTTCTTCTAAAGCCGCCAGTACTTTTCCCGCAGTGATGGCATCTTTTACCACTAGCGAATACATCTTCGTTTTCAGCACTTTTTGGTTAGATAAAAAATACTTTTTGAAACCACTGCTGAAATCCAAGAGTGATAAACTTTCTTCTATATCAATGCCGAGTGAAGTGAGTACTTTTTCTAAAGTACTTTCCAGTGTCTCAGTGGACTTTTTATTACGGTTATCCGCTTCGTCTAGTATGATGGTGAGATAAATTCTATCGGGTCTTACTAGGGTGTCTACTTCTGTAGTGGTTTCTAGATAAGGCTGATCAATAAAGTTTTTAGACTGAGCCTTACTGTAAATTACAGTTAAACTAAGGAGTAATGATAAACTAATATGCTTTATGTAGCTTTTGTGCATTAATATGAAGCTTTGTTTCTTTTTGAAATTATGATTTATTTAATTCTTTTAAAAGAACTCATTACAATTTCAGGACGACAGTGAAATAAATCTTTCTTTTAACGTATTGATAAAACCTACTGTACTCACAGTGTATTGATATCTATTAATCCCATTCAATGCTTTGCCCTTCATTTTTCACTACTTCGTATAGCTTCTCCTCGTTTTCTATTAGCTCTTTAATGATTTCAACGAACTTTTCTGCCTTTTTTTCATCCTCAGCAGTGAGCGGATAGTAAGCCACATAGGTGCCAGCCTCTGGATCGGTTTTCATCCCCTCTATTACTTCAGGATGATTTTTGGGTAGATAATAATTAAAGAAAGCTTCCCAGTTATAACCGTTCATGTAGGCTGCTGTATTAATTTCATACATTTTTTCACCTATTTTGAAAGGCTTTTCTTTTTCGATCCAAAAACAGACAGATAAGCTTTGGGAGGTTTCACTTTTTATAATACTGACGTATTCACTCATATAATCAACTTTTAATTATGTAAAACAGATGAATATTTACGCTTGTTTTGGGCACAAAAAGTAAATCCAAGCGTCTATTCACTTTCTTTTTTTATTATTCAAATGTTTATGCAAGCTTAAGATAAATTTACTAGCCAATCCTTTTTTGCTAGACTGTAGTGCCTAAGTTGTAGGGTTCCGTTTGGTAATTGAAGAAAGCCTTGCTGTGTAAAGCCTAGCCGTTCTAATAATTTACAAGAACCTACATTTTCTGTAGTAGTAATAGCACTTACTTTCTCTTGATGATATACACTAAAAACCTGTCCAATCATAGCCTTGGCTCCTTCAGAAGCGTATCCTGAGCCTTCAAAAGTGGGGAGGAGTGCATAGCCAACATCTAATCCTACTACACCTGCCCGATTGTGAATGCTGCAAGTACCTACTGGCTGATTGGTAGTACGTTCTATCATTACATAATTAATAAAGCCTTTGGTAGATAATTGTGCATCCATTTTTTCTTCAATGTATTTTCTGGCGGCGGCTACAGAGGTAATGCCTCTATCACCAATGAATTGATGCCATTTTTGAGTATTCATCAACTCGTACAAAAAATTAGCATCGTTGGAAGTGATGTGTCTTAATGTTAATCGTAATAAATCCATTTCTTAAAAGTCGTCTGTACTTTCTACGGAGAAGTTTTAATATAGAAGCATTTTTAGTCATATGATAGTGTTTTAGAGGTTTTAGTTTTTAAAACTGCAAGTTTTTATACAGCCCACTTTATGCATTGCTGCGCTCATTTCTTAACCCAAGTCAATGCATTTATAGGTAAACTAGAAGACATTGGAGGAAAAAGGCTACAATGACACACTTATTCGACCTCTCAAATATTGATAGAAAAGCACTTTTCTCAACCCTTTGGATTTTTGTTACCCTTAATTATTTGTATTGTGACCTCATGGGTTTGATGGACGTAAATATGCTTAAGCAATACCTAACGGGTACCGTAGAAGGAATGTATATTTCTGAAGATTTTTTGTTGATGGCTGCCTTATTGATGGAACTTCCTATGGCTATGATTGTACTGTCTCGTATACTTACGCAAAAGCTAAACCGATGGGTAAATATATTTGCTGGTACTATTAAAACTGCCGTTATGATTTTAACACTATTGATTGGCTTTACAAGTTACTACCTGTTTTTTGCTACTATAGAAATATCCACTACTACTTTTATTGTTATCTATGCTTGGCATTGGAGGGAGGTACAATGAATGTTAAGATCGCTACTTGACCGATAAGCGCTTGCGTATCCTACTAAGCGACTCTGGCTTTACGCCAATATAGCTGGCGAGTTGGTATTGTGGAACGCGCTCAATTAATTCAGGCCGATGCTCCATTAATTCTTGGTAGCGTTGCTCAGGTGTACTGTTTATGTACTTAGCAAGTTGTTTTTGTTGCCTTACGATTTCTTTTTCGAGAATCAACAAGGATAAATCCTGAATTTTTGGGAATTGTTGCATCAAGACTTGCCCTCTTTGTTCATTCCCAAAAACTAATGTAGAAGCTTCAGTACACGTTAAGTAATAAGGAACAACACGATCATCGCTAAGGCCAATAGAAGGAAGTATCCAATCGTAAGTAGTAAAGAAGTGTGAAGTCTTCTCTTGCCCCTCGTGTAGATAATACTGCCTGACGCATCCGTCAAGTACACAGTAATTATAGTGTGCCACTTGCCCTTCTTTAAGTAAGTAAACTCCTTTAGGTATGGTACGAATATCTATATCTTCCTTAATGGCCTTTTTTTCTACTTCGGTAAGTGTACCAAATTTTGAAAGGTAAGCAATGAAGGCTTCAACTATCTCCATAGTAATAAGTGTAGTAGTTGTAGAAATATAATCATTACAGCATTGCTCTTCTAATACTAATTGGATTTATTGCTCTCTAAGTTGACCGTCATCAGTCAATGAATTTTATGATAAAAAATAGACGAACGTGGTACCTGAAAGCGTTATATGAAACACTATAAATGTGAATTTCAAGTTGAGACCATTAAGTAAAACTAAAATAAATGAAGATGAGAGTAGTGATTATAATCACACTGGTTTTGTTAACGAAAACAAACGTATTTGGGCAAATTGCAGACGACCATGCTATCTACAAGGAAATAATGACTGTGGACAGTCTACTATTTGAGGAGGCCTTCAATAAGTGTAAGGTCGATGTTCTCAATGAAATAGTGGCTACTGATGTTGAATTTTACCACGACCAATCAGGGACTACCTATGGTCAAGAGAAGTTTATACAAGGAATTAAGAAAAATATATGTACGCGCTCATACAGACCATCGAGGAAGCTGCTTTCTAGTGAAATCCACCTGCTACAGTCTAATGGAAGTATTTATGGGGCTTTACAAAATGGCATTCACGAATTCTACGCCCAAGAAGAAAATAAAGCACCTTATTTAACGAGTACAGCTAATTTTACGCATTTATGGATAAAAAAAGAAGATCGCTGGTTGTTGAAAAGGGTATTGAGTTATAACCATCAAACGCCAAATGAAAAGAAAGAGACCACTACCCGTATATTGCTCACCTCTTCTCCTTCGATTGAGAATTGGTTAAAAGAAAACAAGGTACCAGCATTAGGCGTGGCTTTGTTGAAAAATCGTGCCCTACAACAAGTAGTCGTATATGGGGAACTGGAAAAAGGCGTACCTGCTCCCTACGATGCTATTTTCAACGTCGCTTCCTTAACGAAGCCTATTGTTACGATGTTGACTCTAAAACTTGTTGAAAATGGCAATTGGGATTTAGATCAACCTTTGTATAATTATTGGGTAGATCCTGATGTTTCGAGTGATCGAAGAAGCAAGCAACTCACGACAAGGCATATCCTTTCGCACCAGTCAGGTTTTAAAAACTGGCGATCTGCAAACGAATCAGGTCGTCTAACGTTTGATTTTGAACCTGGTAGTGCTTTTCGATATTCAGGGGAAGGCTTTGAATATTTGAAAAAAGCATTGGAAGCTAAATTTAACACAAAGCTTGAGTTACTTGTAGATTCTTTAATTTTTAAGCCTTTAAAAATGGATAATACCTTTTTTTATTGGACCGAAGCCATTGACGCCAACAGGTTCGCCAAATGGCACGATGAAGAAGGTAGCAATAGTTATAAAACTTACAAAAATAGCGCCGCAAGCGCTGCGGACGATTTACTAACCACCATTGAAGACTACGGACGCTTTGCAGAACACGTACTAAGAGGAGCAGCATTATCTGATAGTTTATTCAAGCAAATGGTTACGCAACAGAACGGAGCTAAAAACTCGATAAAGATGGGACTGGGATGGGAGCTTTTGCCAAAGTTGAAAAATGATGAATATGCTTTACTTCATACAGGTGGGGATAAAGGAGTAAACACCTTAATTATGCTATTACCCAAAACGGGAGAAGGAATCGTTATCTTCACAAATGGCGATAATGGAAAAAATCTCTTCTTTAAACTCATTGAGGACAACCTTTCTCTTGGAAAGCAGATAGTGGGTAAGGCAGAATAAGGTATTGTACAATAGTATTTTGGCATACCATAGATTTAAAAAACTAACCCAACAGGTATCCTAGCTGTATAAGCTTCTGTACTTTTTTAGTGTAACCCGAATCAGCGTTATTGCTTTCCGAGATTACGTATCCTCAGTCAATAAAGGAAATTTTCCACTATCCAGCAGCGACTTTACCCCATCAAGAATATTTTCAGGTGTATGGTAGTCAGGGTGACTTTGAAAAATAGCGGTGTCGTTCATTAAGGTTTCAATTTCTTGCTTGGTAGTTTCCACTTTACCTTTGTCAGCAAACTTCAACTTATTTGGTTTGAACCAATCTACCTTGATAGAGTAAGTAATATGTTTGGCACAACGGCAAGGATTGGTAGGATCAAATAAGCCACATTGCTGTGCCATAAAAGCCCTGATACGCTGACGAGCCAAAGAAAGTCGCTTCCGAAAAGTAGCAGGTTCGATCTCTAAGATGAAAGCGCCTTCTTGACTATTGAATTCTAAAACTTCACCAATTAGATAGGCCAAGCGCAAGGGGCGCGCTACACAAATAAGCATACTCGTACTACACGCGATCTTCACTTCATCTTCTAGTAGGTTTTTATCAGCTTCCTCATAGGCAGGGTAGGTAGCACCTAGAGCTAGGTGCTTTTTCCCTTCTTCAAAAGTTAAGTCTTCTGTTTTGGTTCGCTTCTTATTGAGCAGGTAGTTAGTAGCAATGCGATATACCCAAGTAGTAAAACTACTCTCTCCCCTAAATTTCGAGAGGTTGGTAAGTACTTTAATCAAAATTTCTTGTGTAGCATCCTGCGCATCGGCTGGCTCCCACAGGAAGCGAACCGCGAGATTATAAACCTGTTGTTGTATACTGATGATGAGCATCTCAACAGCTTTTTTATCACCATTGAGGCATAAGGGAACAAGTTCAATATAGTTGACAGGCTTCATAGGGATGTCAAGTTATAGCACTTTTAATATAAACGTAAAAACAGTGTTTAGGTAGTAATTTGCTGAAGAATACTTTCAAAGTTGACCAATGGCCAATTCTCTACAATACGTCCATTTACTAAGCAATAAATATGCGCCTCGCTCCAATAGACAGTGCGATGCGTAGCAACAATCCCAAAGTATTTTCCTTTATGTGTAGCTTGTACTCGGTTGAGTTCTACTACATATGCGCCTTCTGCGATGAGTGCAATAACTTCTACTTGTACATCTGAAAATCCTGTAAGGAACTCCATCCCAACACTTACAAAAGTACCCAACGTATTGGATAATCCCTCAAAGTTGAAATGATGACGAAACTGTCGCGTATCGTAAAGCTTTGGGAAGACCCAGTAGCGTTGCTTATTCTTGAAACTTTCAATGTAAGTATGCACAACCGCTCGGTTGATTTCTTCTTGGCTCGATTGGGTCACTTTCAAAGAAGGTAATATATACTGCATTCCTTTAATGGCTTGGGAAGCAATACGTACTAGCGCCTTCTTTTTTAGTTGGTAAGCTTTAAGAGCAGAATTTCTTAATTGTTGTATAATGCGCTCAAAGCGTACTTGAGGGAAGTATTCTACAACTTTACCGTCTTGTACTCTATAACAATGGGTTTCTTCCCAAGCTACTTTTTGATGTGTAGGTGCTGTGTTTAATAGAGGACCCAAGTGGGTAGCGCTAGTTGTAGCACGTTCTACCACCCAATCGTCTTCGGAAATGAGTAACTGAATTTCTGTGTGTACATCAGGGAAGGCTTCAAGAATCATCTGGCTGATCTGCTGAATACCCGTAAGATCATCTGTCACACCAGCAAAAGCAAAATGGTGCTTAAAATGGGGTGCGCTATACTTTTGCCAAGCCTCAGGCCGATGTTGGTTAGTCAGCTCCTCGACAAGCTGCCTAACCAACGCTTTGTTCTCGAGGGCTACATCAAGAGGCATAGTAAAACTTTTCTTTAATGATCATACCATCTTTCCAATGCCTTACAGCCACTTCAGGGTAAATAACCTTTTTCCCTTCGTGATCGGTGTAGTCAAACAGTACTTCCTGAACACTCAGGTTATCTCCATAGGCGGTGCTTAGTATTTTTAAGGTAAGATCAGGAAAGACTTCTACAAACTCGCCGCATTGTTGACGGTTGAGCACCTTGCCAACTCTTGGCTCATTTTCGTTTTCTTGCATGGTTACCTCTTCCGCATAGAAGCGTTCAAAAGCTTCCATCGCTTGGCCTTGCGTTAGCAGGGTATTGAGTTGTTCATTTTTTTCTTCAAAAGGGTTCATGTGAGTCTGTTTTATTGATTTATTGAAAGGTTTTTCTTAAAAAGAGCCCTATGTTAGGATTTACCTCTGTGATCAAATCGTTGGTAATAGGGTCGGTAAAAGTAGGGATTTGTGTATCGGCACCTATCCCAAACTGAAAGTCGTTGTAGTCGAGCCCAAGCCGTATTTGCTGGAAGCTAAAGTTATGTTGTTGAAAATTGAAGTTGGTACTGAAAGTGGCTTGTGTAAAAAGCTTTAGCTTTTTGGAAAGCTTTGGATTGTACACTACCAAACCAAACATTTCGTAGTTGGTTTCACGCGTTAGTTCAATGGTAGGGAATACATTAAGGTACAAGTCTCCTTTTTTGTTAAAGTACTGTAGTGAAATAGCTGCAATGGGAATGAAACCCTCGTTCGTCATATATCCACCACTGGCTATGCCCAGATAAGGATTGAAATTGAAGGTAACAACTGAATAAATGAAGGGGTCAACTGTACGCCGATCTTCATAGTCGATAGTGAAGTAGGTGAGATTAAAGAAACTAAGAACGCCCAGCGAGTCAATAGACTTAGAAATGAGTAGTTCGTGTTGGGCTTTCTCGTGCCCTCCAAAGATTTCTCCATAGATAAGTTGCCCACGCGATGTCGTATAACTAATTAGTAGTGGGAGGGTTATGATAAATATTGTTAATAGTTTGTTAATTGGTTGCATACCCTTTTGACACAAACCAGTCGGTAAGTGTGAACTTTTGTAGGCTTTTTTTGAAAAAAGTTTTCAAGAATCGAGGTTGCAGGTAGATGCTAGTTAGTTTTCATTCTTTACAAACAAAGTCTAAAGTTACCAGAAATCTAATCGAGCTGGTCAACAACTATTTGATTGCTAGAAAGGGGCAAATAAGCGTTATAAAGAAAATAAACAAATATTGTATATTGGGATGCTAGTAAATATTGATGTAGATGAAAACAGTAAAACTTTTATTTATTCTAATGATAGGCTATGCGCAGGCATTCGCTCAATCGGGTATTTACAATGTATCTCAGGTAACCATTAAAAATCCCTATCAAGCAACGAGTCCTCTTGCAAAATACCGGTACGATAGCTTATCCTATGAAAAAGCCCGAAGCCAAACGGATTATATTTATGAAAAATTCAATTACAAGAGTGATGTATTTGAGATAGAAGGCTTCGCGTGTCGTCCGAAAAAACTAGAGGATAAAAAAATCCCTGTAATCATTTATAACAGAGGAGGTACTGGCAATATTGGAAGACTATCAGAAGAAGACTTACCAGATTTTTACTGGCTCGCCAAAAACGGTTTTGCGGTCTATGCGTCAAGTTACCGATTTGTGGGAGCACTCGGGTCGGTAGATCAAGTGGGCGGAGATGATGTAAATGATGTTATCAACCTTTACGAGATAGTTAAAAGCCTGGACTTTGTGGATAGTGATAATGTTTTTATGATGGGTGTTTCAAGAGGTGGCCAAATGACATACCAAAGCCTTAAAAGGATTAATGTCAATGCAGCGGCCGTTTTGGGCGGTGTAGCAGATTTAAAATACCAAGCCACAAAAAGACCCATATTTGTAACAGGTTGGTCTGATCTAGAAGAAGCATATAATTACAAGGGACTGGAAAATATCTTACCCAACTTTGAAGAAAATAAAGAAAAGTACTTCAATGAGCGCTCTGCAACAGAGTGGGCAGACAAAATAAATACGCCTGTATACATATTACATTCTCGTCAGGATGGAAGAGTACCCGTAGCGGGAGCCCTTGAGCTTGCCAAACAGCTCGATGCTTTCAAAAAGTCGTATAAGGTGAAAATATATGATGAAAAGAGTCACTCATTGCCTTACGCAAGGTTTGACTCATTTGAAGAAATAATCGATTGGTTCAAAAGTCATATAAAATAATATTTGCTAATAGTACTGATCAGTAATTACTTATTCTCCTATTTCTGAAAAATCTATAGAACCTTTCAGTCTGATGTAGGCTTGCCAAAAAATCTTATTGATCCAGACAATTATCCATAGTGGAGAATATTACAGCTAATTGTGAAATCAAATTAGTGAACTGACGATCTTTGTTTTATCTTGCAGCATTCTATTAAAAACGCCCTTAAGCAAGCAATAAGAAACGAAAAGCTGTAGCATAACAGTTTTATAAATGGACGAAATGCAAGTACAATTACTTCAAGAAAAAATAATCCTAGAAAATGATTTTGTTAGGCTCATACCATTTGAGTCAGAGAGAAATAAAGAGCTAAAAGAAATTGCTTTTGATAATACTATTTGGACATATATGGGCATGTACATCAAAGACCAAAAGCATTTAGATCAATACATCAAGGACACAGTAGCTCAGAAGCAACAGGGAAGTTGCTATCCATTCCTTATTATTGACAAACAAAGTAATCAAGTAGCGGGTAGCACGCGCTACGGATACTTGAATATTGCCAGCCAGAAGTGTGAAATTGGTTGGACATGGCTTGGCAAGCGCTTTCAAGGAACTGGGTTAAATAAAGCGTGTAAATTTGAGCTACTCAATTTTGGCTTTGAATCTGTGGCGTTCAGAAGAATTCAGTTCAGTGCAGATAAAGAAAATCTTCGTTCGCAGAAAGCTATCGCAAAGCTAGGCGCTACAAAAGAAGGATGCTTTAGAAATAATTATATCGACGTTGCTGGCAATAGCAGAAATGATGTTTATTTCAGTATCATTAAAGAAGAATGGCCACTTATAAGACAACAAAGATTTTCTGATTTTTCAACATAAATTGTAAATGGAAAGATTATTATTAGTTCATCCAGAAGGTGCTGAGGCGGGCACTATAGAAACGCTTCCAAAAACAGAAGGGATGGCACTTGTACAGGAGCACACTTTTTTAGAAAGTTATGAGGGTTGGGTAGAGGTAAATAAAGTATGTATAACATCAGAAGCTACCCTTACTACTGTACTAGATAGTCTAGCAGACGAAACAAAAATAAGCGCTATAAAATCCATGAAAGATAAGTACTTGTTTCGTCAACTACTGGCAGAGATATACCCCAAACTAGCCTACGAAATTGTAGATTTTGACGCCATCAGTAATCTAAAGATTACTGGCAAAAAAGTGCTGAAACCTGCAAAAGGTTGCTTCGGAACAGCCGTTAAAATAATTGACGAAAATAGCAATCTAGCCCAAATAACGCAGGAGATAAAAGCAGAAATAGATAGAAATGCCAGCGTGTTATCTGACAGTGTTTTGTCTAAAAATAAGTTTATTTTAGAAGACTACATTGAAGGAGAGGAGTACGCAGTAGATATATTTTACGACGCCTTGGGTGAGCCACACGTTGTAGGAATCTATTACCATCCCATTCCAGCAAACGAGGCATATCTGCATATGATATACTACACCAACAAAGCGATATTTGATAAGGTATACGATCAAGCAAAAGCATTTTTTGCGCAACTCAACGTCAAACTACAATTGAAAAATACTGCCCTTCATGCGGAGTTTAAACTTGCTCAAACGTTGATTCCCATAGAAATCAATGCGATGCGCTTTGGAGGGATGGGACTAGGAAATATGATTTATTATAGTTTAAATGTGAACCCTTACCAGTACTTCATTGAAGAAAAAAGTCCAGATTGGCGTAAAATATGGGAAAAGCACCCTGAGGGTAATTTTGTGTTTTTTATTGCTTACAATGGAACACACATAGATAAAAGCAAACAACAACCTAACTTAGATAAGTTGGAGGGTGAATTTACCAAAATATTGAATAAAACGATTTTTGACTACCAAAAGCAACTCGCCTTTGGTGTATATACCCTAGCAGAAAGTACCGAGAACATAGAAAAGCTACTTAAAATAGACTTTAACGAGTGCTTTAAAGAGACTAAGTAAGAAGAGAGCGTATTTATAAAAGCGTAAACAAGGCTATAAGTGTACTTGCCATTCAATAACATCCTATGAAGATAAAAGTCGCACAAGGGCTACTAATTAGGCATAATGAAATAGATAATGCCAAGCCCTCTATTTGGTTTTTACACGGATTTGCTGATTCAGGACTTGCCTACAAAGAAGTATTTGAATCACCTATTAATGAAAGTACCAATATTTATGTGGTCGATTTGCCAGGGTTTGGTGCGAGTCCGCTCAATCCAGCTTTTCTTTCAATACGTGAACAGGCCGACTTAATCACAAAAATAATTGAGCAGGAAACCGATCCGCAGCAAAAAGTAAATATAGTAGCGCATTCCTTAGCAGCACTCATTGGCACTTGGATTTGCCAACACTTGAAAGAGAAAATAAATTATTACTTCAACATTGAAGGTAATCTAACAGAAGCAGATAGTTATTTCTCTAGCAAACCTTTAGCCTTTAATACAGCGCAAGAATTTGCAGTCTCGTTTGAACAAGAAATTTTCGAACTTGCTCAGTCAGAAGAGCGCTACAGAAGATACTACAGCAGCGTAAGGTTAGCAAATCCGGAGGGAATGAGAAATTGGAGCCTCACCAGCCAGGCGTACGTTAAAGAAAATAAATGTGGAGTAGCCTTTAAGCATCTGGCTTGCCAATGTCTCTACATATGGGGTGATATTGATACCCCGTTAGAAACACAAGCCTTTATTAAAGAACAAGGCATTCCCAATCAACTATATAAAGGTATCGGCCATTGGCATATGGTAGAGAATGCTGAGGAGCTATACAGTGATATAAATGAAAGAATAAAAACGGAGTGAGTAGGGAGTTTCAGCTAAGACCAGCATTACCACTCAACTCAAAGAATATCTTTTGGAGTTGCAAGAAAATGCAAAATGAGTCTTAGTTCTTCCAACTTTAGGGTTGAATCCAGTTGTAATAGTTACAAGTAATCAAGGGTATTTTTTTTAATAAAAAAGTTTTCACTAGCCTCGTTACCTCAATCAGACAAGCGACCTATATAGTGTCGATCAGCTTGTCTGTTATTAAAAATAAATAAACAAGAATATTCAATGAAATATATAACAACGCTACTGCTTCTAGTACTAATATTCCCTGTTGGCTGTTCCGAAAAAACTGACGAAGAATTACTAGAAAGAGATAAGGATGCTTTAGAAGAAAGTCTTGATTCCTACAAGGTAAATACCTATAAGTTTGCTAAAATTTCGATCAGGGCTTCTGTCGAAAAAGACACCATATCAAGCGAATTTCAATCTTTCAAGAAAGATCTCGATCGTATCTCTAATCAGCTAGTTAAATACAATACCAACGCTGAAAATCTTTCTGTATTAGACTACATTTCGATGTATCGCGACTACAAGAGAATGGAGGCGTTCATATCGAAAACGGACGAAGACACTTTCCCTACCTTGATCGATGCTTTCAACGTCATTCACGGAGACTCTACCAGTGAAACAAGAGAATACTATGTAGGAGAAGAAAAAGAGTATGTTCAAAACATTGAGCATGCCGTTTTAAGCGCCATTGTAATACTAAGCAGAGATTTGGGAAAAGAAGTAGCGCTGTACGAGTGCTCAAAAACACAACCAACACTACTTCCTGATTCCGAAATCAAAACTTTATTGCAATTTTTTAGAGGATTCTTATTTTTTGAAAAAGGGTTCTACTATTTGTCAGAAGACGAGACTTCAAGAAATATTGACTGGTTGAACAACAATAAAAATATAGACCTACCCTATACACGTGTTTTCTTTCAGTGGGGTAACTTAGATCAAAAGCAAACACATACAGGGTTTCACGCTTTAAATCATTTATTCAGAGGGTGCGATAGGTTGATGATGGAGAGAGAAATTGATGAAGAGCGTGCCTTACAAGACTTTGAAGCATTTCTACAAGATGCCAATAAGATTGGTATAGATAACGAGATAGTTTGGGCTATTGAAACCTATTTGTATTTAAAATATGAGGAAAATGACAAAGCAGCTACTGCTTTAGCAAAGTTAAAGCAGAGTAGCTTACTTTCTTCCGATGAAAAAGAAGTGATAGATGAATCCATTGAATATCTGAAAAACAGAGAAGCTGGAAAGGTACTAAACGGAGTTTACGATAAGTATTTTCTAGGTAAGATCGTCACAAAGTATATATTATCGATTTTATCTAAAGTGGACTGGAAAAAAGTCTTGAAAGATCAAAACATCCCTCATGTTGATGAGATATTTGAAACCATTGAAAGCTTAGAGAATTTTGTTGAAGGGCTAGAAAAGTATTCAAGCACAGACAATCTAAAAGAAGTAGGAGAAGAAATTAAGAATAAACAGGAAGGCCTGTGGGAAAAAGCAAAAGAGTTAGTTGAATAATAATAGACGTGATAGTAAAGGTAAGCAACGTATTATACAAATCTAGCATCTATTCATAGCTGCTTTGGTTTTGGCAATCCCATCCGTATGTGAATAGTTGTAATTATTGTCAAGGAAATACTGTGTGAAAATACACTTACTATCTGTATATTTATTAGTCTGTACTAATAAAATTAATTTACAAGAAGATCATTTTGATCAATAAACCTAACTTAAAAATAGCTTTATATGGCAAAAGTACTTTTAACGGGCGTTACAGGCTTTTTAGGCTCCCATACCACCATACAATTATTGGAAGAAGGATACGAAGTGATTGGTACAATGCGTGACTTAGCACGAGCAGATTCGATTAAGTCGATTATTGGCCAACACACAAAGCATATCAACGCGTTATCTTTTACGCAAGCTGAATTACAAGATAAAAGTGCTTGGCAAAAAGCGGTAAAAGATGTCGACTATGTGCTTCATTTAGCCTCACCTGTCCCGCTGAAGTTACCAAGCGATCCTAGTATTATCGTAGAACCAGCCAAAGAAGGTACCCTCAACGTTTTAAGTGCTGCCGCTGCCGCTGGAGTAAAAAGAGTGGTCATAACTTCCTCTATAGCGGCGATAAGCTACGGAAAAACGAAACGTAAAAGCTTCGATGAAGCAGATTGGTCAGATGAAACCAATATCGCCGACCATACCGCTTATTCTATTAGTAAGACCATTGCAGAGAAAGCCGCCTGGGACTTTATTCATCAGGATACATCAGGGTTAGAGATGACCGTCATCAACCCGGGTGTGATACTAGGCCCCATACTAGAGCAAGATTTTAGTACCTCCATCGCAGCCGTCAAAATACTTTTAGACAGAAGTACTCCCCTTATCCCAAAGATTGGCTGGTCGTTGGTGGATGTACGCTCAGTAGCAGCCCTACATATAAAGGCCATGGAAAGTGACAAGGCTGCCAATGAGAGATTTTTGGCTACCAACCAATATTATACTATGAAAGAGATCAGCGAAGTCTTAAAGAAGCACTTCCCTGATAGAAAAATACCTTCTAGGGAGCTACCTGATACTTTATTAAAACTAGTATCTAACTTTGATAAGAAGTTGAAAAATGTGATAATGGACTTAGGAGCACACAGAACGCATAATAATGAGAAGGCAAAAAAGCTTTTAGGCTGGCAGCCCTTATCTGATGAGCAGGCGATTGTAGACGCAGCCCGCAGTTTAATTAATTTTGGCGTAGTATAAAGAAGTAATCGCTAAAGAGGATATTAACAAGCCTAAGAAATACAAATAATAGATTGATTAAAAAGCATGCCTTATTATAAAAATCGTGATGAGCTTCACACAAAGTTTTTCCCCTTACAGAAAGCAGCATTTAAGTTTTACACCGACGAGTATTTTAATGAAAAAGAGGTAAATGAGAGGGCTCAAGAACTTTTCACGATTATCGACGAAGCTTTCGACCAGCATAATCTCAAAGGGTATTATGATAACAATGCTCACGATAGAGATTATCTAAAGAAGATCGTCCAGCATCAACTTGATAGAATTAACAATAGAGTTCCTATTGATGTCTATAAAACTACGCAACCTGAAGCACCATTTGTCAGAATTGGCCCTGTAGACCACGAGCTTGAGCAGCAAGAATACGATTGGTTTCAAAATGTCTGTAATCAACAAGGGATGAGTACGCAAGCATGGGTATCTAGTCAAATTATTGCTACAGCGCTCTACAGACCGATTATTGAAAATAAGCATTGGGTCGAATTCCACTGGGGAATAAGGGCAAGAGGAAATGACACTTCTCATCTGGTTACGGGCGAAGCCCCTGATTTCTCAGGCTTAACCCATTTGGCAACGCTTTTTGTCTCTAGTAAAACACCTGAACTGACCGTTAGCTCCGATAGCCTCACTTACTTATCCATTGGAGGAGACATCGTACAAAAACTTACGCTTCTAGGACAAGCTAGCCTTCAAAAGCTACATATGGATTACCTTAAAAGCTTAAACTACTGCGATATTTCATCGATCAATGTGGCAGATTTGTGGGATATTGACACAAGAGGAACAAAAAATTTGACCTTTCATTGTACAGAAGCACAATACAAATATTGCGAAGCTTTAAGGAAAAGTAGAACTAAGAAGACGCAAATTCCCTCCACATCAGCAGAAATTGATAAGTATGCCGCTTACTATAATTGGGATGGAGGCTATAGCTTTTTAAACTGGGTAATCAAACATCCAAAATGCGAACTGGCCACTGCCTTAAATATTTATTGGCTGGGTAGCCCTCTCTACTTTGCAGGCAAAGAGGCAGAGCAGGTCGAAAGTTATAATCTAGACAACTACAAACTACTTAAAACAATTGAAAAGCGAGTACTGAAGAAAAAGTACGTAAGCAACCAAATAGCCTTTGATGCTACAGCAAGTCTTGATAAAGATGAGCTAGAAAAAGCTAGAAAGTCGATTGCTCCTGAATTATTTCAAGCGCCTTACAGTGCCTGATAAAATAACCAAGAGGGTTTTCAAAAATAAAGACAATAACTAAATAAAACATATTTTATGGGCGCTTGGGGATACAAAGCATTAGAAAGTGACGCAGGACTCGATGTAGTCGACTTTATTAGCGACTATATTTCAACGAAATACCCTACTACTACGCCCGTCCACCTCACCCTTTCAGCACTAATAAGCACTATGAAAGAAAGTGGATTTTTGGGCGCTACTTTTACTGACATTGATTTTTATTATGACAATACCGCTATGGCACTAGCAGAGCTGTACCTAATGTTTAAAACGACTGGTCAGTTGGCATATGAAAACGAAGAAGAGGAAACAAGAGATCTAAAAAAACGGGTAGTAGCTTTTACAGCAGATAAAACATCTATTCGTTTCCTTTTACAATACCTAACCGACATTAAAAATGAAGTCCCTGATGAAGAGGGTAGCAGAGAGATTGTACTTCTCTGGAAAGATGCTGCCAGCTACCCCCAATGGGAAAAACACCTAAATGATTTAATTGAAGCCCTCAAAGCGGAAGAAAAATAGCAGCTATTATAGCGAAGAAAGCTCATTTTTAAGGTATCTCTGCTAACCTCACAAGATACCTCCCAGAAAGTTTTGTCACACCTTACGAAGGCTGTTGTTCCAATGGTAATTCCACACAATGTGGAAGGACTAGAAAAAGAGCTGTATGAATAGATTTATGAAAGGAATTAGGTATTCCTACAACAGAAATATTGGTTGGCAAGACCGAACCCTCAGAACCATCGTTGGTTTTGGAGCCTTACTAGGAGCTATTTACTTCTTTAATAGTAACCTAACATACGCAGTCCTGCTAGGAGTTTTGGCGGTGGCACAATTCGGAACTGTCTTATCTGCCCGTTGTATTATTTGCTATTTCGCAGGCCAATGCACCATCGACCACAAGGAAAGAAAAAGCCTTGAAGCAAAAGGAATCAATTACGAAACACAAAAAAATTAACTACCATGGAAAAGATCATTTCAACATTACACACCATCAATGCACCTGCGGGCAAAGTATGGGCCAACATTAGTAAGGCAACAGGCGTAAATGAATGGCTACCAGTAATTACTGCCTGCCACCTAGACGGAGACAAAAGGGTTTGCTTAACAGAAAAAGGAGCCATGAACGAAACTATTTTAAAAGTGGACAATGAAAATCAAGTATTTCAATATTCCATTGATAGCCAACCTCTTTTACCTATCGAAAGTGTTGTGGGGACAATGCAAGTAAAGGAGTATGGTGAGCAGACAAAACTCCAATGGGATTTAAAGTTTACTATCGAAGACGAGTCACTCTTTGAGACAGTAAAGCAAGCCATAGAAGAAATGTATACGGCAGGTGCCAGTGGTCTTGAAAAATTATCGAAATGAAATACCTTCTCTACAGTTTAGGCTTATTACTAATGAGTTGTGATGGAGATACCCAAAATGAAAAGAGACAAAAAGCACTTGCATCCATTTTTATAGAGCATTTTTCAGAATACAAAATAGATATTCAGGCAGCGGGAGTAGCAACCATCCCCGCTGCTAGTTTTAAAAATGATACTTTAATGATCAAGTACGCCTACTTTTCAGAAGGGGAGCACCGTAAAGGCAAGATGTCACTCATTTTTAAGGCGCAGACAGGTCGTTTTGAAGGAAACTGGCAAACAAAGGCCGATAATGGGAACATTTACAAGGGAAGTCTCTATTTTACATTTAATGAAAAAGGAAAAGCAACAGGAAAGTATAACTTCGAAAACAGCGATTACAAAATCACCCTGTTACAAGCATCAAGATGAAAGTACAAGTAAACCCCTTTAGTGGAAGTAATTACTCTGACGAGCAAGACCAACAACTTATTGCGCAGGCAGTGGACGGAAACCGCGACAGCTTGAGCGCGCTTATTAAGCGCCATCAACAATACATTTTTAATATTGCCATGAGAATGATCAACAACGTGGAAGATGCAGAAGACGTTACACAAGATATCTTGGTGAAGTTGGTTACCAACTTGGCTAAATATGATGCTTCTAAAGGGAGATTTAGGACTTGGCTGTATAGAATAACCTTTAACCATTTCCTAAACCTCAAAAAACAGGCTTATGAGAAAGTGGTTACCAATTTCGAGACGTTTTTCAATTACATAGAAAGTTCGCCAAACGCTGAACTTACCAAGGAGGAAGAAAACGCCTTGCAACTCGAAATAGAAGAAAGCAAGGTGGCTTGTATGGCGGGTATGTTGATGTGCCTTGATAGAAACCAAAGGCTTATATATATTGTGGGAGAAGTGTTTGAGATTGATCACCGCTTGGCTAGTGAAATTTTTGAAATCAGCCCTGCCAATTTTCGCCAAAAACTAGTAAGAGCAAGAAAAGATCTATACCAATGGATGCATAATCGCTGCGGGCTAGTCAATACGAATAACCCCTGTAGGTGCCCCAAAAAGACTAAGGGATTTATTAAAAACGGCTGGGTAAACCCTGACAGTATGAAATGGCACAGTAGCTACAAAAAACGAATTTTTGAGCTTTCCGAATCGAAGGTTGATCCCATACTCGTGGATATCGACGATATTTACGCAAGACTCTACAAAGAGCACCCTTTCAAGATTGCAAAGAAAAGCGAAGACATCATCGAAGCGATCATTAACAATGACCATCTTCGAAATACGTTTAATTTAGCGGATGAATAAACATACTAGTAGGTATGAATAATAGCGGAAATTCTGATGGTTTGAAAGTTCCTCCAATTGATAAATGATGGAGAAACCAACCTATTGATACTCTTTTTACTTTAATAAGAAAAGCTATAGTAGGCGCTCTTTATTGTTTAGTCATTTCTTATGCTTTATTTTACAAGACTAAAAATAGATTACGTCAAGCTAATATTTTATGAAGAAATTGAGCATATTTTTTTTGGTAACCTTCTTAGGTAGTTGCGCTTCGGTAACCTCCCTACAAAAAAAAGGAAGTGTAGTACCTAAAAGCTTTCGGCATTCAATCACTTTCAAGACCTATAAGTCAGTAATTTTTTTCCCTGTTGAGGTAAATGGTATATCAAAAAACTTCCTCTTCGATACTGGAGCACAATTGAGTCTAATACAAGACGAAAAAGCAAGTGGAAAGAAGATAACTGCAGTGGGTACAACACAGCAAAAAGTAATACTTACTAAAGAAACTACCGAATCATTAAAAATTGGAGAAGTTGATTTTGTTCAGTCGACGTCAATGCTAGGAGATTTTCAAGGCCTGAAAGAACAGATACCTAACTTTGGAGGCATTATTGGCCAGTCGGTTATTAATAAAGCCAGTTGGAAAATCGACTATCCTAATAAATCACTCGAGCTGTCAAATGAAGATCTATCGGATGAATCCTTTACAACACTCAAAATAGTTAGAAAAAACGGTTCTCCTTATGCGCTCATCACCATCGAAGGGCAAACGTACACCTGCTTAATAGACTCAGGTGCTTCTACTCCTGGCATTAGCATACCGCTTGATCATCCTTTAGGAAAAAAACTTTTGGATAAATACTCCTTTAAAGATACAACAAGAGAAACCTACGCGCTAGGAGGGTCTCAAAAATTTGAAGTAAAAAAAGGGACTGATCCAAGCGTACAGTTAGGAGGTATTGCATAAACAAACGTCCCTGTGATCATAAAAGAGACTAAAAAGCTAAGAATAGGTATGAACTTCTTCAAAGATTGTGTCATCATTATTGATAACGTTAATGGTGATTACAAGCTCAAGAAGACAATCTAAAATTGCTCTCAGCTAGTATCAGGAAAAGTAATAGGTTGATAGCCTCATACATTATCAAATTTTTCCCAAATCACAACGTATCAATCTTCCTGAAGGTGTGATAAAAACTATTTTTCACCAAGCCCCTGTATAAATAGCTTGTATGTAGTATTACTCACAAGGTGAGTTGAAGATAAAGCGCTCCACAAATACCTGCCCCCGTGATAATCGACCAAGAAACCCAGTCTCGAAAAGCATTTTTCTTATGGAAAAGAAAGAGCAAGTGTAAAAAGAAATGAATAATCAAAAATATACTAAAGCCCGTCTTAAAGGCAACACTCTGTGAGATAGAAGGTAGCAACAATAAATAAAACAAAGGAACATGAAGAAAAATGAAGACAATCATTCCAGTTTTATCTTCTAGAAAAGAAGTAATGGGAAGAATCCGCCATTCGTAGCATCGTATTGCATCCATCTCGTGCATAAAAATAAGGCTGAGGCCAAGCGTATAGAAATCAACATTCATAGAGTATCAAGTTTGGCCTCAATATCTGCAATAGTGTGCAGTATTTTTAGACGTTACCGTCCATTACCTAGCTACTCGTAGTGCGATGGCTACCTCTTTTAATTCTAAAAAAACTTCTGAGAGCCATTTTTTTGTAATATTCTCTGTAGAAGCCCTTTGAAACAGGTTTTCTATCCCAAGCTTTAAAAATCGCTCTCCCACAGGAGAATTCTCTCGTAAACCTAATGCTTGGTTCCAAATCCTCAAAATAGCTTTAATACCTGCTTGGTTGATACGCTCGTATAAGTCTCCATAAGCTGTTATTTCCCTATTTACCAAGAGCTGCCGATGAAACAATAAATCTTGTTTGTACTTTAAAAAGACGTTCAGAAGGTCTGGATGAATACTTTGGCATTGGCTTTCTTCCTCAATAATCATTTCAGCTCTTGTTTGATGATAGGTGAGAAGATGTACCTTAAATATCTCTAGATCAGCAAAATGATGGTAAAATGAAGATTTATTCTTTTTCACTCGGCGAGCAAGCCGCTCTACTTTAAGCGCTAGAGGACCCTCGTGAGCGAAAATTTGGTGACCAACCAATAGCCAAGGCATCAAAATAGTTTTCATTACCTTCAAATGAATGGAGTATTCTATACTTGTAATACTATTTAACCTTTTATGAGGTGTAGAAGTTGGAGAATAAATAAGAGTATATTTAAGTTTTTAACTGTCTGTTTTAAGATTGACACAATAGCGTTGGCCTGAAAATCCAGCGGGGAGGCGGGCTGGTCTGTGGGCAGAAGCTTTGGATTTGACTTCGTCGAGCTCGCAGGCTCGGTTAGCTTCGCTGAACTCCACTTCGTTCCGGTTCTT
>CALEMF010000010.1 GCA_937911505.1 uncultured Cytophagales bacterium
GGGTAACCTTTGTCACGATGAAGAGATAGTCGTCATAGGGGGTGGCAATTCTGCTGGGCAAGCGGCTGTCTTTTTATCTCGCTTTGCGCGGCACGTACACATCCTAGTCAGAGCCGAGAGTCTTTCCTCTAGTATGTCTGACTACCTAATACAACGTATTATAGCTGCACAGAAAATTACGCTTCATACCCGCACTGAGGTAATAGCCTTAGGGGGAGATAAATTTTTAGAGCAAGTAGTCTGGCAAAACAGAGACACTGGTAAAACTGAAGAACGGGCTGTTCGCCACTTATTCCTTATGATTGGTGCAGTACCTAACACAGGTTGGCTACAAGGATGTGTAGAACTCGACGAACAAGGGTTCATTTGTACAGGTGCGGAAGTGACTGATAAAAGTGCTTTTGATCGCCCGCTTATGATGTTAGAAACAAGCGTACCGGGTGTATTTGCTGCTGGAGACGTAAGAGCAGGTTCTATTAAACGGGTAGCCTCTGCAGTAGGAGAAGGCGCTATGGCCGTGAGTCAGCTTCATCAGGTGCTGGCTGCCTCTACTGCTTAAGGTCAGTTGGCGCGGCCATCTATGATTTAGCTCCGATGATAAAAGACAGCGTGGATTCAATGTTTAAGCTTGCTTCGAGTACCTATGCTTTAATAATTGTATAGAGGAATATCTTATTACACTTCTCTTTTATAGGTATTGTTACCAAGGCTTTTTTCAAACTGCGCTCTTCTAATACCTACTGCTTTGTAGGAATAAACAGTAAGTATAACTAATGAGACCAAGATGCTTATAATTCCTAGTATCATCATTATAGAAATGAACTGTTCACTATCATAAGCTAAGTTTAGACTGATACCTCCAGAAAGCCCTGCTAGTACGAGACACGCAGAACTAATGTAGAAACCAACCATCGCCTTATTCAGTAGGCTGAGTTGTCGGATCTTTCTTTCAATAATATCGTGTAGTAAATTATAATCGTCTTTAATGAGCCGAGAAAGCTCTCCAGTCAGGGCGTTGACTAAGTTTGAGGTAGACATCAGTAAGAGACCTACACCCGGTAATATAGTAATAGGTATATACCAGCTTTCCATGAGGTTTGTAAAAGTATTAAAATCTAAGAATTTTATAAGATATACCAAGGTAATCAATATCTCTTTAAAAACAGTGCAGCTTTTATAATGCTTGCCTGCTCATTTTTTACGTCGTTTTCGAATAGTTACTTACTAAGGCGCTATGGTTACTGCTGTAATGGGTGTGGTAGTGGTAGACTTGATGCGTCGTCCCTCTTGATCGTATAAATAGCGAATTTCATCATAGCCCCGAATCATAATCATCTTTGAGGCAGGTAGTATCTGATAACTTTCAATTCTTCCTACATCCAGTTGCTTATAGGTATCTGTACTGAGCAAAACAACTGTTCCATCGTCTTGCTGTGCGCCAATTAATGAAGGGCAGATAAAGGCGAGGCGTTTATACGGTAACTTGATGTATTTTTTATTTTCTCTATCCAAAAAATAATAAGTAGCCGACGGGTCTTCAGTGAAGAAATAGTATTGAGAGTAACGATTACTCATTAGATCGTATAAGAAATTGATTTTGTGCGGCAATTGTGTAATCAGCTTTCCATTCTTATCTATGAAGGCTGTCTGCCCTTCCAACCTATGTACATACATACCGCTAGGCGCTTTGATATTCCTGAAACGCGCACTAAACGAGAGCGTATCTCGCTGGTTTTCTAGGTATAGCTTCATAGAAGCCACGTTTCCTTCTACTACTTGACGATTCAGCGTTTTAGAACGGAGGTATCGATTGGTTCTTTTCAGTTGTACGTACTTTAATACCCGATAGAGGTCTTCTCTCGTCTGTTGTGTTTTCGATAAGTCGTATAGCTCTTTAAGAAATTTTAGCCTTTCTTTATAGCGTTGTAAGGCGCTTTCTGTAGGACTGTTGGATAGCCCATATTCAGTGCTTAACAGATCGCCTTTTTCATTATAAAATGCTTTCTCTAGTAGCGTGCCTTTATGATAGGGATAATAGTCGTAAGGAGTTGTATACGTTACAAAGTTATCGTACATCTCTTTAAGCATAATGTTCTTCTTTGTTGCACCCACTTCATCTTTATAGAAACGCACCGTGTCTATCCTTGTAAGGTAGGTTACCTCAAAGTGTATATCTATGCTGTCTACGTGTTTCATTTGTGGAATGGCGATCGTATTCAATGGGAAGCTCCAATACTCTTCTTTAATAGGTACATTAGGTTCTTTTGTATCGTGATAGTAGATATTTGTCACCGTCATCTCACATTCTGAATCGTGATTTAAGAAATAAAAGGGTTGGATAGTCTCCTCTGTGGCAAACTTATAAACCATAGCACCTCTATTTCTTCCAATCATTTCAATGGAAGATTTATTATTTTGAAAGGTTTGTTCAAAAAATAAACCCGCCTGAAGTGTATCACGGTACTTTAAATGGTTGTCATTAATAAGCTCTTTGTATATATTGGTATTTTCTTGTATGCTTTCTTCCTCCTCTGTATACTGTTTGATTTTTGAGCGAAAGAGCGTATCTACCTGAAGTGCTTCTTGTTGAAAAATTTGAATCACAGAGTCTTTGTTTTTACTAAAAAAATCATAGTTGCGCTTCAGCAAACGTTTAATCTCTTTGACAGGTAGTGTATCTAATGATGACAATTCCCCCTCTATTTTTTCCACTAAATAAGGGGCTGGACAGCGCCTTTCCTGTTCGGCTATCATTTCTACTGTAATGCTTTGTGCCTTACAGCAGAGGGCGTTTATCAGCAAAACGATGACGAGCATACTGTACAGATAGAAAGTTGGCTTGTATGTGTTTCTAGATTTCATTTTAGTATTTAAACGCTATACACTCATCTCTATTTATTTAGTAGGAGCCACGATGGTAATTTTTGTACCTGCCCGCCAAGTTTTCTCCGCATCGTTGTAATACAAATAAGCACTACTAGCAGGAGCTGTATAAGTACCCGGAATACTAGCTTTCAAATCTAGCAAAATATGCTTTTCTTCTTGGGCTTTCAGACCCGTAAAGTAAAAAACCAAGTAATTATCAAAAATTTCAATGTAATCGGCTACTTTCTTTTCCTTAAATTCCTTGAGTTGCCAAGGTTGAAAGCTCAGTCCGGCTGGAATACCCACAACAGCTACACTCATCGGTTGATCAGCCTTCTCTCTGTTCTTCACTTTCACCGCTAATCGTACAATTTCTCCTACCTGCGTATTGGCTTGGTAAAGCTTCGTTGTCAAGTCTATTTCACAGTGCTCATTACTTTGCGGTTCAAAAGTATGGTATTGTATATTCACACCCCAGTTAGGGACTTCCGTATTATTGGCGGTTACTTGTATCAACTGTTTTCCTACTAACAAATAGTCGGCTAGAGGTTGCTCAATGGCCTTCAAGGCTTTTGCCTGATAACTTACTGGAATCGCTTTTTGATCGAGGGCTACTTGAAAAGTACCATCTGGAAATTCAGACTTTGTTATATGCTGAAAAGCGGTAATAAACTTTAAGCAAAGCACCGTACTTTGCGTACTTCCGTACCGTCCTAGCTTTTTGTGTTTCAAAAGAAAAGTATTAATAGGATTGAGCCTTGCTAAAGCAGACGTTTCTTGCTTCAGCAAGGCTAAGCCCATCAGGGCATATACTTGCAAGCGATAGTCATCGCCTCTGCTACCTACTACTGTGTAACCTGCATCAGGGAGCGCCTCTTCTCCATAAAACTGTATCAACTCCTCCAAAAGTTGCAAGGCTTTCTCACCCTTGGTCGTTTGACCAAGATTATAAGCAACATTCGCCATCAAGGCTAATCGGTAAGCACTTCTAGAAGTAAGTGCTTCAGCCCAAGATTGCTCAAATTCTTTTTCTATGGTATGTACACCCGCTTCGGAGAGTGCATACAGCGCATAAGCAGCATTGTTGGTGGTTTGTGTTCCCCAACTATACTTTTGGTAAGTAGTTTTAAATCCTCCATTTCCATCTCGCTGGTCTAGCAACCACTGCTTGGTACGTTTGAGCATGGGTTCACTCACCGCTGGGTATACCTTTTTCATGTCTGTAAATTCTAGTAAGCCATAGGCAGTCAAGCCTAAATGGGGTGGCGTACGACCAAACCACTCAAAGCCATTTTCTTTGGTTTCAAAAGAGGTGAGCCGCTTGTAGCCTTGCTTTATGTACTGAAGTGCTTGTTGTTTCAAGGCTACATCAGTTTCCTTAAGTTGTTCTAATAGTAGCAGTGCCATTACGTTAGGATAAGTAGCGGACGAGGTTTGCTCAAAACAGCCATGCGGCGCTCTAAAAATACCCTTTATAGAAGCAACTAAGTCACCGAGCGCACTCGGATATACTACAAAATATGCCTTCAAAGAATTAGGTACTAATGATCGGATATCCGCTTTGATAGCCGCCTTATGTCGATTAGTATGGTAAGCAAGTGAAACAGGGAAGCCTTTGGGCAGAATCTCTATGGGGTGCACGTATGCATCGCTAAACTTCCGACTTTTTCCTTTAAAACCAATCTTGATCGACGTTTTTCCTGCCGCTTGGTACAAGACTTTATAACGGGCATAATACATTTGCGTAGTACGGGCAGAGATGGTAAGCTCCTCAGCAGGAAGCTTCAAAGCTTTAAAGGCACTGGGTACTTGTAACGAAAGTGTTCCCTTAATGTTCTTCTCCGTATTATTCTTTATCAAGACAGGAATGTCTATCACATCTCCATAACTCAGGAAAGGAGGTAATGTAGGCGTAAGGCTAAAAAGTCTTTGCACCGCATAGAAATGGGTGGTACGTCCTACCAAACCTTGTTTAGAGATACCCTCTGCAGTAATTTGAAAGGTAGTTTCTTCATCAGAATTATAAAACTGAACAGTCGCCTCGCCTTGTGCATCAGTAGTAATATTTCCCCGCCAAAAGATAGTACTTCGGAAATCTGTACGCTGTTTGGGAGAAGGATCATTCACGTAGTCGGGAGCTTCAAAAGTAGGTACTTTTGCAAACTCACGGGCTGCTACAAATTGGGTAACAAGCCGCTGCATATAGCGGTAAGGGGTTTCGCTTCCAAAAGTGACGCCTCGTTTGGTAGTAATCACAATAGCTCCATTGGCGGCTCGTGTTCCATAAAGCGCTGTAGCAGCAGCGCCCTTTATAACAGCTATATTGTCTACATCATCAGGGCTAAAGTCTCCTAAATTTCCCTCCATAGGCATTCCGTCTATAATCATCAATGGGGCTTGTGTACTGAGGGTAGAAGTACCTCTAATGGTAAGGGCGCTGTTTTCACCCGTACTGCCATTTGTATTGATTCCTACTGTGCTCTCATCTAGTACTTCCCGAAGATTAGAAGCCGCAACAAAATCTTCTTCTTGTCTTGTAATATATACC
>CALEMF010000011.1 GCA_937911505.1 uncultured Cytophagales bacterium
AGTTGTGCGAAGTTTTCGGGTAAGCTGTTGAGTTGATTATCGTGTAAATATAGAAGCTTTAGCTTTTGCAGTTGCCCGAAGCTTTTGGGTAGACTGTTAAGTTGATTATCACCCAAGTTTAAGACTTGTAAATGAGTTAACGCTCCAAAATTATCAGGTAAGATTGAGATGGAACAGCTCATTAAAGATAAAAAACGCAATGCTTTCAGTTGTATTATTTCATTAGGAACGACTGAAAAGTTATTCACCTCTCCGATACTTCCATCAATAATCAATATCTGTAGGTTAGGATATCGCAAAACCTCCCTAGGGAAGGCATCAAAACGTTGATCGGAAAGGTTAAGTGCTCTAATTTCAGGATGAGGCTTATCCGCTAGCTCATAGGCAACGCGGTAGGTATTGCCTAAGGTATCTAGGTAGTATTCTTTATCTTCTTTCCATACTGACGCAAAACCGCTTGTGTATTCGAAATATTTTATCTTATCCCAAGTACCTAGTTTTTCTACGTAGTTACCTTTAGAATCAGTAAAGATGTATTTTCCGTCCTTTTCAACTGCCTCATAGTCGGTTTGGGCAGTACTTACACAATAAGAGAGCATCAGGAGCGTAACAATGAGTATCTTTTTCATGGTTTTTTTGGTTAGTTTGTGTAGATGGGACTTAAAAATATATATCGCAATTAGGCAGTAGTTTTTGGAGCTTTTCTTTTTCCTGCGTTTGAAGAGGATTTCCTCTTAAATCTAGCGTCCATAACTTTCCCAATTGTGCGAAGTTTTCGGGTAAGGTACTAAGTTGATTACCGTATAAATCCAAAACCTCTAGTCTTTGCAGTTTTCCGAAGCTTTCGGGTAGGTTTTGGAGTTGATTGAAAGATAAATTCAACCGCTCTAACTTTTGTAGCTTGGTAATACTTTCGGGGAAGTTTGAGAATTGGTTTGAACCTAAATCTAGATCCATTAAATTTTTTAGTTTTGTAATACTTTCGGGTAGGCTTTGGAGTTGATTCAAAGATAAATTCAACCGCTCTAACTTTTGTAGCTTGGTAATACTTTCGGGGAAGTTTGAGAATTGGTTCGAACCTAAATCTAGATCCACTAGATTTTTTAGTTCTGTGATGCTTTCGGGTAAGCTTTGGAGTTGATTCCAAAATAAATTCAACCGCTCTAACTTTTGTAGCTTGGTAATGCTTTCGGGTAAGCTTTGGAGTTGATTGAAAGATAAATTCAACCGCTCTAACTTTTGTAGCTTGGTAATACTTTCAGGTAAGCCTTTGAGTCGATTATTATCTAAACTCAACCATTCTAATTGTTGCAATTGTCCAATACTTTCGGGTAAGGTAGTAAGTCGATTTCTATCTAAACGCAACGACCTTAAGTTTTGTAGCTTGGTAATACTTTCGGGCAAGCTTTCGAGTTGATTCTCTTGTAAATCCAAAGTCTCTAAATTTTGTAGTTGTGCGAAGTTGTCGGGTAGTTTAGTAAACTGATTTCCTAATAAATCTAAATGCTTCAACTTTTGTAGCTTTGTGATGCTTTCAGGTAAGATAGTAAGTTGATTTTCATCTAAACTCAAAATCTCTAAATTTCGTAGTTGTCCAAAGTTGCTAGGTAACTTCGAGAGGGAGCAATCCATTATAGATAAAAAACGCAATGCTTTGAGTTGTACTATTTCAGCGAGTGCAGATTGATTATCTACAGCAAGTCTATACATAATCAACACCTGTAGATTAGGATATTGTAGCACCTCTATAGGAAAGGCATCGAAGCTTTGCCTAGAGAGATCAAGTGCTTGGATTTCGGGATTCGGCGAATCGGGCAACTCATAGGCAAGGCGGTAGGTGTTCCCTAAGGTATCTAGGTAGTATTCTTTATTCTCTTTCCATACTTTTAAAAAACCACTACGATTGACATCTGCTGCTTCTACACCTATTGAGGTAAAGGAATCTATTTGATCCCAGGCACCTAGTTTTTCTATAGGTTTGCCTTGTGCATCAGTAAAGATGTACTTTCCGTCCTTTTCAGCTACCTTATAATCATAGGCGGTTTGGGCAGTACTTATACAATAAGAGAGGATCAGGAACGTAACTGCGAGGGCTCGTTTCATGAGTTTGATGATTAGTTAGTTAATGTTCTTAAAGGTAATTAATAATCCGTTGTACATTATAAATCCAGACTAGCTTTAATATTATTGAACTTATGCTTCTTTTGGGTCAAACTATAGCATTGTACTAGCGTAAAGGCGCATAGCTGTAATAAAATTTTCTACTTTCATAGTTGTTTTATTTGATGAAGTCTGTGGTGAACCTTTCAATTTAAAGGTTGGTATGTAATAACATGTTTAAAGGTTTCATTCGCTACAGGTACATCAAAACTTATCACATTTCCGTTTTCATCCCGTTGCTCATTAATAAGTGTTCTCGTTTCGCCATTGTCAAAAGAATAACTTTCTACACTAGAGCTTGCAAAAAAGTACATATCTGTGCTGAAGGGATACAGTAATTGAAACCAAATGTTTAGTGCGGGAGATACATCAACTGCATTAAATACCCCACTTTCTGTACCATAAGAAATATTAGCAACTCTATTAGAATTTACAATACGTGTCGGCTGGTTATTTTCATCAAAGTCAAATTCTAATGGTAATAATGATATGGCATCAGGAGAAGTGATCCTGTAGTTTAACCTATCATTTTCTACTACAAGGTTATAATTAGTACCTCCTACGCTTAAACCCATATCAGCAATGACACCATCAGGATTATAATCAAAGTTTATTTGTATTGCTGTGCCGTTATCTACATCAATAATTAGTATAGTACTTACCTGATCATTTTCGTTGTATACGATCGAAGTATTAAATCGATAGGTATCTACTACTTCATTCCTTACCATATTAATTCCAATGATACGATTATCAGCATTGTAGCTAAAATCATATGTGAAAGAAGCTCCTGAAATAACTGCGTCTACCTTGATCTGTTGAGGTCTGAGCTTAGGCAAGTTACCAGTATCATCATCAGAGTTGCAGCTTAGCGTTAAAAAAGCGATAAGCAAAGGAAGTATCCATTGGGTCGTTGTAGTTTCTTTCATTATCGGTGTTTTAAAAGATTACAACGAAAATTTAGAAAACAGGACACTTTTTTATGTCCTAAATAATTGAAATTCAAAAAAACTGGACGCATTCAAAATCCTATGATATGGGTTCGTGATTGCAAATACTATACAGCTACTTTTATCTTGTTGATTTTCAATTGCTTGCAAAAGATCTATTTTTAACCCATTGTGCATTATAAATCCAGACTAGCTTTAATATTATTGAAGTTATGCTTCTTTTGGGTCAAATTATAGAACTGTACTAGCGTAAAGGCAGTAACCTTAGCTAAGACCCTATTTTTGAGTCCATCAAAAGACTTAGTATAATTCCTCTGAATCATAAATTAGCTTCGCTTTTCTTGCGATTGATCAGAGAGTTGAGAGAAAAGTGTTTCAATCCGTTTTCTTACTCTTCTAAAGACAGCAGGAAAGCTTTGCTTAGGTCGCTGATTTTTTCTTTTTGGTACAATAAGTTTGATATGATAGGTCTGCCAAAGTTCCTTTTGACGTTGCTCAGATAAATAGCCTTTATCTGCAATAATGGTTTTACCTCTGAGTGGGTAAGCAATATCGTTTAGAAAAAGGATAGCGTGCTTAGAGGCAGCACTCATTTCTATATTTTCTATAACACCTCTCAGAGAGTAAGTTAGGTGAAGCTTGTAACCGTAATAGTAGCTTTGCTATGAAGGACAGTATCCTTTATCAGGACTGCTGTAATAGGTTTCTTTACATATTCTACTTCCTTTCCTTCTGGCTTCTTTACAGATAGCAAGTGGCATACTGTCTACGAGAAAACAGTCTTCTTCTTCATTGAGTAAGCTGGCTAATTGGACTCTAAAGCTGGCTAAGGCAGTAAAAAGTCTACGTCTACGGCGATTGTAAACACTACGTTCTATTTTTTCACTCAAGCAGTTGGGAAGGAGTCGAAAGAGGTGGTTTTCGCTGTCTATACCCATATATTCTGAGGTGAGAGACAGACTTAAAACTGCTAAATCGCTTAGTTTGGGGCATCTACGTTGAACTTCTATGAGGTTTTCTGGTAAGAATTTACGCAGTATGGTCAATATTTTCTCGTAATTTGCTAATAGGTTGGAGATCATAAATTGATTGGTTGGAACTTCAATTTAGGGCTCCTAAGCCTTATGTCCAACCTTCTTACATAATGCACAACGAGTTATTAATATTTTTATAATTATACATTTCTCTCTTCAAAATTTTAATTAGCGGGCGTACAGGATTTTCCAAATCCAATCATTTTTAATATCCTCTTTTTGATGTTAACTTTGTGTGACTTTTTACTAGGTAAATGAGTTATATAGATAAACGAAAAAAATATTTAATATATAAAGCATAAATCTTATGGCGCTTGTAGAAATTGTAATGCCTAAAATGGGCGAAAGTGTAATGGAGGGGACGATTCTGGGCTGGCTAAAGAACGTAGGCGATAAAATAGAACAAGACGAATCTATACTAGAGGTAGCAACTGATAAAGTGGATACGGAAATTCCTTCTACCCACGAAGGTGTACTGAAAGAAATATTAGTGAATGAAGGCGATGTAGTACAAGTAGGGAACCCGATTGCCGTGATCGATACCGATAGCGAGGTACCTACCGATGCCCCTAGTGATATCACTACTACTACCGAACAAGAAGAAGTACCCGAGGAAGCCAGTAGCATAGAAGCTTCTATGAGTACTGCTAGTGCTTACGCAAAGTTAGAAGAGCCTGCTACGGGTCGTTTCTACTCGCCTTTGGTGCTCAATATCGCTAAAGAGGAGAATATTTCTATGGAAGAGCTAGCCCTTGTACCTGGTACGGGACAAGACCAGCGCGTAACCAAGAAAGATATTTTGGCTTATGTAACCCATAAACAAAGCAATGGTAATGGCGCAGCTACTACCGAGACTCTTACTACTACAGTAGGAAACGGACAAGAAAATAAAGAGGTAAAGGTAGAAGAAGTCCAGCCCGTACAAGAGACTACAAAGCAAGAGACTACCCTCAAGCAAGAGGTAATCACCAAAGCAACACCTGTTTCTACACCTGCAGTATCGGTAAGTGGGGAAGATGAGATCATAGAAATGGATAGAATGCGTAAAATGATTGCGCAACGTATGGTAGAGTCAGTACAGATGGCACCACACGTTACCTCTTTCGTAGAGGCAGATGTTACCAATATGGTGTATTGGCGACGCAAGTACAAGGAGATTATGTTTGAGCAGGAAGGCGAGACGCTCACCTTTATGCCAATGTTTATAGAAGCCATTGCCAAGGCGATCAAAGATTATCCGCTCATCAACTCTTCGGTAGATGGCGATAAGATTATCCGCAAGAAGCGCATTAATATTGGAATGGCGGTAGCACTGCCGAGTGGCAACTTGATCGTTCCTGTCATTCACGATGCTGACCAGCTCAATTTGGTAGGTATTACCAAGAAGGTAAATGACATTGCTCGCAGAGCTAGAGAAAACAAGATAAAGCCTGACGAACTACAGGGTGGTACTTATACCATCTCCAATGTAGGTTCTTTTGGCAATGTATTAGGTACGCCTATCATTATGCAGCCGCAAGTCGGTATTTTGGCAGTAGGCGCCATTCGGAAAAAACCTGCCGTGATCGAAACGCCTTATGGCGATACTCTGGGTATACGCCACATGATTTTCCTCTCGCACTCTTACGATCACCGTATTGTAGACGGCGCACTAGGCGGGATGTTCGTAAGGCGCGTGGCCGATTACTTAGAGCAATTTGATGTAAATAGGGAGTTATTTTAGATAAGATTTGAAACTTTATGACGAAAAGTCCAGCTTGGCTGGGCTTTTTTGTTGAGTAGCGTTTCTTTTTAGAGTACGCTTAAATTTCCTCCAACCGCCTGTTTTTAAGATTGTTATAAGTGTGCAGGCATGAAAATCCAGCGAGGAGGTGGGCTGGTTTGTGGGTGGAAGCTTTGGATTTAGCTGCGCTGAGCTCCCGTTGGTCGGTTTCTTGATTTTTTGGTTCGTTTTTCATCAAGCTCGCCAGAGGCTCGGTTCATCAAGAACCGGAACGAAGTGGAGTTCAGCGAAGCTAAAAAATGAACGAAAGACAAATTGAAGCATAAGTGATGAAAGTTTCGTGAAATGTTAATTATGCAGAATTTAATTTTTAAACATTCTCTGAGTAGCGTTTATCCTCCTTTTTATAAAAGAGAATAGTTAACAATTGGTAGATAGCTCAAAACAAATATCTAGATTTTATGAAAAGAATAGCAGCCATTGTAGTTTTACTTTCAACAACGTTTCATCTACAAGCACAACAAGAAATCACCTTGCAGTTAAAGCATAAGAAAGGAGATAAGTTTATACAGAAGTCCGTTGTAACGGACACAACGCGTATAGACGAAAATGAGATGGTAAACTGGAAAGAGCTTTTTGTAGAAAACGAAGTGCTAGAAGTGACCGATACAGGAACTTACATAGTTAAAACAGTTTATAAGCGTATCAGAATGGGGGCTACTTCAGCGAGCGAACAGTATCTTTACGATACTGCTGATACAACAGATGTTGACGAAAAGAAAGCACAAATAAATGACATGATCGATCAATCCATCACTTGGGAGATGGGTAAACATCTAGAAGTAATAGAAGTCAGAGAAGCTACCTCGGAAGCAATGGAGACGATGATCAATCAAAATGAGAAACGATTGGCAACTATATATCCCAAAGAGCCTGTAAGTATGGGCTATACTTGGCGTACCTCACAAGAAAATATGGAAGTAGTAGGAACAATTAATGAGGTTACCCCCACAGAGGTAAAAGCAAACCTTATATTCAAGATGGTCAATAACAATGATTATATAAACAATGGCTTACTACGCATTGACAGAAAAACTGGCCAGATACTGGAGTTGACAAGTGGTATGCGCGTTCTCAAAGAGAAATATTTTTTTAGTAATATGAATGGCTTTTACACAGCTATCAAGAAGTAAAAGCATTGATTTAAAACATAAAAGATAAGCCCTAAAGGACTCCTTTAGGGCTTGATTATTTTGATAGCGTACTGTTTATTTACACCAGTGAAATCTCAAACTGTACCAAGTCTACAAACTCCTGCACACGGGCATCTACTTGGGCGGCAGTAAGGTATTCTAGGCGCTCTGTTCCAAATTTTTCTACACAGAGTGAAGCCATCGCGGAGCCATAAATGATGGCACGCTTCATATTATCGAAAGAAATATCGTCGCTCTTGGCCAAATAGCCAATAAAACCACCGGCAAAGGTATCGCCTGCGCCCGTAGGATCAAAAACATCCTCTAGTGGAAGGGCAGGGGCAAAGAAAACCTGCTCATCATTGAAAAGTAAAGCGCCGTGCTCGCCTTTCTTAATAACCAAAAAGCGTGGTCCCATTGCCATAATTTTACGAGCGGCTTTTACCAAAGAGTATTCGCCTGAAAGCTGGCGTGCTTCTTCGTCGTTGATAGAGAGTACATCTACTAGTTTAATCGTTTCTAGCAGGTCATCCATCGCTACTTCCATCCAGAAGTTCATCGTATCCATCACGATCAACTTTGGGCGCTTTTGCAAACGTTCTATTACTGTTTTTTGTACCATAGGGGTGAGATTCCCCAGCATCAAGTATTCACAGTTTTGGTAAGCATCCGGAACGATAGGGTCGAAGTCGCCGAGTACGTTCAATTCCGTTACCAGTGTATCGCGCGTATTCATGTCGTTGTGGTACTTGCCCGACCAGAAGAAAGATTTTTCATTTTCTTTGATCTGTAAGCCTTTTGTATCAACGCCGTGCTTTTCTAATAGGTCAATTTTTTCCTTAGGAAAATCTCCGCCCACAACAGCTACTAAATTGACCTTCTTAGTAAAGTAAGAAGAAGAAAGCGTAATGTACGTGGCTGCGCCACCAATGATTTTATCTGTTTTTCCGAAAGGGGTTTCGATTGCATCAAAAGCCACCGAACCCACCACTAATAAGCTCATATAAAAGTATTAAAAATGAAATGAATGTCTATTTAGAGGTTAAATTATTGATAATCTCCAGCAGCTTTGCCTTTTCTTCGTGTAGTTTTGCTAGCTCTTTTTCTAGAAGAGCCACCATCTCAGGCGAAGTATAACTACTTTGTGTGTTAATGTGTTGATGCTGCGCATTATCTGAATTACTGTAGATATTAACCGATTTTTCTATACCTAATAACTCACCCAAATCTACCTCAAATAACTCCGCTAACTTAATGAGCCTCTCCAAAGTAAAGCTTTTAGTTTGGTTGATCTCTATCTTACTGTAGGCATTTTGTGAAATACCCAAGTATTCTGCTACGTACTCTTGCGAGTAGTTGCGCTGTTCTCTGTGTTTTCTGATTCGCTCGCCTATAGGTATCATACGGTTACAATCTAACGCTTGACTATTGACTTGTGAAGTTACAAAATAAGAACGGAATCCATAGAAAAAACTTCTCTAGAGCTATCTTATTAAAATTTAGAGAGTACATTTAGACATTTGTAACCTTTCATTTTTGATGATGAAATAAGTGGGCCAGCCTGAAAATCCAGCGAGGAGGTGGGCTGGTCCTGTGGGTAGAAGCTTTGGATTTTCTTGATTTTTTGGTTCGTTTTTCATCAAGGAAAAATGAACAAGAGATAAATCGAAGCATAAATGATAAGCACTTTGGAAGACGTTCATTACACAGAATCCCATCTTCAAACATATTTTAATATGAGGTGAAGTTACAAAATAAGAACGGAATCCATAGAAAAATGCACTTTTTAAGCCTTTGCTTGCGAAGTACTACCCGCTTTCTTCTCGTAGCTTCTGATCGGATGCCGCTTAAAGGGCTTCGTTTCGTCGAATAGCTTACGGTAGGTAGCGTGCGTTTTATGGCGCGTAAATTCTAATTCTTCCACAATCTTAATCATCGTCGGATTAAAATCGCCAATCCAGTTAAGCTCAATATCGTAATAAAGGAAGTCTTTTTTAATAGACTCATTATAAAGACACCTGATCAGTGCCGCATCGATACCTCTGCCGTGAAAGCGTGTGTTCACCCCAAAAGCAATGCCTAAAACGCGCTTCCCGCGCCCACGCCAACGATGGTACAGAAACTTGAGCTTGCCCCATAAATCCATTTTCCCATCTACATACTTAAAAAGCTGGTTGAGCTCTGGAATAAATACCCCAAAGCCAATGGGGACATCGCTGTAATACGCAAAAGAAATCAGTCGCTCGTCGATGATGGGTTTCATCCGCTCCATAATCTTTAGCGACTCTTCTTTTGTAAGCTCTTTCAAATCTTCTGCCTTTGCAAAGCTTCCGTTATAGACCGTACGAAAATCTTCAGTGTATTTTTCTAAATTACTTTTCTCTATCTGCCGAAAGCTATACTTCGGAGAATTCATGACCCGCTCTGCCTTTTTATGAATATTCTCACTCATTTCGCCAATCAGTCGATAGAAACTATACTGCTCAAAGTAAATCTGGAATCCGTAGGCTTCGAAAAAGTCTTTGTAATAAGGCAGATGGTAGCCCATCTGGTAAGTAGGCTCCTTATCGTACCCCTTTATCAACAAGCCCCAAAATTTATCACGCTCGCCGAAGTTAATAGGACCGTCCATTGCCTCCAGTCCTTTGGCTTGTAACCATTCTTTACAAGCATCAAATAACATAAAGGCAGCCTTTTGGTCGTCAATACATTCAAAGTAGCCTATCCCACCTGTTGGCTGGTCATTGTCTACGTTTTTGGTAGAGTTCCGATAAAAGGCCGCTACCCGACCGATGGTTATGCCTGTATCATTTTGTAAAATCCAACGAACACATTCACCATCTTGAAAGGCAGGATTTTTTGTCGGATCAAACACTTTCTTTATATCTTCAGTAAGTGGGCGAATCCAATAATCGTTGTTTTGATAGATGCTTACAGGTAAGTCTAAAAAGGCTTTTTCAGTAGCATGGTCTTTTACCTCAACTAATTTCATAGGGGGATTACTTTCTTTTTTGCCCAAAGATAAAGAATCTTCCTTAATTTTATCGAAGTAATGTATAGGGTAATGTAAGTAGTCAAGTACTTTGATAAATGAAGTATAATGTATAAAGTACTAAAATGCTAACTATAGAAAATATAGCAACCGTTATTATTGGTAAAACAGTGCAGTTGCCTGCTCCCAAGGCAGCCGTTCAATATTTACTGACAGACAGCCGCTTGGTAGTTTCGCCCAAGCAGTCGCTTTTTTTTGCCATACAGGGCGAGCATCACGATGGGCATACGTTTTTAGCAGCCTTGTACAAGCAAGGTGTACGAAGTTTTGTAATAGAAAAACCCCTTAATAGCCTAATCGATCATAGTCAAGATTTTAAAGAAGCTAACTTCATACAAGTAAAAAATAGTATCAGCGCCTTGCAGCAACTGGCAGCGGCTCATCGGCGGCAATATGCTTATCCTGTAGTAGGCATTACGGGTAGTAACGGTAAAACCATCGTAAAAGAATGGCTTTACCAGTTGCTAGAAGAAGACTACCAAGTAGTAAGAAGCCCTAAAAGCTATAATTCACAAATCGGCGTGCCGCTTTCGGTATGGCAAATGAGCGATACACATACCCTTGCCCTGATAGAAGCGGGTATTTCGCAGCCTAATGAGATGGAAAAGCTCGCGCAGGTCATTCAACCAACCATCGGCATACTGACCAACATTGGAACTGCACACGACGAGGGCTTTGCCAGCCGAGAAGAAAAAGTAAAAGAGAAGCTGCAACTCTTTGCGCATAGCGAAGTAGTAATTTGCCAGCAGGCTACCCTTGATCGTTATAGACCGCTATTTGGGAAGCTACCCCTATTTTCTTGGGGAGCAGCGAGCAGCAATACATTGCAGATAAAAGAAAGCCTAGTACAGACCGAGCAAACCCTTTTACAAGGAAGCTACCAACAGAAAGCTTTTCAGCTCAGTATTCCTTTTACAGATACTGCTTCTGTAGAGAACAGCCTACACAGCGTCGCGCTGATGTGCTACTTGGGCTACAATTGGGCTACCATACAAGCTAGGCTGGACAAGTTGCGTACTGTTTCGATGCGGTTAGAACTCAAACAAGGCGTAGAACAAAGCTACCTGATAGACGATACCTACAACAATGACTTGGCAGGCCTAAAAATCGCCTTAGACTTTTTACAAAATCAGCAACAACGCAGTAAAAAGACGGTAATTCTCTCCGATTTATTGGAAACAGGGCAGTCACCCCAAGCCCTTTACACGCAAATTAGCCAATGGCTGCAAGAAAAAGGCGTGGAGCGTTTCATAGGGGTAGGGCCTACTTTAATGGCGCATCAGTCATTTTTCGCATCCGTGACAAGCCAGTTCTTTTCTTCTACACAAGCGCTTTTAGCAGCGCTGCCGCAGTTATCCTTTAGAGATGAGCTGGTGTTGATAAAAGGAGCGAGAACCTTCCAGTTTGAACAGGTGGTAGAAAAGCTGCAATACAAAGCACACCGCACGGTACTTGAGATTAACTTAGACGCCCTCGTGCACAACCTTAACTATTATCGAAGCCTTTTGAAGCCTACTACAAAAATCATGGTGATGGTCAAAGCCTTTGCCTACGGGAGCGGTGCGAGTGAGGTAGCTAATGTATTGCAGTTCCATCGGGTAGATCACCTGGCGGTGGCCTACACAGATGAAGGCGTGCAACTGCGACAAAATGGGATTACACTTCCTATTATGATCATGAATGTGCAGGAAGACGCTTTTTATCAGTTAGTTACCCATCAGCTTGCCCCGCAAGTGTATAGTTTTCGCCTTCTTGATGCTCTTGAACGCTTCTTAACTACACAAGCCCCTCAAACAACTTTACCCATTCATATAAAACTAGATACAGGCATGCACCGCTTGGGTTTTGAGGAAGCAGATTTACCATTACTTGTTCAACGCTTGCAACATTCTGCTCACTTCGAGGTGGTATCTATTTTGAGTCACCTGGCAGGTGCCGATGAAGATCGTCATCAGTCTTTTTCACATCAGCAAATTGAGCGTTTCACACAGTGGAGTGCGTATATCGAGCAATCCTTAGAAAAGAAAGTAACAAAACACTTGCTTAACTCGCCCGGTATTGTGCGCTTTCCAACTGCACAGTTTGATATGGTACGTTTGGGCGTAGGATTGTACGGGGTAGAAGCTAACCGAAAGCAGCAAAAGCAACTACGTACCGTGGGGCGTCTAAAGACCACCATTTCGCAGATAAAAACAGTAAAAGCAGGCGAAACGGTAGGGTATGGGCGTTGGGGCAAGGTAGAGAAAGATACCCGTGTAGCTACGATTGCTATTGGCTATGCAGATGGCTTTAGCAGAGCCTTTAGTAGAGGAGTAGGAAAGGTAAAAATAAGAGGGCAGTTGAAACCCATACTAGGGAATGTATGTATGGATATGTGTATGGTCGATATTGGCGACTTACCTGCCAAGGAAGGAGATGAAGTAATTATTTTTGATGAAGAGTGGAGCATCTGGCAAATGGCAGCAGCGATTGATACCATTCCCTACGAAATTTTGACCAGTATTAGTGAGCG
>CALEMF010000012.1 GCA_937911505.1 uncultured Cytophagales bacterium
CCTTATGGTGCGATTTAAAGACTCCTATTACAACAAAGTGCCATAGATCAAGAAAATTTCAATTCCTTATGGTGCGATTTAAAGAAGCACTCAGAATTAAGCTTTCCGTTCCAATTGTAACATTTCAATTCCTTATGGTGCGATTTAAAGGGCAAAGACAACGAAAGCGGCGCTTTGAAAACCAAATTTCAATTCCTTATGGTGCGATTTAAAGTATGTTAGACCCGCTTCAAAACTTCGCCCTTAAAAATTTCAATTCCTTATGGTGCGATTTAAAGGGGAGTTTTTAATGGGTTTCCCTTTTTTGTCCAAGAATTTCAATTCCTTATGGTGCGATTTAAAGCCGTTTATTTGAGAATGAAAGTAGTCGTTTTTGGGCTCAGAAACAAGTATTTTTCTTGAAAGCTATGGATTGGTTGCGTCGACCTCCAGTAATACGATTTCCCCTGAAGGTCGACGCACTTCTGATTATCAGCTACTTAACCCCTAAATTCATCATTTTTAAGCGTGTGTTTTACTATACAGTCAGTTCAAATATAGGAGGTCGACGCAACTATAAAAAATTATCTAAGCTATTGCGCTCATTACCAACTACTTCCTTATCGAGCCAAGATTCACTTCTACTTTTAAAAATAATCACACTGTCTTTGTCTTCATCCATTAGTCTACGAGCGCGTAAAAGTAGCTCTTTGAGCTTTACTTCGGTAATTTCTCCTTCAAAAACAGAGTTCTGAATCCAATGAAGGTACTGCCGGCATAGTTTCAGCATTTTTCCTACTCTTCTTTCACCAATATCATATACAAGAATTACATACATAGATCGTAGTTTTGGTATTTTACAGCTATTTATCTCAATACAAAAGGCTTATAAGTATCAATTCCCAAGATGTGCTTGCTCAGTTTATAACACTCCAGCCGAATGGCATGCTTGTAGCTTACCATTCTTTTGAGGGATGCATGCTTAAAGGTATCTTTCAAGCGCTGGTCCCATTCTCTGAGTAATTTCTTTCTACTACTTTCTTTTAAACGAACACTATTGATACGCTGATCGAAGTCGTTTTTTTGAAGCTGCTTTTTGTTGAGAAGACTAAAAATCATTCGATCGACCAATACCGGTTTAAAGATTTCTGCTAAGTCGAGCGCTAGTGAATAACGCCGTGCGCCGGGCTGATGCAGAAAGCTGATGGTAGGATTGAGTTGCGTATGGTAAATCTGATCGAGGCAAGCCGTGTAGCATAACATATTACCAAAAGAGATCAGTGCATTCACTTCATCGAGGGGAGGTTGCTTGCTACGCTTATCCATAGGAAAATCATCAATAATGGCATCAAAAGCACTGTAATAAGCCATTCGTATGTTGCCTTCTATACCCATTAGGGCTTCTGTGGAGGTAACTGTACCAATACTCGCTATCAGCGTCTCTATCTCGGTAACTTCTTTGGCTAAGTTTTTCCCCCTATTTTGATAGTAGCGTACGTTACGCAACATATTACGGGCTGCGCCTTCTATGAGATATTGCGCAAGTACAAGCCGACGCACTCCGTCAAGGTACAATTGGGTTTGGGCTACTTGTACTTTTCCTGCTTGCAAGTATTCTTTAGGCATAAATGAGCCCGTGTAATGCTCGTAATAGTCAAAGAAATGCACGGTAATCTTATTTTTACCCAAAAAATTATACAGGCTGCTGTTGGCATCTAGGTTTCCAAAAATATAGAGATTGTCTACGTCCTCTACAGGAATATATTTGGGCTGCCCTTCATTGCCTTCTTCGTCAATGGGAAGAAATTTCAATGTATTGTCTTTACGACTTAGCCGACCGGGATTGAAGAGGTAGTAGGTTTTCATTTCAATGAGTGATTTGGTGAATGAGTGGGTGAGTGAATTATGGAGCTTTTGTGTTTTTTCTAGCGGTTACTACAATCTTTAAGATTTCGGTAATCTCTTTTTTAAGTGAATGTAACTTTGAAGAAGGAATAAGATCAGTTTCCTCTAAGATTTCTAACCAGAACAGGGTTTCATCAGCTTCTTCTATGACAATACTTATCTTAGCGAAGAATTCTTTTGCTGATCTGGCTCTACACGCTGCTCGATAATTAGCTGCTACAGAAGTGCTACTTCGTAAAAGCTGTTTCCCAATAATTCTAAATTCGTCGGTTTTATCAATTTGAGCGTACATTTTAACGACTCGCACCGCCATCGCTTTTGTTCGCTCCCTCATCAACTCGTTAAATCTCACTTTATTTTTCATATATGTATATTTATTAAACTTACTCACCCATTCACTCATTCGCCCATTCACCTTCTTTACTCCAGCAAAAATCAAAGTAAGAGCAACTACGACAAAAGGTCTTTTTAATGCGCGGTGGACAAGCATCTTGCTGAACGATGGCTTGGATGTCAGCAAGTGTTTTTTCAATCGTTTGGATGTCTTCGTCAGTAAGGGCGGCTACTTCTTGGCGACTGCGTAGCTTGGGATACTCGATGATGGCGGTAGCATCTGAGATGCCAATTTGTTTGAGTAAGTATAGGTAGTACTTCACCTGTGCGAGATGTGCTTCCTCTACCTTATTAGATTTCTTCACCTCGTGTACCACTCGGTTTTGTGCATCGTAGAAATCAATCTTGGCGATACCTAAATCTAGTTCTGTATACTGCGTGGCACGTTGCGGGTAGCTAGTTTCGCCAATCATTTTGCCTTCGTAGACGGTGTCAGAGGTGTGCTCCATGGTGATGCTGTGGGCATGTAGCCACATTTCACGCTTACAAACGTGATAGAGGTTGACGAGAGTGGGGGTGATGGGTTTCACAAAATAGCGTTTTCGAAGTCATCAAACTTGGTTGTATCTAGTCCAAATTCTTCACTGTAAAGTTGGTTATCTTTATATCTTGCCAAATAGATATAACCGTAAGTAGTTCCCTGATTTTCATCACTTTGATTTTCTTTTTTTACTTTTTCAATATCAGCAAAAGCAATAAGTTTACGGCGTGTTTTTCCTTTGCTATCATCAAAGATGGAGAAAACAAATTTTGAGAGAATTCCTTGTAACGTTTTTATGTTTACTTGACGCCCAATGAAGTCTGCGCTCTTGTTTTCTATAAGCTTTATGTAAAGATCGAATATATGCGCACCTTCTACTTTATCGTTTTGAAGAGGCACATCGGCTTTTTCTAGAAAACGTAGATCACTTTTAGTAAAGGTGTCTTTTGGGATAGCTAACGGGACGAATACAGAGATATTCTTTTGCTCTATGAGTTGAAATTTTTCGTGTGTTTTTCTAAAATCCATATTTTTGATATGTTCTATATAATCGGGTAGCCCAATTGCCATTTCTGCTTTATTCCAACGATCAATAGCTTTTAGTACAATTTCATAAAGCTTATCAAAATCTTTGTTCTCTAAAATGTAAGTATAGTCTTCTTTTATGTATTTCATCGCTTGGTAGCGTTTATCACTGCCATACAAAACACGTGGCTCATTTACCTTAAAAAGGTATAGCTCGCAATCTTCTTTATTCACATTCCTGTTGATTCTTCCTGCTAACTGTTCATCACTGTCTATAAGCGACTGGTTTTTAAAACCTACATCCATATCAATGTCTACCCCTGCTTCTACTACCTGTGTAGTGATAAGAAGTATTTTCTTCTTGCGATTCGCCGGATCTTTTAGGAAATTGATGATGTGCTTTCGCCTGTGTTCTAAGATCGTTCCTGACAGTACAAATACCTCGTCAAAAAATGGATTATCCTCTTGTCTGCGCTTGACTTCTTTATAAAAGTCAGTAGCTGTTTTTTTGAAAATAAACTCAATAATAGTATATACGCTTCCTAGCGGTTTCGCTTCTCCGAAATCCTTTTGGCTGTACTGCTGAGATTTCTCAAAGAGTACCTTTACAATATGTGCTAGTGTTATATCAGATTCTTGAAGAAGATCAAGCCTAAATTTTACTCGTTTTGAAAAGTTGGGATTTTGAAAGTACAGCTTTTTGGCGTTAGGCAATAGTGCCATGAATGGCTGTGTTTCTGAGGGCACTACATTCAGAGTGTCTATTTTCGGTAGGGTTGCCGACATCAAGATGAACTTTATGTTATAATGTTTGGCGTAGCTTCTTATTAGGTAAACGACTTTATCCCAATGACTAGGATTATAGGACTGTAGCTCGTCGATTACTACTACAGAATTTGCCAAACGGTGTAGTAAGTAATTAACACTCTTTTCATTGGTTTTGAGTATATTAAAAAACTGGATGTGTGAAAGCAAGCAAAGGGGATAGTTGACGAATAGATGATCTATGTAGTTTTTTCTGTCGCTTCCGTACACACCATCTTTATCTTCTTCTTTGTTTTGAAAGCTCGCTTTGGAGTGCAGTTGTATGAGCTCGTCGTCACGTAAGCCCATCGTTTGTTTGATTGCCTCGTAAGTCTGTGTAATCAAAGTTGTAAAAGGAAACACATAATAGACCTTATTGAGCTTTTCGTTGGCTTTCAGTAGCTCGATGGTGGCTAGCATAGAGAGGTTGGTTTTACCACCACCAGTAGGCGCCTCAATATAGAATAAGCTTTCACTAGAATGCTTTCTTATATTATCGATGACCTCAAAAGCCATTTCTTTTCTTAGTATGTTCAGGTTTTTACCGTTCCTCTCTTTGGGGTTGGTAAGTTTACAGTAGTTAGGGAATGCTTGGTAGGTGTTCTTATTGTAGTTTACCTTTCTGCTCTTTTCATCCAAAAAATCTCTTTCGGTAATGTTGCGGTAGATCTCCTCTATACGTTCTCTAGTAAGCGTACCAAATGAACTGACCTTTATACCACTTGTATATTCCCCTGAAGCGAGGTAGTCTGACGCTGTAAGTAAAGAGAAAGCAAGCCTCATAAGAGAATAAAATGCAAAGTCCTGTAAATACTTTTCTACTTTATTAAAGAAATAAATAATATTAATCTCTTTAAGTTGAGCGTTATGCTCAAACAGGGAGCTAGTTACTTTGGGATCAATCTCAAACTGATAATGCTCGAGATATTTTTTTAGAAAAGGAAGCTCTTTTTCCGAGAAGCCTATTTTACTTTTTATATCTTCTTTATGATTTAAGAATTTCGCATGGTGTTTAAAAATCACGTACGAAAATCCTAGTACCACCGCTATCACTATATTTTTCCCTTTTGCAAGGTTATTATCAGTGTACACTTCCTCTATATGTCTTACTATATACATATAAGCTCCTAACCCCGAATGGTAGGTACTTAGCGGGCTTTCTATTTGCTTAAAATGAGGATTATTCATTTTATCAGGATGCGCCTGAAAGTTTTCATTTATTTTTCCGTAATCGTGGAAAACAACCGTATTGATGAATAATTTCTTCATGAAATTATGGACAATATGCTCTTTATCGACTATCTGATTAGTGTGTAAAAAGTCTTCTATCAGGCTATTCAGTACGTCATCCAATCGGTGGGCTTTACAGAGGAGTTTAAACTTGTCCAGCACTAGGTTAATATGTTCTGCTAGTTTCTCAGGCGATTTCCCCTTTTGTACGCTGGCATAATACTTATCAGCCTCTATTAGAAACGTAGTAATATCCAGTGTTTCATTGAGGAGCACCTCTATTGTTTTAATGGAGTTGTACATAATAGTTGTGTGTTTTCAAGAAATACAAGTTCTGTATGGCTGAATTTTCTTTGAATTGAAAGGTAGCATAAGTGAACTCCCCTAGTTCATACTGATTAAGTGTTTCATCAAAGCCCATCGGTAAACGCTCGAAATACAAAAAAGTGAGCTCTTCGTCTTCTAGGTCAAAAATATCTAGGATGGCATCTGCTTCTTGATCTTTTACCATTTGTACGGCATCTTTTAGAAAGAGTGTTTTTACTTTGAAGCTTTCTTGAGGTTGCTGATTCGCCTCATAGTCGTACTCTTGGAAACTACTTCTATTCCACCAAGCATAAAACTCGTTTTTACCAAAATAAGGGATGTACTCTGCTTTTCCTTCTTGTAGATAGGTATACAGTTTTGCCTGAGCCTCTTGGGTAGTATCAAGTAATATATATACCCTGTAAGCAGGTTGGATAAGAGTTACCTCTTCAGTCAAGAAGTTAGTACCTTTATTGGCATAGCCGATGGTATTACTATATTTGATGGTAGTTTTCTGGAAGTTCCCCTTATCGTGATTAAGCGGTTGTACCCCTATTTGAACGTCTTTCAGTTTTTGGTAGTACTCGGGTAACTCTCCAAATTCCTGATAACCCTCTAATCCTATGATAGCTCCAAGTATCCCTAGTAAAGCAGGCTTGTGAAGCATCGTATAGGAAAGATTGATAGTATTGTTAGTATCTGGCTTTCTAAAGAAGCCAAAGTCTGCTTGAAAGTCTACTGAAATAAGTTTTTGCATATTTTTAGATGTATGGTACCCTGCCAGCTTGAAAAATAGCTAACAGGGTAATGAAATTTACAGTTCTTGTACTTCGGCACCTTCTGGGGCGTTAATAACCTTTGTAATATCTTGATTGTAATAGAGTTCTACTTTCTCTATAGCTGATTGTATATGTGGTTTAGCCAGTAGGTTTTTGACTTTCTCTAAATCAATTTGCTTTTCCTCGTTAATCGTTATTAACTCTACAAAAGAAGGCAATACAATCTTGGCTGCTGGTTGAAGCTGTACCCAAAGCAATAACTCATTTTCTGTCCCAGCTTTGGCGGAAGAGTCGTAGTAGGTAACACCACTACGTAAACCTTCTTTTAGTTTGGCGATGTCATCTTCAGTAAGCCCTTCTGCTTCTACCCTTGCTACGTCCTGCGCTATATTCTGTGGATTCACAGAAAAATGATGTACATAATGCCCTTCCTGCAGTTTTGACTGGTTACCTAGTGTGGTCATTGTGCTTGTAGTATTCTTTTCTCCTGGATTTCGAAAGGGAGACATAATTTGCTCCGAATAAATGACATTTTCATTGAACCTATTGACTCCGTGAGTAATCTGACAAGTACCGTGAATAGAGATATTTGTTTTTCCTGCATAAGTACCGCCAAATAACTTTACATCTAAGCAAGAGAGTAGATTCCTTAAAACATTGACTCTTATCTTACTTTTATCTTTCTCTTCGCCAAAATAATGCTCGTAAGTCTCATCGAGTGTACGTGGTGACATCTCTTCTGTTAGTGTTTTAACATAAAACACCTTTTCATTGAGTACATTTTTCCAATAGTTGCGTACGCTCCATTTCAAGGCTTTGTCGGTAGCGTATACGACTCCATTCGGCAAGGTACGCGGCTGATGCGAAAAATCAGCGTTATAGTTAGAGTTGATAGATTTAATAATGGCGCAGCCAAATACACGGTTTTTAAATGTATTGCTCATATTTAGTAAAATTTTTAAGGGTTAGTTATTTATTACTTTCGGTCTCGGTTTCTGTCTTTTTATCAGACTTATCAGAAAAGAGGTAGTTTTTGCTGAAAATACCTGCTAATAACTCAGGCAGTACTTTCTTTAAATTAGTAGTAGTTTCATAAGTCAAAACAAAGGCTGCTGCTTTTTCAAACTTAGCAGAATAATTTTCGTGCTTATAGCGTGCGAAATCTCTAGAAATCGCCTTCTTTAGCTCTTCGCATCTTACTTGCTGTAAATAAGGTTCTAGACTTTGATAGCTTGTATCGGCAGATTTACTTTTTTGTAAGATATAGTAGATCACTTGCCCAGCCGTAAAAGCAAACTGTTCTATACTTGCTGTCTCTAAATCGGCCTTGTCCTCGGTTAGTTCCTCTACAAACTGCCTGTATTTTTTTAAATTACTTGCCATAGTATTTATTGTATGAGTGTTATTGTTAAATTTTTCGTATAAACTGAACCATATGTTGAGTTTCCTGCGGATGTTTCCCAGCTCACTATGCTGGTTATTCTCTACTTTATCAAGGCGAATATCTTCCAGAATGGAAGTCTTCATCATCTCGTGAAACATATGTTGGGAGATCGCTTGCCTTTTAGACTTGTAAATAAAATCATAACAAGCTTGTCGGTAGCGCATTACATTCAGGTAGTTCTTTGCTGACTTGCAATACTTCTCTTCTATATCATCAAAGTATTTATAAACCCATTTATCTCCTTTAGCTTTTACTACCAGATTGTTATTAAAGATAATTTGTAGGATTTGAGATTGGAAGATGAAAATATTACTTAGCTCAACTTGGTACTTGATATCAAATAAGTCTTCTACTAGCCATTTTCTCCCTTCCTTATCTCTGAGTTCGTACTCGAACTTGGTCACAAAATCAAAGTCTTTAAATACCAACCCATCTTTTGTATTTGTGTAGAAAAGTAAGTAGTAATTCTCAAAATCTTTATCGTGTCGCTCCCAGAGTTTTTCGATAATTTCTTTATAACTGAGCTTGAGCTCATTCTCTTTATATAAACTGATGATACTTGCTTGCAGCTCTTCCTTGTAAATAAAAAGCGGTAAAGGGTTAGGCAACGTCTTTCTCCCTAATACTTGCTGGAATTCATAGAGTGCTTTGGCTTCTTTGTCAGAAATTCTACCGTTAATATCAAAAGTGGCTGTCTTGTGCATCAAAAAGGGCATTTTTTGATTATAGCCATTCAGAAAATTATTCGTACCGTAAATATCTCCCTGTTCATCAGACGACGTATTGTAGTCAGATGTATTGAATAGTTTGTCTGAAAGATATACCTGATGAGCCGCTTTGTATTTCTTTAGAGGCTCGTCTAAATAAAAGATGATATAATCGCTGTCCTCTAACGGCTTAAAGTGCTCCTTCTGTAATTCTAGCGAAGCTTTTTGTTGCTTATAAAGCTCTTTTTCGTCCTTATTATTAGCCTGTTCTAGTTGCTCTACCACATCTTGTAGTTGCAAGTCGAGGTGGTCTACTTTCGTAGCAAATGTATGCGCTATTGTTTCTAAGGCTGTTTTATATTTTCCTTGGGAGAAGAAGGCTTTAAATACCTTGTATTTCTCTCTTTCTTGTTGATCGGGTAGTAAGTCGAGTGCTTTTGTAAAGTAGTCTCCAAAACGTTCATCAATCTGCTTTTTATTTTTCTGCTGATTCGCTTCATATTTTACACCACCTTCTAAATGCTCTCTTTTAAACGCTACACAAAAAGGTGAGCAAGAGTGGATTGCTTTAGTAGGTAAGTCAAAGCATTTATTGGTATCGATACACCAGGCATTCACACTTAGAAACTTACATTTTTGAAGGAAGTCCGTTTCGGGTAGTTTCTTTGTATAACGTTCATATTGGACGTTATCCACATCTAAAAATATATTTTCCGATTCCTCCACAACTTTAATAAGGATATGTAAGCCTTCTCTTACTTTTGTACCAAGCGACTTAAAGCCCTCATCAAGCGTATCGGTAAATTGTACTATTTCCTTTATCATGGTTCTAAGTTTTATAAATATAAAAATTATTTATCAGTATAATTGTAAGTATGTTCCTTTTATTATAGCTTTACTCTATGAGTTCTATAAGTAGGAATTGAAATGTATACTTGTTGGTATGCACCTAATTACTTTTAATCGCACCAGTTGTAGGATTCTGCCACTCCCTACTAGTGAGGAGTGGCTTTTATAAAGCCTATTTGTCACGCTATGGATCATTTTGAGTTTAATTTTGATTACAATACTTCTTATTTAGATTTACCCACCCTTCTTCAAACGTTTGGAATCACTCGCGAAGAAATTATTTCGGCAATTGAAAATCCTAAGATGCGTCTACACGAAGTAGAAGGAGATAAGCCTACTATTTACCTAGCTACTGCTTATAGTTCAAACAAGAGGATTATAAGAGTGGCTTTTACGCATCCTAAACTGACGCTTGATATCCTTGATGTTAAAATCGCCGAAGAAGACGATATAGAGCGCTATTTCTGTGGATAGTAATTACTTCCTTTACTAGCATCTTTTCACTATCTTTGTGTAACTCCATGGATAAAAATATTTTTGATGTCTAATAACAAAAAGAAGTTTACTAACCCCTTCAAAGGCAAAGACAAGGCAAAAGTCTGGAAAGAGCTTTCTGAAAAATCGAAGCCTATTAGCAAAGAGGCTTTTATCAATAAGATTAAAGAAGCCCAAAAGAAAAACACTGATAAATAACTTCATCTTCCTTCTCTCTTCTTAGTTTCCAATACAGCTAGGCAACCCATTCCTATCGCATTGGCGCGGCCTACACCGGCTGATAATACTAAGTCGTATACTTCCTTTTCTTCCGTTTGTAATTCAAAATCCATCAAATAACCCTTCAGCTTGGTTTCGGCTCGCTTGCCTTCCTTAATGGTAATTAGCTTTGACTTGGGTGTACGGGTGGGTAATAGTTTAAAAGCAATGGGTAACGCTTCGATGTCTGTCGTCATAAAGCCTAAACCATTCGCCTGAATAGTACGCATTTTCTCTCTGATATTATGAATAAGGTACTTGCCAAAGCGTTCGTCAGTAGGGCTGAGGTACTCTTCTCTACTTCCTTGTTTCTCCGCTACCAATACGGGTGAAAGCGTTTTAAACTGAGCCGTTTCTGCGGGAATTTCTACAGGCAGTGCCTCTACAGTACTTACTTGGAACATAGCCTGTACTTCAGCGTCAGCAATCTGTATTAATTGATTTTGGAAAAGTCCTTTAATAAAATTTTTACTTGCCTTGCTAAGGTAGAATGAGGCAATAAAAGAAATCTGCTGACTTTTCACTTCAATGAGCAGCCGCTTCTTATCTACATAGCGATAGGGAATATGTAGGTTAGAAAAGGTAAACAACTTGAAGTTTTTCAAGCTGACCGCTCGCTGATAGCCTTGTTCGTGCAAAAATTTTGAGTAGGTATTATCCGCTTGCGCTAAGGTTTTATAGATAGCAGCCGATAAGTAGTATTGATAGTTGATAGGAATCAAGCAAGGCTTGTTGAGTCGTTCTAGGGTGATTTTAAAGCGCATGTTGTTTTTATTTTGGGATTCTACTTTATTGTTGTTGATACAAAGGTAATCAACGGGTGCGACAGAAACGGTCGCAGCAACTATTCATCTGTTTTTATATTGTTTTTTGTCCATTGTTGTACTTGCTGTGTAATCCATCCTTTCAATGTCTCCGATTGCAGCACTTTTACGTCATTGAGTAGGCTCATTACAAAGCGCCCTACTCCCTTTACATCGCAGATATTACCTGTAAAAATATAGTTTTCGCCTTCGGGCTGTATGTAAGGCTTCGCAAGCGGATACTCTTTGATGAGCAGCCAATAAGCTTTGGGGGTTAGTTGCAGTTGTACTTCGGTACTCGTTTTACTGCTCATCCCAAATACATCAGTTTGCTCAAAGGTTTCTTGGTTGATTTGTGGTGCATCTAGTATTGCTACCGCCTCGATACGCGCTAGACTGAATGTTTTCTGTTTTTTGTCTGTCAACTCATAAGCAAGTAAATGACTGTTGGGGTATTGTATGTTTAGGGGCTCTACGTGTCGATCACGCTGTGTATCGCTCTCTATGGAGTAGTAGCCTTTTAAAATCACCTGTTGCTTCCTTTGGATCGCCAGGGTGAGTTGGTCAATATTTTGTATAAGGCGTATATCACCAAGGGCTTTAGCTACATCGGCTTGTGCAGATACCTGATAAAGCTTTTTTATAATAGAAGTACGTAAAGGATGATCTATGTGAAGTGTTTTTACCAACTCATTAAGTAGTTTACTTTCATCGAGTGTGAAACTAAGTACTTTTTCGGGGTACTCTCCATACCTAATAAGATAGTAACGTTTTTCACGAGAGAAATCAGTGTCTATGTCTATTTCAAAACCTACCGCTCTTAGATGGTTGATGTACCTGTTTATTGTTCTGGGTGTTACCTTTAAATACCTGGCAAGTGTTTTTGCAGACTTAGAGGGTGTCTCATACAGGAGTCTAATGAGTTTGAGTAGATTTCTGATTTGAGGTTCTTCAGCCATTTTACTTGTTTGCTTAATGTTAGTTGCACTCTGAAAATCATTCAGAGAAATTTCATGTTATTCAATGCTGCAAACAATAGTAGTATGGCTATCAATTTAATAATTTGTACCTAAAAACCCATCGTACACTAGGATAATTTTAATAAAGAACCCTCTAAAGTAAGCCTTTAGAGGGTTTTTATTAGGGGTAACGGTAAGTCGTACGAGACGTTACATGTTTGAAGCGCTATCTCACCGAACTGCTATACTATTAATAAAATGTTGCTTGCTTACCTATGATAGATGCCGCACGATGCTTTATAATACGAGTTGTACACCTTGCTTTATTGTTTTTCAGCATCAATCACAACGAATGGAACGCTTAATTTCATTATTCCGTCTGTTAGTGCTTTTTTATTTAAATTTTCCTCTATCAATACGAATATTTCTTTTTGTCTATTGTCTGGTACAATTTCTTTCCATCCATCAATGCACGCAAGTCTAATGAAATAATGATTGAACATGGTGGTTCCATCAACGAATTTGTATTCAAATTTATCGTGAATCACGTTTTCAATCGAAAATTTATGTGACTCAATTAAATCCAGATATTTGTCAAGTGGTTTTCTTTTCTTGTGTATATGATTTTGCATTTTACTCACGCTATCGGTAAGTTTCAAATCGAGTAATACTTTCTCCATTACCGAATAGAACTCAATCATTGTGTCGTTGAGATTCATTGTCTGAATAAATTGTCCTCTTTTTTTAATTATTCGTGCGCACTCTGACAACGATTTATCAAGGTCAGTTACATTGTTTAATCCGTTATTACTTACTATTAAATCAATGGTATTGTTAGGAAGTGGGATGTCCGCTGCCGTTCCACGTATAATTTCTATATTTTTTATGTTATAAAAATCTATTTTCTTTTCAGCTCTATCCACCGCACCATCCCAAAGGTCAATGCCATAAACCTTAGCATTCTTACCTAATCGCATAGCAATCTCAGTCAATGGAAACCCTGCTCCAAATCCAATATCAACTGCCTTAATCCCTTTTTTATATTTGATGTTATCAAGAAGTCTTAATCCAAATGGTGCAGCCCAGAGTGGTAACTCATCAAATACTTCTACAAGTCTCTCAGCGTTATAGTCCCAATCTGTTTTTAAATAATCTGTCATGTCTGCAATACATTGGATTTTATGGCGTATCACATGGGACGCTACAAGCTTGGCACCAACACATACACCTGCCCTGCTTCGTCTTTTAGTACCATTTTATCGGCGGTGAGCGATTGTACTTCATATTGTTTTGTTTCGCGCCCTATCGTAGTTCTTAGCATCTTTCCATTTTTACTCATTTCCCATTCCCCTTTTTCTTCTACTTTCGCTCGCGACTTAAACATTTTACTACTTTCCTTATACTGATACTCAGCATCGCGTGCCATCACTTCATTTTCGTAAATCATCTTTCCATTTCTTTTAAAAAGAAACGTAGTGTTGCGCATCATATCTTTTCGCTTGTCTTGCATAGCACCTATCATATCGTCCATCTCTTCGTCAGGCGATAGCTCGGGCAAGTCACTCATAGGCTTGTCTTGTAAATGGATAGCACCTGTTTTAAAACGCCACTTTTGGGCAATGAGCTTTTCAGGATTTTGTGCTTTTACTTGTCCTATGAATATAATGGCTATGATTAGTAGAGAGAATCGTCGCATAAGATTACAGGTTAAATTTTTTAAAGCTTACAGATTAGTTGTATTTTGCTTGCTATACATATACTAATCTAAAGCTTCTGTTTACAAATAAGATGCTATTTTTAATTTACAAACCCTAAACTCTATGAAAAAAATGTTTATGAGGAGTAGTTTACTCTGCGCTTTTCTTTTATCCTTTCTATCGCTTACCGCGCAACAGCGTTATCAAAACTTACAAGAAGCCCTTGCTTCTAGTGGGAAGCTTAACGGTAAGGCTGGACCCCGTAGTGTCAATTGGATTGATGAAGGAAAGGCTTTTTCTTTTTTAGAAGAACAAAAGATTACCACTTTTTCACCTGTAATACTGGAAGGGGAAACCATTTTCGATGCTCAACAACAAAGTGAACCTTTTACTTATCAAAGTTTTGAGTGGTCAAAAGATGCGCAGTATATTCTCTTTCAAAGTAATTTTCGCCCTATTTACCGTCGTTCAGGTATTTCTGACTATTATATCTATAGCATAGATGATAAATCTTTGAAACTGGTAGCCAAAGATGCACAAACGGCTCAACTCTCGCCAGATGGTAAAAAAGTAGCTTACGAACGAGAAGGAAATTTATACACTTATACTTTTGCTACGGAAGAAGAACAAATGCTCACCCGCGATGGCAATCCCGAACAGTTCATTTGGAATGGTCGCTTTGGCTGGGTGTACGAAGAAGAGTTCGGCCTTGCCCAAGCATGGGTGTGGTCGCCAGATAGTAAATACATTGCTTTTTGGCAAACAGATGAAAGCCAAGTGCCTATTTTCCAAATGACGGATTACCAGAACATTCCACAGCTAGAATGGGAGAAAATACCTTATCCGAAGGTAGGAGAAGAAAACCCTACGGTGAAAATTGGTATCATAGATGTCATACAGCAACGCCGCCAATGGGTCAACATTGATCTAGCTGGTGGGTATATTCCTCGCCTTTACTGGACAAGCGTATCTGGGCAACTAGCAGTTGCGCATCTCAATCGTAAGCAGAATCATCTAAAGCTATTTTTTACAAACAGCGAGGACGGAAAAGCCAATCTCATTATGGAGGAAAAGTCAGAACAGTGGATTGATGTGTTCGATTTTTTCGCAGGCATTATGCACCTTTTCTTTTTTCCTGAAAATAGCAAAGAATTCTTCTGGGTTTCTGATCGTGACGGCTGGAGCCATATTTATCGCTATGATTACAAGGGAAAGCTACTCAATCAAGTAACAAAAGGTAATTGGGAAGTGACGTACCTCCACCAGATTGATGCAAAGCGGAAAACGATTTACTATACCAGTACAGAGGTGTCGCCTCTGGAACGTCATCTGTATAGTATTGACTTTAGCGGGAAGGATAAAAAGCGACTTACACAAGAGCCAGGAACGCATAATATCAATTTCTCTCCTAATGGTCAGTATTATCTTGATACATATTCGAATATCAATACTCCGACACAAGTAGCCTTATGGGATACGAAAGGAAAGCAACTGAAGACTTTTGAAGATAATCAGGCGGTGAGTGATTATGTAAAAACCGTCGGCTTTGCGCCTAAAGAACTGATGCAGTTTACCAATAGTGATGGTCAAAGGATCGATATGCATATTATTAAACCAGTTGACTTTGATTCTACCAAAGCTTATCCTTTGTTGCTCAATATCTATGGCGGACCAGGGGCGCAATCAGTATATAATGAATGGAGAGCGAACGGTTGGGAGCAATACCTCGCGCAGGAAGGCTATGTGATTGCCAGTGTGAATAATCGTGGCTCTGGTGGTTATGGTAGTCAGTTTGAGAAGATGGTATATGAGCAACTAGGTAAATATGAAAGTAAAGACTTTGTAGAGGCAGCGCAATACCTAGGTAAGCAAGCTTGGGTAGATGCTAACCGTATGGCCATTAGAGGACACAGTTACGGTGGCTACATGTCGAGCTACACGATGCTCACCCATCCTGAGGTCTTTAAGGTAGCTTTAATAGGCGCACCTGTTACTGATTGGCGCTTATACGATAGTATTTATACTGAGCGCTATATGGGTTTAATGCCAGAAAATGAACATAAGTATGTGCAAAGTGCTTCTACTACACATGCTAAAAACCTAAAAGGAAAGATGTTTATCGCGCATTCTGCTATGGATGAGAATGTCCACGTACAGAATACTTTTCAACTGGTGAAAGCATTGATCGATAACGGGAAAGATGCTGATTTACGTATTTATCCACCTGGTGCACACGGCGTAGCCTATAATGGTGCTAGTTATTTATTGCTCTATCAACAATATGTGGATTACCTTGCCACACACTTAAAATAGAAAGAAACCCCTCGCTGTAAGTGAGGGGTTTTGCTTTATAGCTAATGGCTTATAGAATACTTTTCCTACAAAATATACTGACTTAAATCTCTGTTTTTCACTAAGTCTGCTAGGCGTTCTTCTACCATCTCGGCGGTTACAGTAAGGGTAGTACCTGGGGTGATGGTATCAGGTATTTCAAACAAGAAGTCGTTAAGTAAACGGCTCATCACGGTCTGTAGGCGTCTTGCACCAATATTTTCTACCTCACTATTGGCATAAAAAGCAATTTCTGCTAGTTTATCCAAGGCGGCATCTTCAAAGCTGAGCTGTACTTCCTCAGCAGCAAGTAATGCTTCGTATTGCTTAGTGAGTGCGTTTTTAGGCTCTTTAAGAATCTGATAGAAGTCTTCTTTGGTCAAGGCATTCAGCTCTACCCGAATTGGGAAACGCCCCTGAAGCTCAGGAATCAAGTCTGAGGGCTTCGCTACGTGAAAAGCGCCTGCAGCAATAAATAAAATATGATCAGTGCGTACAATTCCATATTTTGTATTGACAGCGCTTCCTTCTACAATAGGCAGTAAGTCGCGCTGTACGCCTTCTCGGCTTACATCAGGGCCTGATTTACCTGCGCTACCGCCTGCAATTTTATCAATTTCATCAATAAAGATAATGCCTGTATTCTGGGTTTTACGAACTGCCTCTTCCTTTACTTCGTCCATATCAATCAGCTTAGCAGCCTCTTCTTCAAGCAATATTTTCTTTGCTTCGGCGATCGTCACCTTTCTCTTCTTGGTTTTTTTAGGCATAAATCCGCTGAGCATTTCCTGAATGTTCATCATAGACATCTCATCCATGCCTGGCCCTACCACACCAATATTGCTTACAGGATTTTGACTTATATTGATCTCTATCTTACGATCGTCTAGCTCTCCATTGCGGATTTTTTCTCTAAATTTCTCTCTGGTTTTTTCATTGAGCGCTACATCTTCATTCGATACATTGTCATTGGTTTCTGTACCGCCCAAACCAAACAGGCTTCCACCTGACTTTTGCTTTACAGGAGGAATCAGTGCATCCAAGATTACTTCTTCTGTTGCCTCTATCGCTTTCACTTTTACTGCCTCTTGCTTCTCCTCTTTTACCATATTTACAGCCTGCTCTACCAAGTCACGTACCATACTTTCTACGTCTCTCCCCACATACCCTACCTCTGTAAATTTGGAAGCCTCTACTTTTACAAAAGGAGCATTAGCGAGTTTAGCCAGGCGGCGAGCAATTTCCGTTTTACCCACCCCTGTCGCGCCTATCATGAGAATGTTATTGGGGATGATCTCATTTTGGATTTCAGCAGAAGCATTCATCCTACGCCAACGGTTACGTAAAGCAATCGCTACATTTTTCTTAGCGTCTTTCTGTCCAATGATATATTTATCGAGTGCCTCAACGATTTGCTTTGGCGTAAGATCAGGATTTTGCGTCATAAAGTTGTGTTTACAGGTAGATTTGGTCGTTTACCTTTTAGTATAATTTTGTTTCTTTCTCAAGATGCTTACAGTCCTAAATCTTTTTTCATCTGATTTAGTTCATCATCGACATCCATCTCCTTAAAAGTCTTTTTCAAAGCAATTTCTTCCTCATCAATCTGCCAATCGTCGACAAGCTGTTGGATGTAGCGTTCTACTTGGTCAATTTCTTCGAGTGCGATGATCTCTTTGATACGTAAAGCGATATCAGCTCCTACTACCTGCGCGATGTTGTAGCCTTTACGCGCCATTTCTATCAATACATCAATAAACTCTCTTTTCTGCTGCATCTTGTAAAGATTAAAAAATAATATACGTTTTTCCTGTTATTTTTCTAGCCTATCTTATCTAATAAAAAAGTAATTTGTACCACGGGTAAGTACAGAAAGGAGCCAAACATAATCCTCAAAGCAGCCTTTTTAGAGCCATCTTTCATCAGGTGGAAAGTCTGCGCTAGAAATAAACATCCACAAATGGTAGCGACGACCGCTGAGATCATGCCTGTCAACTGAAACAAGGCTGGTAAAAGACTCAGTGGGATCAGGAACATCGTATAGATCATGATCTGTAAAGCTGACCCCGCTGTCCTACCTGCACGAGAAGGCAAAAGCTTGAAACCTGCTTTTTGATAGTCGTCATACAGTACCCAAGCAATGGCCCAGAAGTGGGGGAACTGCCAGATAAACTGTATACCAAAAATGATCAAAGCTTCGTAGGTAATTGTACCTGTAGCGGCTGTCCATCCTAACAGCGGTGGTAAGGCACCTGGAATAGCGCCTACAAAAACGGCAATGGGGCCTACACGTTTGAGTGGTGTATATACAAAGCTATATAGAATAGTTGATAAAATAGCCAACGAGACAGTAAGCATATTGGTGTAAGCCAGTAGTATGCTCATTCCTATGGTAAGCAGTATGATTGAATATGCGAGGGCTTCGTTAGTGGTAATATAGTTTTTAGGCAATGGTCTTTCCTTGGTTCTATCCATCAAGGCATCCAAGTCTTTCTCCCATATCTGATTGAGTACAATAGAAGCACCTGATATGAGGAATCCACCTAGGGTAAATATACCCATGTGTAGCCAATTCACTTGTCCATTTACGCCAAATACATAACCAAAAGCTGCCGAAAAAGCAACTAATAAAGAAAGCCTGAACTTCAATAGCTCAAAGTAAGCTTTTAACTTTTCAGTGATTGATATAGATGAAGTATTATTAATTGTAATCATTTTTATTATCTCTTTTTCCTACACTCTTATATAGAAACTACTTGTTCTAGGGGTTGTTTATGGCCTGTGGCGACTCTTTTGTTTTGTAGCGCCAAAAATACAAAAAATTGTTGTCCTAGCATAACGCTGCTTAGTAACAAATGGATCGGTTGTAAATAAGGTGGCACACCAAAATAACCCAAACCAATTCCTGATAATAGTTGTATCAACGTAACTACTAAGACAGAATACCCAACACGTCGTAAAAGTTTACTGGCTCCTCCACGTTGAATAAAGTAAACTAACGCTAAATTGGCTACAAGCACTACCCAGGAGAAAGATCGGTGAATCAAATACTTCAACCCTATTGCTTCAATCCAAGCCCCTCGTTGCGATTCCCCTAAACGCATAGCCACCACATCAATCATTTCTCTTACTTGTGTACCCAAAATAGTCTGTGCGAAGGTAAGTAAGAAAGCAGCAATAGCTATCCCTTTTAGAAGGGAAAGATGTTGCATCTGTTCCTCAGGAAGTTGCGTTTTGTAGGCTTGAAATACGGTGTAAATGAGTATCATGACTAATAAGATAGCCAGAAACATATGGAAGGTAATCATCCCTTCTAGGAGATTGGTAGACACGACAATAGAGCCTATCCATCCTTGAAAACCCGTCAATAAAACCGCTGAAAGAGAAAGCCAAAAGATGCTAGGTTTTGTTTTAAAATACTGAAAAGAAGCAACAAAGGTACCTAATACTAGTAACCCAATGACTGCACCGATGAGACGATTAATGTACTCAATCCAAGTCTTGGTGGCATTGAAGTCTTGTTCTATATACATACCCGGATCATTCTTCAGCCGTGTAGCGAGGTCGTCTTTTCCTAAGAGTTGCATATATTTTATTAAGCGTACATTCTTCTCTTTGCGTTTCTCTGCGTAGATATCCTTGTAGTTGGCAGGAAGTGCCGAGGCTTCTGTAGGCGGAATATACTCCCCAAAACATTTAGGCCAATCTGGGCAGCCCATTCCTGAACCTGTACTTCTTACAATACCTCCAACGGCAATGAGCAGATAGACCGCTATAATGGTCGTTACGCCCCATCTTCTATAAGTTCTGCCTTTAGGATTCCCTTGGTTTTGCATGTGCTTTTACGTTAAGACAAATTTTATCTATCTAATAAATCGTTTGTACGAATAATTGGTTTCAGGATTACGAGCTTCCTGTTGTCAGCTTTCTCAGTATCCTTCTGGTAAGGCTATTTTTGATAACCATACCAATGCCTGTTCAATCTTCAGAGGTCGAGATGTGCTTGCTGGTTGCCACTTCTCTTTCATAAAAAACCTTATGAGGGCTGCGATAACAGCAGGCCTATTCAAATTGATATAGGTAATCGTTTCTACACTATCGGGTACGCTTGACCAGATCACTCCAGCATCAGGATAGCCTACACACCATTTAACCTGCTTATTATCCGTTTCCAATAGTGGATTGTCTTCTTCTCTGAAAAGTAGATACAGCGGAGATTTTTTATACCCTTTAAGAAATATCGTGACTTTCTCCACACACTTTGCGTATATAAATTCATCTAAATGCTGATGCTCTCTTTTCCACAGGTAATACTTCCCGTCTACCTTTATGCTACGTAAAGCTACTTTACTCACGGTATTCTTGTTTATTTGACTTGCCTTTCTAGCAAAAGAGCCTTACAAGTTTTTGTAAGGCTCCTGAATATAATTATACTATATTTTCTGATTAATGACCTATTCTGGTACTTTCTCCGTATGGAGTGTCGTATCTGTAGGTAACATTTCCTCTTTCTCTATCTCAATCAACTCATTCTCATAAGGTAAATTTGAGTTTGGTGTTTGAGAGTAAGGTACATTCTGAGGAATAAAATCTGTAAAGCCATCTTGCTCTGCGTTTGGCTTACTGTAATCATATGCCCAACGATACACATAAGGAATTTGACCTACCCAGTTACCGTGTCCAGGGTTAATAGGCGTAGTCCACTCTAGCGTGTTAGAATTCCAAGGGTTTAGAGGAGCTCTTCTTCCTCTAAAGATAGAGTAGAAGAAGTTGAAACCAAACACCAACTGTGCAGAGAAAGTAAGAATAGCAGCTATACTAATGAATGAGTTCAGATCAGCCATAATTCTAAAGGCATCGAAGGCCGTAAATGAATAGTATCTTCTAGGGAAACCAGCAATTCCTATGAAGTGCATAGGGAAAAACACTAGATAAACCCCAGCAAATGTAAACCAGAAGTGGATGTATCCTAAGCGATCGTCCATCATTCTACCAAACATTTTAGGGAACCAGTGATAAACCCCGGCCATCATACCAAAAAAGGAAGCACTACCCATTACTAAGTGGAAGTGTGCTACCACATAATAAGTATCGTGTAGATAGATATCTAAGGCACTGTTTCCTAAAATAATACCTGTTACCCCACCAGAGATGAAGAAAGAAACCAATCCAATAGAGAATAACATAGCCGGTGTAAAGCGGATGTTACCCCTCCAAAGGGTAGTAATATAGTTAAAGGCTTTTACTGCGGAAGGTACTGCAATAATGAGTGTCAGGAACATAAATATGGTTCCTAAGAACGGATTCATACCCGTGACAAACATATGGTGTGCCCATACAATAAACGAGAGCACCGCAATACCTAACATAGACAGGATCATTGCTTTGTAACCAAAGATAGGCTTACGTGCATTCGTAGCAATTACCTCTGAAGAAATACCTAGTGCAGGAAGAAGTACAATGTATACCTCAGGGTGACCTAAGAACCAGAATAAGTGCTGGTAGAGTATGGCGCTACCTCCCGTATGGTGTAATGCTTGCCCTGCTACATATATGTCTGATAGGTAGAAACTCGTTCCCAACATCCTGTCGAACATCAATAACAATGCTGCAGAGAAAAGTACAGGGAATGACAATAAACCAATAATAGCAGTAATAAAGAATGCCCATATGGTAAGTGGCAGTCTTGAGAAGGACATTCCTTTTGTTCTCAAGTTAATTACAGTAGTAATATAGTTAATTCCTCCTAAGAGCTGAGAAACGATAAAGAAGGTCATTGATAATAACCAATAGGTCATACCGTCACCAGATCCTTTTAGCGCTTGTGGCAAGGCACTTAATGGTGGATATACTACCCAGCCTCCTGCTGCTGGTCCGTTTTCTAAGAAAAGTGATTGAAACATTAATACACTTGATACAAAGAAGAACCAGAAAGAAAGCATATTCATAAAGCCTGATGCCATATCTCTTGCCCCAATCTGTAGTGGAATTAAGAAATTAGAGAAAGTACCACTCAAGCCTGCGGTCAGTACAAAGAACACCATAATTGTTCCGTGCATGGTAACTAGTGCTAGGTAGAACTCTGGATCTAGCTTACCAGTGGCATCTATCCAATCTCCCAAAAGGAATCTGAGGAAAGATAAATCCATTTCAGGAAATCCTAATTGGAGACGGAATAAAATAGATAGTAAGCCGCCTATGAATGCCCATAAGATTCCTGAAATAAGAAATTGTTTCGCAATCATCTTATGGTCAGTCGAGAAAATATACTTCGTTATGAAGTTTTCATGATGCTCGTGTTCGTCGTGTACGTGAGCGTCGTCGTGTTGAACTGCTACTGCCATTTTTTTATTCTAGGTTTAATAATTTTCAGATTTTAAAAAGAAGCCGTTTGTCTAACGCCTTTGTTTGCACTTTCGCGCATAGTTGTTAGTCCTTCCTTTTTAATGCGCTTTTGCTTTTCTATAGCTTTTACAACATAGTCCTTATTTTTTTCAACGTAAGGTTGTTGCTCTGCTAACCATTTATCGTATTCTTCTTGCGTTTCTACTATAATTACCGCTCTCATAGAGAAGTGACCTCTTCCACAAACCTCTTGACAAGCAATTTCGTAGTTGAAGTTTTGGAATCTTGCTTTACCAGTGGTTTCATCAATTACTTGCCACTCTGGTCTAGTACTCAACTCTTGCCGCATCTCGGCAGTCGTCATTGTAGGAACAAAGGTCATTCTTGTAGGCATACCTGGTACAGCATCCATCTTCTGACGGAAGTGAGGGATAGAAACACTGTGTAATACATCTCTTGCTCTAATCTTCAACTCTATAGGTTTTCCTTTTACCACGTGAATTTCTGCTTGACCCAATTGGATATCATCATTGGTGCGAGGGTCTGTAAAGTCTAATCCCATCGCATTACTAGCATCTACATACCTGAAGTCAGAACGACCAATTTTGTTATCTTCTCCTGCATAGCGTACCATCCAAGCAAATTGATAGCCCATAATTTCTATCACCTGTGCATTTTTAGGTGCGTTTGCTTCGTACATGATATTCCTCCAAGCTTTCCAACCAGTAAAGATCAGGGTGGTAAGAATAATAGCTGGTACAATAGTCCAGACTATTTCCAGCTTAGTATTATCGGGATAGAAATGCGCCTTTCCATTTTGTCTGTATCTATACTTGTAAGCAAAATAGAATAAGGCAACATTAGTAATCACGAACATAGCAATGATGATGGCTGTTGCTATCCAAAAGAGAGGCTCTGTCTGTGAAGCCGCCTCAGAAGCGTGTGGTTGAGTATAAATACCAAAATACTTGTATCCGTACCAACCTGCTGCTCCAAACCCTATTAAGGGTAATATAATGAATAATGCACCGTGTAATGAGTTGCCAGAAGATACCTGGCTATCTTTCTCTGCACCTGGCTTCTTCATTACGGCAGAAGCTAAAGTGCTAATTCTAAAGATCGCGAAAAATATCCCTATTATAAGTATCGCTGCAAAGACTAATATTAGCTGTATCATATTTTTAAACTGTTTTCAACTAGTGACAATTTAGATCGAATGATGTAAACTTTCCTCCAACATAGGATGATTCTTAGGGATAAGTCCGTACTTACTAAGCGTATTAGCAAATACCAGCACAAATCCACCAATAAACATCAACAATGTGCCTATTTCTACTAAAAAGAACCCGCCGTTTTCCTTTACTGTTCCAGGCATAATCATCACAAAGAAGTCCAGATAATGCCCTATAAGAATACCCCAAGCAGCTACTTTCAAGAAGATTGCTTTTCGCTTGGCATCTCTTGTCATTAAGAATAGGAAAGGAAAGACAAAGTTAATTATAAGATTAAGAACGAGCATTGGGGAGTAAATCCCATCATATCCATACAATCTTTCGTAGAAGTAAATTGTTTCTTCTGCCATGTTCGCATAATAGATCAAAAGGAACTGAGAAAACCAGATGTAAGTCCAGAAAATACTGAAAGCAAACATAAACTTTCCAAGGTCGTGTAGGTGGTTTTCATTCACCATCTTTAAGTAGCCCTGTTCTTTCAGGTAAATGACTGCTAGTGTGATCACTGCCAAACCAGATACCCAACCGCTTGCAAACATATACCAGCCGAACATAGTACTGAACCAGTGTGTATCAATACTCATTACCCAATCCCAAGCGGAAGTGGAAGACGTTACGGCAAAGATTACAATAAAAATAGCAGAGTACACGGTAGCTTTGTCATAATGCTTTACATTAAGGCGGTTCTCTATGTTATCTTCTGCTAGGTGCTGCTTTTTAATAAGTGTATATAACCAATACCACAGTACAAAGTAAAGCACAAAACGCGCAAGCCAGAATACAGGAAACGAGCCGCTTTCAAAGGGCCAAAAGAAGAAAGGTGCTTTGTTAGCGATGATGGAATCATACTCCTCACCCGCTTTGTCATACAGAGACGAGTGTGTCCAATGGAACAAATCATGGTTAGCAAATAGGAATACAATCAGAAGTACACCTCCTGTAAAGGGTAAGAAATTACCAAAAGCTGTTGGGATCCTTAGAAATGAAGCAGACCAACCTGCTTTTGCCAAATATTGAATAGCAAGAAATAGTACACCCATCACAGCAATTTCAGTAAAGAATATACCATTTAACCAGAAATTAGCCCATATACGGGTCATCCAATTATAGCCATGCTCTTCTCCGCCGCCGCCACCTTCGTGATGTCCACCACCGTGATGTTCTCCGCCGCCATGATGTCCTCCACCCGTATCTAAGGCTAAAAAGACAGCGCCAGCAACAAGCAGCAGTAGTCCAATTCCAATGACCATGAGGAGTTGCTTGCGTAGCTTTGGCGTGAATTCGTATCTTTCTTCAAGATTATATTGTATGTGATCTGCCATTATTCTATTCTTAATCTGTATGCGTCTAATTATTCTTTTTTAATTCATCATCGTTTCAGTAGAGTCAGGGTTGACCATATCCACCCCTTCTGGAATAGTCAAGTTTTGCTCATCTGGCTCCCCTACTTCTGCCTCTTCTTCTTTTTCTGCTTCCTCGCCTGCCTTCACGCCACTTTCGTCTTGCTGTCCTTGTAATACGTGTACATACTCTACAATTTTCCAGCGATCTACAGGGCTTACCTGAGAAGCGTGCGGCCACATTCTACCTTTTCCGTGAGTAATTACGTGAAAGATATGCCCACCATTATATTTAGCCACTTGTCCTGCTGCCAAATTAGCTACCCCTGTGTATTTAATCCCTACTTTTCCGTTGCCATCACCTTTGGCACCGTGACAAGCTTGGCAATATCGCTCGTAAAGCACTTTACCCTCTGCAATAATTTCTTCATTAGCAGGAAGCGGATTTTTCAGATTTTTCTGTGCCCATTCGATGCTATCACGATGGGTGTTGTAAATCATAAGACCCAGATCATATTCTTTCCCTTCGTTATCTACGTAAGTGGTTTTATAATTTCTTCTCGCTATTGTTCCCTTTACTGGCTTACGCATGTTAAGCCCATTATCGTTAATTTTATTAGGGTTATCAGCCTTTTGGCTTAATGGTTCGTAAGGAATGGAATGATACATATTAGGTGCATATTCTACCCCTGTATCATTAGGATCTTGCCCGCATGAGGCAAGCCCTACTGTTAATAATACTATCCAAGTAATATGTTTATAATTCATGAGTGGGATTCTTTTATCTTTCAATAATCTTAGGGTTGGCCTCAGCACCTAGAGACTCTAGTACTACTTTGATTTCTTCTGATGACTTTGCCACATTTTTATCAAGGTCTACGATCAGCGCATACCTATTATCGGTAGTCCTTCTATCAAACATAGCTTCTTTTTTCCCTGGTCCCATGTTATTAGCAATGAAGAAGGTTGTTACCATTCCTAAAGCAGAGATAAGTACAGTTGCTTCAAAGGTAACAGGCACCATAGTAGGAATGGGAAGAAAGTTTTTACCACCAATGATCATTGGCCAGTCTACTGCTAACATGTAGGAGATCATCCAGATAGCCAGTAGCATCCCTGTAGCGCCAAATAAGAAGGCTGCAATAGGAATACGTGTTCTCGGATGACCAATATAGGTATCAATGTGGTGAATAGGATGAGGAGAATACACTTCGTGTACCTTAACACCTTGTTTTTGTACCTCCTTCACTGCCTTTATGATCTTCTCTTCGTGATCATAAATACCCACCATATATTTATGTTTTTCTATTAACTTGCTATCAGCCATAATGTATTGTTTAAAGTCGTCTTATTGATAAGAAGGCTATCCAACTGTTTCAGTTTCAGTTTGTTTTTGCTCTTCTCTGATGCGTTGCTCTGCATCTTTCTTAGCTTTCTCGTCTGTAGAGTTGAGTACTGTTTTCACCTCTGCCATATTGATCACAGGTAAGAACTTAGCGAATAAAAAGAAGAGCGTAAAGAATAAACCAAAGCTGAATACATAGTCTCCTACATCATAAATAGTAGGATAGAACATTGCCCAGCTAGAAGGTAAGTAGTCACGGTGTAGGGAAGTAACAATAATCACGAAGCGTTCAAACCACATCCCAATATTTACTACAATAGAAAGTACAAAAGTCCATACCAAGCTTCTTCGGATAGTTCTGAACCAAAAGAGCTGCGGAGAAATCACGTTACAGGTCATCATAGCGGCATATGCCCACCAGTAAGGACCAAAAGCACGATTGATAAACGCATAACTTTCATACTCTACCCCTGAATACCAAGCTACAAAGAACTCAGTGATATAGGCGATCCCCACGATAGACCCCGTAAGAATAATCACCTTGTTCATTACTTCAATATGCTCTATAGTAATATAATCTTCTAGTTTGAACACTACCCTTGTAATAAGCATAAGGGTAAGTACCATCGCAAAACCAGAGAAAATCGCTCCTGCTACAAAGTAAGGTGGAAATATAGTAGTATGCCATCCTGGAATTACCGAGGTAGCAAAGTCAAAACTTACAATGGTGTGTACAGAGAGTACTAGCGGCGTAGAAAGTCCTGCCAAAATAAGCGCTACGTATTCATAACGTGCCCATACCTTGGCGCCACCTTCCCAGCCAAAAGAAAGTAATCCATACATAAAAGCAGAAATAGGTCTTCTCTTTGCTTTCTTTGCTTTTCTTTCTTCTGCGGTATCTGTAGGTAATAAAGGATTCTCTTCTAAGGTTATTTTCGCTCTATCTCGTATAGTAGCTAAGTCTGGAATCAACCCTACGTACCAGAATACTACCGACACGGTTAGATAAGTACTAATCGCAAATACGTCCCAAACAAGTGGTGAGTTGAAGTTTACCCACAAAGAACCATAAGTATTAGGTAGAGGAAGTGCCCAGTGTGCTAACCAAGGGCGTCCCATGTGCATTAGAATGAATGAACCCGCACAAAGTACTGCAAAAATGGTCATAGCCTCTGCTGCACGGTTGATGGAGGTTCTCCATTTCTGGCGGAATAATAATAGGATAGCTGAGATGAGTGTACCAGCGTGACCGATACCCACCCACCAAACGAAGTTGGTGATGTCCCAAGCCCAACCGATTGTTTTGTTGAGGCCCCAAACACCAATGCCGTACCACCAAGTAGAAGCAAGTGCTACGCTACCAATCAATAAAGTAGCAACCGATATGGCGAAGGCCACCAACCAAGCAAGTGTAGGCTTTGCCTCTACTTGCCTGCAGATATCTTGGGTGATATCGTGCATGGTCTTCCCATTGGTTACTAAAGGTTCTCTTACATGTGAAGTAACTTGCATATTTATAGGGATTTAACGATAATCAAACGAATTTTATACTTTTTTATTTCTGATCTTAGTAAGGTAAGTCACATTAGGCTTTACGTTGATTTCATTCAACACGTGGAAAGCCCTTGGTTCCTTCATTACTACACTCAGCTCTGTATCATCTTTTACTTTTTTCACCTCTTTCTCGATACCCAACACCTTTACAATTTCACTATCAGGATCATTCATATCTCCAAAGACAATCGCATCGGCTGGACAAGCTTGCTGACAAGCTGTTTTTACCTCACCATCTTTAATCTTACGCTTCTCTGTCTTAGCGGTCAGTTTACTTTGTTGAATGCGCTGTATACAGAAAGAGCACTTCTCCATCACCCCACGAGAACGTACCGTTACGTCTGGGTGCAATACCATCTTACCTAAGTCAGTGAAAGACATGTAGTTTACATCTTTGAATTGCCCCTCGTTGGTATAATTGAACCAGTTGAAGCGTCGTACTTTGTAAGGACAGTTATTAGCACAGTAGCGTGTACCGATACAGCGGTTATAAGTCATTTGGTTGAGTCCCTCAGAACTGTGGGTAGTTGCTAATACGGGACAAACCGTCTCACAAGGGGCATTGTTACAGTGCTGACACATCATTGGCTGGAATACTACTTCTGGATCTTCAGAAGCGTTCTCCATTTCCTTATAACCATCTATAGTTTTTGCCTCTTCTATTTCGTCTTTAGGAATGATAGAAGAATAATAACGATCGATGCGAATCCAGTGCATTTCACGACGGTTAATTACCTCCTCTTTTCCTACTACGGGTACGTTATTTTCTGTTTGACAACCAATCAAACAAGCACTACAACCAATACAGGAGTTCATGTCGATGGCCATTCCCCACCAGTGATTACGATTGTATTCTTCTTCGTGACCGTTCCAAAGGCTGATCTCTGTGGGCTTTTTGAGCCCTTCGTTGGTATGGATCATAATCGCATACTTGTCTTCCATCGCCTTGGCAAAGACTTTCTCATCTTTGTAAGTCTTTAAGTCTGCTTCTCGTATAATATCACGCCCCATAATAGTCTGATGGGTTTGGGTTTGCGCGATTTGATCTTTCTTTTCAGTTTTCTTAATGGCTACATCAAAGGCTGCATACATGGTAGCCAAGCCATTCTTTTTGGCAAATGGATACGCATTTGCTCCTACCCCATCGGCTACTTTACCAGCTTTGGTTCTACCGTATCCTAATGCTAAAGATACTGTTCCTCTTGCTTGACCAGGCTGTACCAATACGGGCACTTCTACTGTATGACCATTAGCTGTTACTTTTACAATATCACCTTGTTTTACCTCCATCGACTTAGCGTCTGAAATAGAAATACACAAGTAGTTGTCCCAAGTAGCTTTGGTAATAGGATCAGGTAGCTCTTGTAGCCAAGGAATATTAGCCATTGCCCCACTTCCAATACCCACTTTCTGGTATAGTGCCAATTCCATTTTTCCGCCAGGCTTGTATACGCTTCGTATATCGCTGATGGCTTTGGCTGCATCTCCTTGGATGTCAACACCTCCACCACCTGCTTCTATCGCAGCAGGCACTTCTTCGGCCGTTTCCTCGTCGGTAGTGGGCAGCGTTGCTTCCCAGCCTTGAGGTTCATATACCCCATCGTGTAGCACTTGTACCCAGAAGTTTTCAAATCCTCCTGCTTCGCCCTTGTAAAGATTGTCTTTCCAGTAGCTTCTTAGGTAATCGTAATAAGTGGTATTGTTATCACTCCAAACTAACAAGCTATCTTGAAACTGACGTGTTTTAAAAATGGGTGAAATAGTAGGTTGTGCTAAGCTATACATACCTGCACGTGCTTCTGCATCATTCCAAGACTCTAAATAGTGGTGATCAGGCGTGATGTATTTACAAAGCGTGGTTGTTTCGTCGATGGTGTTAGAGAAAGAGATAGAAAGGGCTACTTTCTTTAACCCTTCTGCTAGATCTTTTCCTCTAGGATGATCATACACAGGGTTAGTATCTAAGAACATTACCGCTCCAGCACGACCACCTGCTATGGCATCAATCATTTTATTTACTTCCTCGTCATTCCCTAGCTTTAAGTAAGTAGGGCGAGTAAGGTCGATGGTACTGTCGTAGTTGCCTAACTCAAAGTTGATGGCATTAACTAGCACTTGTACACTTGGATCATTAGAACCACATACTAACAAACTCTTACCACGATTGGCTTTCAGCTCTTCTCCTGCCTGCTTAATCTTCGCCGCTAGTTTAGCGTCTTCTACAGTAGGTGCTTGCTTGCCGCCCATTACTTCATTGTAAAGCGCTGCAATTACCAACCCTTCTTGAGAAGGCTTTATTTGAATACGATGGTCAGCATTAGCTCCAGAAAGTGACATACCACTCTCGAAGTGATAATGGCGTGACATCGTTCTTTTCTTATCGTTTACTTTTCTTGTCTTAGCATACTGACGGCTGTACTCTATAGAAGAGAGCCAAGTACCTAGGAAGTCAGCATTCACACTCACAAATGTCTCTGCTTTACTGAAGTCATAAGTAGGTAACGCGTATACACCAAAAGATTCTTCGTTTGCTTTTAAGATACCATAGGAAGATACTGCATCGTAAGTGACGTGCTTTGTGTTAGGGTATTTAGCAGCAAACTCCTTTACTACTTGCTTTGTAGAAGGGCTAGCAATGGTAGGTGTCACGATGTATATCGTTCCTTGAGCACCTTGCAAGGCGCGCTTGATCTCTGCATCAGCTTTCTCTACATCTATAGACTTTCCCCCTTTTAAGAAACCTTCTTTGAATTGCTCTCGAGAGAGATCGTATAAACCTAGCAAAGAAGCCTGTACCCTAGCGCTTGTACCGCCTTTGGTAACATTAGACATGGTGTTTCCTTCAATCTTGATAGGACGTCCTTCTCGTGTCTTTACCAAAATACTACAGTATTCCCCATCCTTCATGTAAGTAGAAGCGTAGATGTTAGGAATACTAGGATCAATATTTTCAGGTTTATTGAGATAAGGAATGGCTTTTTTCACAGGTGTTTCGCAAGCCGCTAGTGATACGGCTGCCATTCCAAAACCCATTAATTTAAGAAAATCTCTGCGCGAATTCCCTCCTTCTTCATTCTTATTTCCTTTTTTATCACTAACAGGTAAGAAATCAGGGAACTCCTTCTCAGCATTTTTCACAAACTCTATGTCATTGGTGAGTTCCTCAATTCCTTTCCAATATTTCTTATTATTCTTCATTATGTGTCTTAATTATCTAGCGTAAAAATAGAAACGGCTTATCGAAAGTTTGTATGATAAGATTAATAGTGGCACTTAGAGCACTCTAGCCCACCAATGTCTTTCACTTTGATGTCTGCGGCTTTCAAGCCATCCTTAGCGTGCGCAGCTCTTAGGCGATCATAGTATTCGTTGCTCTCATCAGCAGCACCTTGTACAACAGTTTCTCTGTGACAATCGATACACCAACCCATGGTAAGCGGTGCACGTTGCTGTACTACTTCCATTTCTTCTATCTGACCATGGCAGTTTTGACATTCTAGCTGACCCGCTACGGTATGCTGTGCGTGGTTGAAGTAAACCAAGTCTGGTAAGTTATGTACTCTCACCCACTCTATCGGCTGATCGTTTTCGATCGCCGCGTAGATTTTTTGGATTTCAGGAGAGGAGCGTTTGATTTGATTATGACAATTCATACAAATATTGGCAGAAGGAATGTTAGCTGACTTTCCTTTATATACACCTGTATGGCAATAACCACAATCTACTTCATTTGCACCAGCGTGTAGCTTGTGAGAGAAGGCGATAGGCTGTGTAGGAGCATACCCTGCTTGAATACCAATGTTCATTACCTTGTCGATCCCTGCTTTAGAAACTACCAAGAAGAAAAATACGCCTACTACCGTTAAGAAAGCCTTACTTTGGAAGACAGCTCCCAAGTCAAAGCGTTGGTTTACGACCTCTTTATCTGCTTCGTCTAGGTTTTCATCTTGCTTTAAGAATCTGGTGAGGAGTTGGGTAATGATAATCAACACAACCAATACCAAGAGAAGTAATACGATCATACCGCCTAAAAGGAGATTGAGGTATTCACCGCCAGCAGTCGCAGTACCATCTACAGTTGTCTCATCTCCTCCTTTATCATCAACTACAACAGGTTCATAAGCATCAATGTAGGCGAGAATAGATTTAATATCGTACTCTGTAAAGTCTTCATAAGCAGGCATGGCTAGCTTATTGTATTCTTCGTAGAGTGCTACGGCCTGCTTGTCGCCACTCTGTATAAGTTTTTGTGAATTCTGTATCCAAGCAATGATCCATGACTCGCTGCGGCGGTCTGTAACGCCTTTTAAGCCTGGACCTGTTTTGGGTACATCAGTAGGGTTGTGGCAGGTTAAGCAGTTAGCATTAAAGAGTTCTTTTCCATGATCTACGCTTACGTCACTGTCACCACCCGATTGCGCTTGTGCTTGCGCGGTGGAATCCTCTTGGGCCATCATAGCAGGTGCAGCCCACAGAAATACCAATGTAAAAGCCAGTAGACTTTTCACTTTTATTAAACGCTTCATATAGTGAGAAAACATATCGAAAATTGGGTTGTATCCGTGTACTATTGTGTTTGTAATAATCACTGGTACAAAAATAGCATCGGAAGTTTACGAAACAAATAACATAATGTAACAAACTTTTCACTTTTGGTGCGGAGCCTTACAAAATAGCACTCAAGTCATTGATTATCAAAATTATATATACTATTTTGATAGATTTTATATCATAATTTAGAATGATTTTAAATAGTTTGATTCATTAAATAATTATTACATATTTACAGCTTTAGAACACTTTGTTTAAAAAATAGGGTTTTATAACTACATAAGAATTCTATCATTTCTTTGCACTACTTTTTCCTTTATTCATTTTTTTTATTCGGATTATCATTTTTACAGATAAAGCGTCTTTATTTTTTTGTCTATATGGGGGATATCTGTTAGCTTCGCTTCCATTCCAAATATTTTGCTTGTATGAATGCTCCTTGGCTCTCTATTCTCATATTCATGCCGCTTTTGGCCATTGTCTTGTTATTGTTTGTACCTGCTCGTTACAAACAAGTCTTTAAAATAGGGACGCTTCTAGTAACAGCTTTACAATTGGCCTTAGGTATATTTTTATTTACAAGCTTCGACACAACACTGGGAGGTGTCAAAGAAGAGCAAACCATGCAATGGGTGGAAAAGCTGGCTTGGATTGATTTACGCCTAGGAGAATGGGGACAACTTTCCATACAGTATTTCGTTGGGGCAGATGGCTTGAGTATCTCTATGCTATTATTGGCAGTGATTGTACTTTTTATGGGTGCTATCTCTTCTTGGCAAATCCAACGACAAGAGAAGGGGTATTTTATTCTGTATTTATTACTTAGTAGTAGTATTATTGGGTGCTTTGTAGCGCTAGATTTTTTCTTATTTTACTTATTTTTCGAGTTTATGTTGCTCCCGATGTACTTTCTGATTGGTATCTGGGGTGGAAAGCGCCGTGCTTATGCTTCTATTAAGTTTTTCATTTATACTTTGGTAGGCTCTTTATTGATTCTTATCGCGATGATTAGCCTGTATCTGAGCGTTATGGATCCGCAACAAACAGCGCTTGTGATGAATCTTATCTCCTCTTCTGACCAATATACACCTGCTATACAAGCGGAAATACAAGCCTTGCTAGCTGCTGGTGAAATTAACCCAGAGGCACTCGTACGTACTTTCGATCTGATTGCCATGACAGACGCTAAGAACTTTATTCCAGGTAGTTTTTTGGCCAGTAAGGCTTCCATTATGGCAGATTGGTCGCCTAGAATGCTTATTTTCTTTATTGTCCTTGTGGGATTTGCGATTAAGTTGCCTGTTGTTCCCTTACATACTTGGCTGCCTGACGCCCACGTGGAAGCGCCCACGCCTATCTCGGTTGTATTGGCAGGTATTCTACTTAAGATTGGGGGCTATGGTTTGCTACGCATTGGTATTGGTATTTTTCCAGCAGAGGCTTTACAATTTACGTGGCTCATTGGTTGTTTGGGCGTCGTCTCTATCATTTATGGGGCTTTCAATGCACTTGCTATGCAAGACTTAAAGAAGCTTGTGGCTTACTCCTCAGTCTCACATATGGGCTTTGTGATGCTCGGTATTGCTTCTTTTACGCAAGAAGGTTTTAATGGCGCTATTTTTCAGATGTTTAGTCACGGTATTTTATCGGCAATGCTCTTTCTCATCGTAGGAGTACTTTACGATAGAACGCACGATCGGCAAATTACCCATTACAGTGGGCTACTTAGCCAAATGCCGCTCTACGGTACATTTACCATTATTGCTTTCTTCGCCTCTTTAGGTTTACCTACCTTTTCTGGATTTATTGGTGAGCTTTTTACTATTCTAGGAGGGCTAGGGTCCAGTCATTTACCCGCTTGGATGGCTGTAGTGGCTACTTTAGGGATTGTACTAGGGGCAGGTTATTTTCTGTGGACACTCCAGCGTATGTATTTCGGGAAATTGTGGCTTAAATATCCTCAGGAGTGGTCACCACTCTTAAAAGACGTTAATGCGAGAGAAATCAGTATGCTGGCGCCGCTGAGCCTAATTGCCTTTGCTACGGGGATTCTCCCGCATCTGCTTTTCGATACAATGACCACGAGTATTACACAATTGTTACAATTCACTTTGTGAGCAAAAACTGTTGCTTAACGGATGTTTTTGTAGCTATGGATGAGCTTCTCAATACGCAGTTGTAAATTGTTCAAAGACTTGATGGATTCTTGCAAGTTGGCTTCTACGATTTCACTAAGATGAGCAGGAACGAAGAAATTTTCTTTTAGATGCGCAAGCGCTGTGGGACGATCGTTGTTGAGCTTCTCTTGTTGCTGTTTCACAAACTGCATGAGTTTATCTGTTCGCTCGTCCCAGAATTGCTCTACCAACTCGTGTGGCTTTTTGGAGGTCACCTCAGTTTTTTCACGCTGTACGGTCTTCAGTTGTAGAGAAAACACCTGTGCGTTATAGTAAATATCGATGGTATTTTCCTGATCGGAGAGCCTTGCGTTGATCTTGTTGACTAAGCTATGGCTTTCGTCAAACAGACTAATGGACTGTGTTTCTTCTCGTTTCAGCTTAGCAAATTCTGCTTTTTTGATGAGTTGACCCTCAAAGTAGTTGGTAATCCCCAGTACCTCCAAGTAATCATTATCTATAGACTGTGGCTCATTAACGGTAACTGTATGCGGAATACGTACCTCTCGGTCTACTTCCTCTTCTAAGGCTTTCATTTCTTTTTTAATAGCACTTAGGTTCAACGCAATAGAATAGCCATGTTTACGAATGGTTTCGCTTACAATCTGTAAAATGGTATCGAATTGAGAAGGCTTTTGCCAAAGACAATGATTAATGAGGAAGCAATCCATCAAGTTTACCTCTTCTCGTCCGTTCAGGAAGGCAGCAGTCCGTAGGAGCCGTACGATTTTCTTCCAGCGACGGTCATAGATGAGTATTCGTGTCTCTGGGCTACTTTGCTTTTGGTTGTATTCCTCTATTTTGTATTTGATTACCTGAATGGTATTCAACACTTCATCTGTCAGATGAATCTGATCGATGGTCTCGCTCCAATCTTCTACTTGTTCGTCGCTTATTTTATCTTCTTCTGCCAAGGTATCTGTATAGACATCCTTCGTAGCAGTAATCATGTTCAAGAAATTCTGGTGATTGCGAATTTCCCCAATCTCATACCTTACTAAAAAGCGATCCCACAAGGCATCTAGTCCTTCACCTAGTTGAGGGATTTCGTTGGAGGCAGCGATGATTCCTCGAATATCTACCTCAATCTCTTGCTCTCCGTTGCGATAAATTTTTTCGTTGAGGATCGTGAGTAAAGCATTTTGAATAGAAGGACCTGCTTTCCATATTTCGTCTAAAAAGACAATATTGGCATCAGGCAAGTACTTGGTGACGATGCGTTCGTACTTGTCCTCATCTTTCAAACGCTTAATGGAGATAGGACCAAAAATTTCGTCGGGCGTACTGAAACGGCTCATTAAATACTCAAAGGCTTTTCCTTCTTTAAAGGCATACTTTAAGCGACGAGCAATTAAACTTTTCGCCACACCGGGAGGACCTAATAAAAAAATACTTTCTCCCGCAATAGCAGTGAGAAAGGCCAAATGGATGGCTTCATCTTTTTCATAAATTCCTTCTGAAAGGCTTTTCAGTATTTTAGCAACCGTTTCTTTTATCATATTTGGTAAAAGCGTTTGAAAGCGGAAATGTTTGAAATTAATTGTTCCTAGCTTTTACGGTCTTAGGCTTCCTGTTTCTCTACTATTTTCATTTTTTTCTACCGTTGGTATTTTTGTTATCTTTGGTAACTAAATCGATATAAAAGATGATAAAGCAGCCTTCATTCTTGAGTTACTCAAAAATTTCAAGTTTGTGAGAGTTCAACCTTTAACTTCTCAAAAAGCAGAAATGATAGAAAGTATTAAACAGGCTGTTGAAGAAATGAAACTGATTAAAGAAGGTAAGCTTGAGGGATTCCCTGCTAACGAATTACTTAAAGAGCTACCGAGCTAAATCACCCCCTTAGTTTATTTACACTTAACACACTTTATATTTTTATGAGACCTCTCTATTGCTTTCTATTTTTATATCTTTTTACGCTTTCTACCTATGGTCAAATACTACCTGAACGCCAAAGAGCTGCCGTAGTGGATAGTATTTTGGCAGATCGTTTCGATCGACTCTTACCAAAACTGATGGATCGTACGGGCTTTGATATGTGGGTGATTATTGCCAGAGAATACAATGAAGACCCTGTATTGAGAACGATGCTTCCTGCCAACTGGCTTAACGCGCGTAGGAGAACGATCTTGGTCTTTTATAGAGATAAAGCACAAAATAAACTTGAAAAACTGGCCGTAGCCCGCTACAATATTGGGGAAAGTATTCGCTCTGCTTGGGACAAAGAGAAGCAACCCTATCAGTGGAAAGCGCTTGTAGATATCATTACCGCTAGAAACCCACAAGAGATTGGACTCAACTATTCAAAAGATTTTGGGATTGCAGATGGCATAGTAAAGACAGACTACGAAGCTTTTATGCAAGTACTGCCGGCTGACTTTAAGTCTCGCATCACTTCTGCTGAAAAGCTAGCGATTGCTTGGATCGAAACCCGTACGCCTCAGGAAATGAAGCTTTATGAGGAGTTGGTGACCATTACACGTAACATCATTCACGAGGCTTTTAGTGCTAAGGTAGTTATTCCGGGTAAAACGACTACTGATGATGTAGAATGGTGGTTTAGGCAGAAGGCAACAGATATGGGACTTGAAACGTGGTTTCACCCAACGGTAGACATCCAACGATCAGGAGAGCAACTGGAAAGCCATATTACTTCTTTTTCCAACCGCCCCGACGACAAGATAATTCAGAGAGGTGACTTGCTTCACTGTGATTTTGGTGTTACCTATCTTCGTCTCAATACGGACTGCCAGCAGCACGCCTATGTACTTAAAAAAGGAGAGACTACCCCTCCTACCTTTTTAGTAAAAGCTTTGGCGGCCGGCAATCAAATACAGGATATTTTTACAGATAATTTCGCCACGGGTAAAACAGGTAATGAAATTTTACTTGCCTCACTCAAAGAAGGAAAAGCAGCAGGTTTACAACCTGCCATCTACACCCATCCCCTCGGTATTTATGGGCATTCCGCAGGTCCTACCATCGGGATGTGGGACGCACAGGGTGGTGTGCCAGGTACAGGCGACTATCCACTTTACCCAAATACCGTTTATGCCATTGAGTTGAATACCACCGTGACGCTTCCTGAATGGAACAAAGATATTCGCATTATGCTAGAAGAAGCAGGTTTTTGGGGTGAAAATGGGTTTCGCTACGTAAACGGTCGGCAAACCCAACTGATTCTTCTTCCTTAGATTACTTTTTTTAGAAATTAAATTCCGTGCAAGTAATATTTTACAAAGAAATAATCGAAACTACTTCGATTTACCTATAGTTCATATTTCCTTGATGAAAAAC
>CALEMF010000013.1 GCA_937911505.1 uncultured Cytophagales bacterium
GATACGATCAGCGTCGGTGAGTAAGCCACCTTCTATGATTTGAGTTTTGACGTTGGCCTTGTATTGATCGAAGTTCTCCTCATTAATAATCTCAAAAAGGCGAGGATGCTCTAGCGCAAAGCGTTGACGCATGTCTTGTACCCCTTGTCCGCTAGTGGTTTCAGCTAGGCTTTGATAGAGTTTCCAGGCTTCTTGAAAAGGGCTAGTGGTTTTCTCATCATTTTCCCTTGGTTTTTTCTTAGTAAGAAGGGACTGTTCTGTAAATGGCTCTGGGAATAAAGCTTTGATTTTCTTTACTACATCCTCATAGTTAGCATTCCCAAAAGGATTATAAGTACGCTTCCTTTTTGTTCCATAAGGTTTGTAGTAAAAAGACTCTTCATTATAAGTTTCCTTGGTAGTGTACTGCATCTATTCCTTAGTTAGCTTACGATAGTTCTTAGTATAATCCTTTAATATGAGATAAATACGCTCTCTCTTTTGCTGCACAGGATCATCTTCCTCTCGCCACTTCTTTTCTTTCTTATAGATAGCTCTTGCCATCTCAATAGGTGTTGTGTTACTTAGATACCTGTAATCAGGGTATGTAAGTTCTCCACAGGTAATATAAGGGTTAGCTAAGTGTTTTATTAGTAATTCAATGATCTCTTCATTTTCTTCTTTTATAGCCACGTGTAAAGAAGTACAACCCAGAAGATATTCATTGAATTCTTCATTATCATAAGTCATATTAATGTTAGCTTTATATTTAACCAGTAAGACTTCTAAAGTTTTTAGTTTTTTTTCTGTTTTACCAAGACTAAACACTAGGATTGGGAGAGTCTCTCCTTCTGCTGCCCTAATTTCTTCTAAGTCAGCGATGTCTTTAGGGTCAGTAGATTGTATTACTTGAGGGTGTAAATATTCTAGCATCTCTGCACATCTCCAAACCAAGTACTTCCGCTTTGTCATTTCATAGCCTTGTTGCTGTAGGTATTTATAAAGCGGTACGTCACAACTGTATACAGCTTGGTCGATAAGCGTGTGATCTTTTTCCTCATTCTCCATTTCTAACGGCACATACTTTTCCATTATCTCAATTAGCTTCGGCGAGGCAGCACCTACGATATCCCACCAAGAGAGTTGATAGCCTTCTTTTAGGAGGCTTTCCACAATCGCTAGCGCATCGGCTTGTTGAGGGTGGTCGGGTGAGAGGTATACCAAGTACTTTTTCGTCCACTTTTTTAGGTACTCGGTTTTGGGGTCGGTGTATCTTTGTTGGTAAGTACCATCCAAGTGGCTACCGCTGGTAATGTAAATGATTTTTGGGTGTGCATTGTATTGTAGCAGCAACTTTACAATATCCGCTTGCACATTTTCACAAGCCATCTCTAGTAGGGAGATGTTGAAGTAGTCAGTGTGTACGTGGCTGGTATCGGTATTTTCAAGTAGGTATTTCACCCAAGCAGTCTTTTGAGGAGAAGCAATACTATCACCTATCGCCCAGGCCAGGGCTACTTCATCAAAACTAAATCGGTAGGTTTTCTCCTTGGCAGCAGACTCTAAAGCAATAAAGGGCAATAAAAGAATCGCCAATGGGTTTTTACGCCCTGTTCTCTGGACAATTTCGCTGCCACTACGAGAATATCTTTTAATGGTGGTGTCGATTTGGGTAATGTCTACTTGTTGGGCAAGGTTGAGCGCTTGGGTATACTCCGCTTCAGTAACAGCTTCTACGAGTTGCTGTTGAGGGGTTTGTGCCAGCAATAGCCCAACGGGCAGCAGGCAAAGGAATAATAAGGTTGCTTTCATTAGGTGTAGCAGCTTGATTATGGTGAGGCTAAGATACAAGTTTTTAACTGTCGGTACAAGTTTATAGGGTGTTGATGTAGGGAGAGAGGGGGTTAGTACAAGAACGGTTTGCAAAACTTACGATAGAGCGTTTGGAATGGTATATTTAGAATAGTGTGATGTGAGAGCAAGCATCTACTTATTCTCTTTATTCTTTTGTCTTGACACAAAAGAACCAAAAAGTCAAGCTGTCCAATGCTGCTTGCCCACAAGCTAGCGCACCCTCGCTGGACAGCAAGCCAACACTCAGGAAATAAGGCTTTTATTTCCTTTACTACATCTTCATAGTTAGCATTCCCTAAGGGGTTATAGATACGTTTTCTTTTCGTTCCGTAAGGTCTAGGGAAGTAAGACTCTTCCTTGTAGGTCTCTTTGGTAGTATACTGCATCTATTTCTTGGTTAGCTTATGATAGTTCTTGGTGTAGTCTTTTAATAATAGATAGATACGCTCTCGCTTTTGCTGTATAGGATTGTCTTCTTCTAGCCGTTTTTTTTCTTTTTTATAAATAGCTTTCGCCATCTCTAAAGGAGTAGTATTACTTATATATTCATAACGAAAAGCCGTAAGCTCTCCACAAGCGATGTGAGGATTAGCCAAGCGGCCTATCAGTAATTTAACTATGGCTTCATTCTCATCCTCAATAGCCGCATGTAAAGGAGTAAAGCCTAGATATTTCTTATTTACCCGTTCTACTCTTCTTACTTTTTTTACACCCCATCCCTGTTCGATATCTGCCCTAAAACGCATGTTTATGTTAGCTTTGTAGTCTCTAATTAATATGTTAAGCACCTCTAGTTTTCGCTTGTTCGTTTCTTGTTCATTTTCACCATAGCTTCTAATTAATCGGTGAATTACTTCTCCTTCTTCAGCTCTAATTTCTTCTAAATCAACGATGTCTTTAGGGTCAGTAGATTGTATTATTTGAGGATATAAATATTCTAGTATCTCTGCACATCTCCAAACCAAGTACTTCCGCTTTGTCATTTCATAACCTTTCTGCTGTAAGTATTTGTAAAGCGGTACGTCACAACTGTATACGGCTTGGTCGATAAGGGTGTGATCTTTTTCCTCATTCTCCATTTCTAACGCCACATACTTTTCCATAATCTTAATCAGCTTCGGCGAGGCAGCGCCCGCGATGTCCCACCAAGAGAGTTGATATCCTTCTTTTAGGAGGCTTTCCACAATCGCTAGCGCGTCGGCTTGTTGGGGGTGGTCAGGTGAGAGGTAGGCCAAGTACTTTTTCGTCCATTTTTTCAGGTACTCTGTTTTAGGGTCGGTGTGTCTTTGTTGGTAAGTACCATCCAAGTGGCTACCGCTGGTAATGTAAATGATTTTTGGGTGTGCCTTATACTGCAGCAGCAACTTTACAATATCCGCTTGCACATTTTCACAAGCCATCTCTAGTAGAGAAATATTGAAATAGTCGGTGTGTACGTGGCTGGTATCAGTGTTTTCCAACAAATACTTCACCCAAGCAGTCTTTTGAGGAGAAGCAATACTATCACCTATCGCCCAGGCCAGGGCTACTTCATCAAAACTAAATCGGTAGGTTTTCTCCTTGGCAGCAGACTCTAAAGCGATAAAGGGCAATAAAAGAATCGCCAACGGGTTTTTACGGCCTGTTCGCTGAACTATCTCGCTGCCACTACGAGAATATCTTTTAATGGTAGTGTCGATTTGGGTAATGTCTACTTGTTGGGCAAGATTAAGCGCTTGAGCATACTCCGCTTCAGTAACGGCTTCTACGAGTTGCTTTTGAGGGGTTTGTGCCAGCAATAGCCCAACGGGCAGCAGGAAAAGGAATAATAAGGTTGCTTTCATTAGGTGTAGCAGCTTGATTATGGTGAGGCTAAGATACAAGTTTTTAACTGTCGGTACAAGTTTATAGGGCGTTGATGTAGGGAGAGAGTGGGTTGGTACAAGTTTGTGTGTTTATTTTGTGACTTCGATGCGTTTTGGTTCTTGACACAACCGAGCTTGCGAGCTCAACGAAGTTAATTGAGCTATAGATAAGTATTTGTATGTTCATTTTTGTAGTTTGGCTATGTTGGTTCTTGAGGTGAATAAGAACTTGGCTTGTATGTTCATTTTGTAGCTTCACTGAGCTCGCCAGAGGCTCGGTTCTTGATGCAAAAAGAACCAAAAAGTCAAGCTGTCCAATGCTGCTTGCCCACAAGCTACCGCACCCTCGCTGGACAGCCAGCCAGAGCGCATAGAGTTGAAGGTAAGTAGCTGATAAATCGTTTGAAATAACATAGCAATGTCTTAATACTTAATACTAACTACTCAGTACTAACTACTCTACTATGCCCCATTTCTTGGTCTCTAAAGCCTCTTTGAAGCGATACCTTAGGCGAATAGCGCCCAAATAGCATTAGCTTATCGGTAAGCAGCGCTGCTTCCGCAGGATAGGTTTGGTAGAAGAGTTCGATATAGGCAGGCGCTAATACTTCTAGCAAGCTGTAAGCACGTAAGATTTTATCGATACGATCAGCGTCGGTGAGTAAGCCACCTTCTATGATTTGAGTTTTGACGTTGGCCTTGTATTGATCGAAGTTCTCCTCATTAATAATCTCAAAAAGGCGAGGATGCTCTAGCGCAAAGCGTTGACGCATGTCTTGTACCCCTTGTCCGCTAGTGGTTTCAGCTAGGCTTTGATAGAGTTTCCAGGCTTCTTGAAAAGGGCTAGTGGTTTTCTCATCATTTTCCCTTGGTTTTTTCTTAGTAAGAAGGGACTGTTCTGTAAATGGCTCTGGGAATAAAGCTTTGATTTTCTTTACTACATCCTCATAGTTAGCATTCCCAAAAGGATTATAAGTACGCTTCCTTTTTGTTCCATAAGGTTTGTAGTAAAAAGACTCTTCATTATAAGTTTCCTTGGTAGTGTACTGCATCTATTCCTTAGTTAGCTTACGATAGTTCTTAGTATAATCCTTTAATATGAGATAAATACGCTCTCTCTTTTGCTGCACAGGATCATCTTCCTCTCGCCACTTCTTTTCTTTCTTATAGATAGCTCTTGCCATCTCAATAGGTGTTGTGTTACTTAGATACCTGTAATCAGGGTATGTAAGTTCTCCACAGGTAATATAAGGGTTAGCTAAGTGTTTTATTAGTAATTCAATGATCTCTTCATTTTCTTCTTTTATAGCCACGTGTAAAGAAGTACAACCCAGAAGATATTCATTGAATTCTTCATTATCATAAGTCATATTAATGTTAGCTTTATATTTAACCAGTAAGACTTCTAAAGTTTTTAGTTTTTTTTCTGTTTTACCAAGACTAAACACTAGGATTGGGAGAGTCTCTCCTTCTGCTGCCCTAATTTCTTCTAAGTCAGCGATGTCTTTAGGGTCAGTAGATTGTATTACTTGAGGGTGTAAATATTCTAGCATCTCTGCACATCTCCAAACCAAGTACTTCCGCTTTGTCATTTCATAGCCTTGTTGCTGTAGGTATTTATAAAGCGGTACGTCACAACTGTATACAGCTTGGTCGATAAGCGTGTGATCTTTTTCCTCATTCTCCATTTCTAACGGCACATACTTTTCCATTATCTCAATTAGCTTCGGCGAGGCAGCACCTACGATATCCCACCAAGAGAGTTGATAGCCTTCTTTTAGGAGGCTTTCCACAATCGCTAGCGCATCGGCTTGTTGAGGGTGGTCGGGTGAGAGGTATACCAAGTACTTTTTCGTCCACTTTTTTAGGTACTCGGTTTTGGGGTCGGTGTATCTTTGTTGGTAAGTACCATCCAAGTGGCTACCGCTGGTAATGTAAATGATTTTTGGGTGTGCATTGTATTGTAGCAGCAACTTTACAATATCCGCTTGCACATTTTCACAAGCCATCTCTAGTAGGGAGATGTTGAAGTAGTCAGTGTGTACGTGGCTGGTATCGGTATTTTCAAGTAGGTATTTCACCCAAGCAGTCTTTTGAGGAGAAGCAATACTATCACCTATCGCCCAGGCCAGGGCTACTTCATCAAAACTAAATCGGTAGGTTTTCTCCTTGGCAGCAGACTCTAAAGCAATAAAGGGCAATAAAAGAATCGCCAATGGGTTTTTACGCCCTGTTCTCTGGACAATTTCGCTGCCACTACGAGAATATCTTTTAATGGTGGTGTCGATTTGGGTAATGTCTACTTGTTGGGCAAGGTTGAGCGCTTGGGTATACTCCGCTTCAGTAACAGCTTCTACGAGTTGCTGTTGAGGGGTTTGTGCCAGCAATAGCCCAACGGGCAGCAGGCAAAGGAATAATAAGGTTGCTTTCATTAGGTGTAGCAGCTTGATTATGGTGAGGCTAAGATACAAGTTTTTAACTGTCGGTACAAGTTTATAGGGTGTTGATGTAGGGAGAGAGGGGGTTAGTACAAGAACGGTTTGCAAAACTTACGATAGAGCGTTTGGAATGGTATATTTAGAATAGTGTGATGTGAGAGCAAGCATCTACTTATTCTCTTTATTCTTTTGTCTTGACACAAAAGAACCAAAAAGTCAAGCTGTCCAATGCTGCTTGCCCACAAGCTAGCGCACCCTCGCTGGACAGCAAGCCAACACTCAGGAAATAAGGCTTTTATTTCCTTTACTACATCTTCATAGTTAGCATTCCCTAAGGGGTTATAGATACGTTTTCTTTTCGTTCCGTAAGGTCTAGGGAAGTAAGACTCTTCCTTGTAGGTCTCTTTGGTAGTATACTGCATCTATTTCTTGGTTAGCTTATGATAGTTCTTGGTGTAGTCTTTTAATAATAGATAGATACGCTCTCGCTTTTGCTGTATAGGATTGTCTTCTTCTAGCCGTTTTTTTTCTTTTTTATAAATAGCTTTCGCCATCTCTAAAGGAGTAGTATTACTTATATATTCATAACGAAAAGCCGTAAGCTCTCCACAAGCGATGTGAGGATTAGCCAAGCGGCCTATCAGTAATTTAACTATGGCTTCATTCTCATCCTCAATAGCCGCATGTAAAGGAGTAAAGCCTAGATATTTCTTATTTACCCGTTCTACTCTTCTTACTTTTTTTACACCCCATCCCTGTTCGATATCTGCCCTAAAACGCATGTTTATGTTAGCTTTGTAGTCTCTAATTAATATGTTAAGCACCTCTAGTTTTCGCTTGTTCGTTTCTTGTTCATTTTCACCATAGCTTCTAATTAATCGGTGAATTACTTCTCCTTCTTCAGCTCTAATTTCTTCTAAATCAACGATGTCTTTAGGGTCAGTAGATTGTATTATTTGAGGATATAAATATTCTAGTATCTCTGCACATCTCCAAACCAAGTACTTCCGCTTTGTCATTTCATAACCTTTCTGCTGTAAGTATTTGTAAAGCGGTACGTCACAACTGTATACGGCTTGGTCGATAAGGGTGTGATCTTTTTCCTCATTCTCCATTTCTAACGCCACATACTTTTCCATAATCTTAATCAGCTTCGGCGAGGCAGCGCCCGCGATGTCCCACCAAGAGAGTTGATATCCTTCTTTTAGGAGGCTTTCCACAATCGCTAGCGCGTCGGCTTGTTGGGGGTGGTCAGGTGAGAGGTAGGCCAAGTACTTTTTCGTCCATTTTTTCAGGTACTCTGTTTTAGGGTCGGTGTGTCTTTGTTGGTAAGTACCATCCAAGTGGCTACCGCTGGTAATGTAAATGATTTTTGGGTGTGCCTTATACTGCAGCAGCAACTTTACAATATCCGCTTGCACATTTTCACAAGCCATCTCTAGTAGAGAAATATTGAAATAGTCGGTGTGTACGTGGCTGGTATCAGTGTTTTCCAACAAATACTTCACCCAAGCAGTCTTTTGAGGAGAAGCAATACTATCACCTATCGCCCAGGCCAGGGCTACTTCATCAAAACTAAATCGGTAGGTTTTCTCCTTGGCAGCAGACTCTAAAGCGATAAAGGGCAATAAAAGAATCGCCAACGGGTTTTTACGGCCTGTTCGCTGAACTATCTCGCTGCCACTACGAGAATATCTTTTAATGGTAGTGTCGATTTGGGTAATGTCTACTTGTTGGGCAAGATTAAGCGCTTGAGCATACTCCGCTTCAGTAACGGCTTCTACGAGTTGCTTTTGAGGGGTTTGTGCCAGCAATAGCCCAACGGGCAGCAGGAAAAGGAATAATAAGGTTGCTTTCATTAGGTGTAGCAGCTTGATTATGGTGAGGCTAAGATACAAGTTTTTAACTGTCGGTACAAGTTTATAGGGCGTTGATGTAGGGAGAGAGTGGGTTGGTACAAGTTTGTGTGTTTATTTTGTGACTTCGATGCGTTTTGGTTCTTGACACAACCGAGCTTGCGAGCTCAACGAAGTTAATTGAGCTATAGATAAGTATTTGTATGTTCATTTTTGTAGTTTGGCTATGTTGGTTCTTGAGGTGAATAAGAACTTGGCTTGTATGTTCATTTTGTAGCTTCACTGAGCTCGCCAGAGGCTCGGTTCTTGATGCAAAAAGAACCAAAAAGTCAAGCTGTCCAATGCTGCTTGCCCACAAGCTACCGCACCCTCGCTGGACAGCCAGCCAGAGCGCATAGAGTTGAAGGTAAGTAGCTGATAAATCGTTTGAAATAACATAGCAATGTCTTAATACTTAATACTAACTACTCAGTACTAACTACTCTACTATGCCCCATTTCTTGGTCTCTAAAGCCTCTTTGAAGCGATACCTTAGGCGAATAGCGCCCAAATAGCATTAGCTTATCGGTAAGCAGCGCTGCTTCCGCAGGATAGGTTTGGTAGAAGAGTTCGATATAGGCAGGCGCTAATACTTCTAGCAAGCTGTAAGCACGTAAGATTTTATCGATACGATCAGCGTCGGTGAGTAAGCCACCTTCTATGATTTGAGTTTTGACGTTGACTTTGTATTGATTGAAGTTCTCTTTATTAATAATCTCAAAAAGGCGAGGATGTTCTAGCTGAAAGCGTTGACGCATGTCTTGTATCCCCTGTCCACTATTGGTTTCAGCTAGGCTTTCATATTTTTCCCAGGCTTTCTTTAGAGTACTTAAGCTTTCTAATATAGGTACTTTAGGAATTAACTGTTGGATTTCTCTTACTGTATCGTCATAGTTAACGTTTCCGAAGGGTTGGTAGGTACGATTTCTTCTTTTTCCGCTATAAGGTCGATAATAGAAGGATTCTTCATTATAATTGTCTTTATCTGTGCTGGTAGTTCTCATATTACTTTTTGGTTGACTTAAAGTAGTTTTTGGTGTAGTCCTTCATCAGTGAGTAAATATATTTACGTTTCTGACGTTCAGGATCATCTTTACTTTTTTTTCTGTAATTTTCTTCATAGATGATAAGAGCCATTTGTAATGGTGTCAGATTACTCAAATACTCATCTTTATATTTAAGGTTTTTACACTTGATAAACGGGTTAGCTCTGTTAACTATAAGAAACTTAACCATATTGATATCACCACTGTATATTGATTGATGCAAGGCTGTAAATCCGTGTCGACTACTTAATAGTATCCATTCCCAAGATGTAGAACTAGGCTTCTCGTAAAAGGGGACAGTCATATCAATATTAGCGCCATAATCTAGTAATAGTTGTATTTTGACACTGTCATTGGAGTCATCTGAGTAAACTATCTTGAATAAATCATCTCCTTCTTTAGCCTTGATTTCCTTTAAAGCCTCAATATCGTTAGGATCAGATGATTGATCCATTTGAGGAAGAATATACTCTAGTACCTCTACACACATATCAATCAACCTTTTTTTACTTTCCATTTGATAATCCTGCTTCTCCAAATATTGGTAGAGTGGTAGATCACAACTATAAGTAGCCTCATCTACAAGATTGTAAGTTTCTTTTTCTCCTTCCACCTCTAACGCCACATACTTTTCCATTATCTCAATTAGCTTCGGAGAGGCAGCGCCCGCGATATCCCACCAAGAGAGTTGATATCCTTCTTTTAGGAGGCTTTCCACAATCTCTAACGCATCGGCTTGTTGAGGGTAGTCAGGTGAGAGGTAGGCCAAGTATTTTTTCGTCCACTTTTTCAGGTACTCGGTTTTGGGGTCAGTGTATCTTTGTTGGTAAGTACCATCCAAGTGGCTAACGCTGGTAATGTAAATGATTTTTGGGCGTGCATTGTATTGTAGCAGCAACTTTACGATATCCGCTTGCACATTTTCACAAGCCATCTCTAGTAGAGAAATATTGAAATAGTCGGTGTGTACGTGGCTGGTATCAGTGTTTTCCAACAAATACTTCACCCAAGCAGTCTTTTGAGGAGAAGCAATACTATCACCTATCGCCCAGGCCAGGGCTACTTCATCAAAACTAAATCGGTAGGTTTTCTCCTTGGCAGCAGACTCTAAAGCAATAAAGGGCAATAAAAGAATCGCCAATGGGTTTTTACGCCCTGTTCTCTGGACAATTTCGCTGCCACTACGAGAATATCTTTTAATGGTGGTGTCGATTTGGGTAATGTCTACTTGTTGGGCAAGGTTGAGCGCTTGGGTATACTCCGCTTCAGTAACAGCTTCTACGAGTTGCTGTTGAGGGGTTTGTGCCAACAATAGCCCAACGGGCAGCAAGAAAAGGAATAATAAGGTTGCTTTCATTAGGTGTAGCGACTTAATTACGAACAATGTCAAGATACAAGTTTTTGAATGTTGGTACAAGTTTATAGGGTGTTGATATAGGGAGAGAGGAGGTTGGTACAAGTTTGTGTGTTTATTTTGTGACTTCGATGCGTTTTGGTTCTTGA
>CALEMF010000014.1 GCA_937911505.1 uncultured Cytophagales bacterium
TGTTCACAAGTAAGGAGTTGAGCGGGAAAGTCACGGCTGTATTGGGGTTGGTAGGGAGTTTCGAGGAGAAACTCGTGTAAGAACTCTCGTGTAACGAGGAGGCTCTCCTCTGGGTCTAGGTAGTTGTCCAGCGGCGCTATTACGTTTTTCTTTATCAAACCTCTATCTGGTAGTAATGCCTTTATAACAGCTTTTCGCTGGGCTAGATCATTTTGGCAGAGCAGAAAAAAAACTGTCTGTAAGGTAGGCACAAAGCGCTTGGTAGAGGCGTTCTTCTGCCCGCCTAGGGTGGCGATAAATCCACCGTGCGCCATCTCCTTCTCAACAATATGGCTGAAAGTCTCTGGATAGAGATATGGTAAAAGTGCGACTAATACAATCTCTTGTTGTAAACCAGAGAATTGTCCCAACAGATGTTGTTGGTAGGCAGAGAAGTTGAGAGAAGCAGGAGCGTTAGCCTGGCTCACATCAAGTGTAGCTACTTTATTGCGCATCTTTTTCAAAAAAAGCTTCACAAAATGCTCGATCTCGTTTTTCTTTCCCATAATTATTTAATAGCTTGAAAGTGATAGGAATTAAAAATATGGAATACGATCGACAAAGAAAAGAAAAAGACGAACACACTACTGAGAGTGTTACCCACCAAACTCCTCAGCAAGCCTACGCTCCTCAAAATGTGAAGGAAGCTTACAGTCCTATCACCCCAATGGGTACCAAAAAGGAAGAACCTATTTTACACCAAGTAGGAAAGAGAGAGACTTTATCATCGCTCATTCTCCGCTACTTTCCTTATCTAGAGGAAGGGAGTCCTGAGTACAAAAAGAAATACACACAAATTGTAGTAGGCAACAGTATGGACGATAAGGTGATGCAAGCCGATTTTTTGCCTGCTGGACTAAAACTAAGGATTCCTGTCTCAGAGGAAGAACGGAAAAAGATCAATGCTACCAAAAAAAAGTCTAAGCAAGCGGATAAAGAAACGCAAGGCACTGACTTCTACAACCTCTGGTCTTTGATCCAGAGCCAGCCAGAGGAGATGACTGATGACCACGTAGAGGCTACGCTGGAGTACCAATCGTATATGAATGCTAGCTTGGTGTGGCAGTGGCAGCTAGGACTCACCAAAGAAGAGGCAATGCTGGCTTGTCGCTGGATGGTCAACGATATGACCGCCATGGAGAAAGAGATTATTTGGGAGAGGGAAGCAAGGTACTATGCGTTGCTGGCAAAACGCTCTTTCCAACTAGGAAAAATGAAGAACGTAGCGGATATGCCTGTGGCACAACAGGTCTCTTATGCGGCTGAGTTCACGCACAATGAGGCGCACGATGATAACTACTATACGCTTACCAAGTTTATCATCACGGAGGTGTATGCGAAGGGAGGCAAGAGGCATTTACAACAAACGGTTTATAGTTTTGGCTTTAATGATTCACCGGTGATACTCGATAATGCAACGAGACTTCGGCAGAATTACAAAGAAGGTAAGATAAGACCTCTTTATAATACTGTACTACCTGGAACAAAGGGTCATACGCATATCCAACCGCTAGGGAAATCGCTCACAGGTCTGGAGGGCACTACCAAGCCTGCCAAAGACCGTAAGCTTACTTCAGCGGAGCTAGACATTATGATGCAGTTTCTACCCAAACATCAGAAAAAGAGTACAACTGAAAAGTACTTTAAGTATATCTTCAAGGAAATGACTAGGGAAAAACTGACACAGGATGATATTAATGAGAATCATAGGAAGCATACAGTTGTAAAGAGTCCCGAGAGATAATTCTAAGTTATGCCATCAAAATTATTTTTTACTACTCTGACAATATTCTTACTATTTAAGAATTGTACTCCTAAGTTCTCTACACAAAGCTACTTGAATGAGATTGTCATTATTAATGCGAAAAAACTCAATAGAAACGCTATTGCTAAGCTTATCGAGTACTCTTCGGAGGCTAAGGTAATTGGCGTAAACTTTCGTTTCTTGAAAGCTACTACTGAAAATCAATTATTTTTAAAAACTATTCGTACCTATCAAGATAAACTTATTTTCCCAGCAGTACTAATCGGATGCGATGCTACAAACGATTTTGTTCGTTGTGATAGTTTAGAAGCTACATTTTTTCAAACGTCTGATACAAAAATGGGTGTTTTTAATTTTTTTTTCCCATCAGATGAGGCGTATCTCAGAGGTGATGATCTCATTTCCTACAACGAATGTACACTTTACAGGAATGATACTATATCGCATTTTAGTATGAGAATTGTAGAATCGTATAGTTCGCAAACGTTTAATAAATGTAAACTTGCCCAACAAATTACAAACATTTATCCGCAGCAAGATTTCACAGTGATTGATGGAGAGCAACTCCTTGAAAATCCAGCTAAATATCATTCTGCATTTAATAATAAGATAGTCTTGATTGGCTTCTTAGGTGAGCATAGCGATCGGAAACCCTCTGAATCATACATTGATGAAGATTACAATACTATGTATAGAAAGTACTACACTGTCCTCCTTGCTAACCACATTGTACACTTACTTAAAGAATATGAAGTACCGATTGTATCAGCAGAAGAATAGAAGCTTACCCAAACGTCAGAAAAAGAGTACAGCTGAAAAGTACTTTAAATATATCTTCAAGGAAATGACTAGGGAGAAGCTGACACAGGATGATATCAATGAGAATCATACAAAACACATGAAGAGAGGCACTGACATTGATAGGTGACGAAAAATATTCTTAGTAATTATGTATTTATTTAATGTTCAGCCTGTTAGGATTCTTTCCTTTTTACTATTATTTTCTATCCTAGGTTGCTCATCTATAATCTCTTCAAAGAGCTATATAGATGAAATCGTTATCATAAATATAAAAAAGCTTGATAGACTAGCTATTGCTCAACTTATTGAGTATAGTTCTGAGGCTAAAGTAGTAGGGATCGACATCAACTTTACAAAACCTACTGAGAAAGATCAATCTTTTTTAAAAATCATCAATGCTTATCAACATAAACTTGTGTTTTCAGCGGCTCCTTACAAATGTATCACTGAAAAGAGCCCCGCACAATGTGACAGCCTGAAAAATACATTTTTTCATTCTTCGGATACACATATTGGCTTTACTGATTTATTTTTTCCACCCAGTATAGACCCAGATAAAAAAGAACCTATCTTTCAAGACGAGTACTTGCTCTATAAAGGTGATACAATACCACATTTTGGTGTAGAAGTGGTACGATTGTATAGCAATCTACCTATTGACAAGTTCAAGCTAGGTGAGCAAGTCAAAACTATTTATCCGCAAAAAGAATTTATGGTGATAGACGGTACTCAATTACTCAAAAATCCATCTATGTATTCTTCAGTGTTTAAAGATAAGATTGTACTCATCAGTTTTTTGGGAGAAGAAGTGGGTAGCAAACCAGCTTTTCCTGAAACGGAAGAAGGTTATTATCCTGATCAAGAGATGTATTACATCGTTATTCTCGCCAGCCATATCGTACACTTACTTAAAGAATATGAAGTACCGATTATCTCAGAAGAATAAAGGGCTGCCTAAGCATCAGAAAAAAAGCACTATCAATTTATTCTTTTTTTATCTGTTAACCTTACTTGTCTGTTGTACTGAGCAAAATAGTCTTTCTAATGAGATTGTGATTATCAATGCTTCATACCTCGATAGGAATGACATTGGAAAAATCATTAACCATAGTACTCAAGCAAAAGTGATTGGTATTAATTTTCTCTTTAGAAAGCAGATGGATGACGACAGCCTGTTTTTAACTGCAGTTGAAAAGTATAAGGATAAGCTTATTTTTACAATTGGATTTGATAATTGTCAACCTGACCCTGATACACTTTACTGCGACCTAATTAATAATTTTTTTTCTTTTCTTTCTATCAATGAAGGGTTTTCTACCCTGTCTTATTCAACGATGATTACTACTAAGGGGGTTAGAACTACAAAAGAAAAGATTATGTATTCGTTCATAAGAATGGATGATAATCAATCCTATCCACATTTTGGACTAGCCGTAGCTAATCTATATGAAGACTTACCCTTAGATATAATAAGGTCTAAAAAGGCATATGAAGTGATTGAGCTTCAGTATCCACAGGATGCGTTTGAACTGATAGAAGGAAAGGATTTATTGAATAACCCTGAAAAGTACCAACATCTTTTCAAGGATAAAATTGTGTTGATTGGCTATTTGGGAAAAGAAATAGGCTATATTCCTCTAGACCCTATCATAGAAGAAGACTATAGTGCTGCCCATCAGCTTTATCAGACCATTATTATTGCCAATCAAATCTGTAACATCCTAGAGAATTAGAAGTGAAAGAAAAGTACAGCAAAAAATATAATCGACTCGCTCAAAGGAGTAATGTTTGGTAAGCGTAAGGAAGCACGTTGCACTTCAACAAAACGAGAAAAGCCCTTGACTTTTCTTTTTTATACAGGATGCCTATTTTTGTAACACATGGCAAAGCCTAAATCGAAAGATGTCTTTACGTTGATTAAGTCGTTGAAAGCCTCCGAGAAACGCTACTTTAAGCAGATGTTTCAGTCGGGCAGGCAAGCAGATAAAAAGTATGTCTTACTCTTTGATGCCCTAGAGCAACAACAAACCTATAACGAAGCGCAGTTGCTAGCTACCAACGCACGGCTTACTCCCGAGCAACTACCTAATTTAAAGGCACATTTGTACAGTCGTATTTTACAAAGCTTGCGCTTGTATCATAAAACCACCTCCTCTGATTTACAGATCAGAGAGCTACTCGATTATGCCCGCATTCTTTTCAATAAAGGTTTGTATAAACTTTGCCACAGCAGGCTTCAAAATGCCAAGAAGCTGGCGCATAAATATGAGCACCTAGAAATACAACTAGAAATATTGAAATGGGAGCAATACTTACTCCCTCACTTAATCGTCAAAGATTATCAAAACAAGGTAGATACCCTTATCAGAGAAGCAACGCAAATTACTGAACGTATCAACCATATCAATAAGCTGAATCTACTCAATATAGAGCTCAATACCTTATATTTAAAAATAGGATTCGTAAGAGATCACCAAGACTTTCAAACAGTCAGTCAGCGCCTTGCACAACGCCTGCCCCTGCGAGAAGAGCAAGCCTTACTTCCTTCTGAAAAAATAGCGCTCTTTCAGGTGTATGTAGGGTATTATAACTTTATACAAGATCATGAGAAAGCCTATACTTATGCACAAATGTGGGTAGATCTGCTCGAAGAGCACGAGGAGTTCCGCCTGATTCGTATAGAATCGTACATCAAAGCGCTCAATTATTTGATGAATGCCCAAGAGCGCCTTTTTTATTACCAAGATTTACAAGTCACGCGTAAAAAACTACGTTCCCTCTGGAAAAAACCACCCTTCCCCTTGCAAGCGCATATCCAAATCAAGCTTTTCAAATACATCTATGTGCACGAATTCAATCGTTTATTCTTATTAGGAGAGTTTCGTACGGGAGTGCAACTTATGCAAAAAATCAGAAAAGACCTTGAATGGTTTATCACCAAGCTAGATCGTCACTCACAACTTATTCTTTATTATAAAATTGCTTGCTTATATTTTGGCGATGAAGATTACAAAGAGGCGATTATTTGGGTAAATAAGATCATCAATCTTCCTGATATCGCCCTTAGAGAAGACGTCCATAACTTTGCTCGTATTTTACACTTAGTGTGCCATTACGAGCTAGGAAATACCGATGTGTTAGACCATTATATCCGTTCTACTTATCGTTATCTCCTCAAGCACAACGACTACCATCAATTCCAGCGCTACATCTTACAGTTTTTACGAGGGCTTAATAAGACGCCTGATATACCACTAAAGGAGCGTTTTTGTTGGCTATACGACCACCTACTCCCGCTCGAAATGCATCCCTTTGAAAAGAGGGCGTTTACATATTTTGATATTTTAGCTTGGTTGCAGGCAAAAATCCAAGACCGCTCCGTAGGAGATATCGTCCAAGAAAAAGTAAAAAAACAAATGTAATAGTATATGGTATAAGCTTCAAGATCATCATTCTCCAGAAGCTTCATCGATATAAGTGAGAATCGCTTGGATTTCTTCTTCGGTAAGATACTCAAAGCTAGGCATTACTAGCTTATCGTATTCTTCATAAATTGCTATTGCTTTTTCGTCACCCGCTTCTATCTTTTTTTGTGAATTCTGAATAAAGGCAATCAACCAAGCGGTATCGTGACGCTGTTGTACTCCCTTCAGGGCAGGGCCTACTAATCGTTGCTCAAGCTGATGGCAAGCGATACAGTGTTCTGTAAAAAGCTGCTTACCTTGTAGTGCCTTTTGGCTTAGTGTAGCCTGAGACGCACTTTCTCTTTGTGTAGATCGTGTTTGCGTTTCACAAGCCAAGCAAATCATACAAAAAATGGGGAGTAAAATATATTTCATTCCTATGATACACGGTGTAGTTTATAAAGGTTGTTCAAAACTATATTTATCTGATGGCTTCACAATAACCTCCTGAAAATTTCTTAGCTTTGTAAGTAGATTTATGCGCTTTCTCTAAAAATAGAATTTATGACAAAGAAGACTGTTCAAGTGCGCGATATCGCCGGTGTGACAGATCCCCTCTTTCTTATTTCAGGCCCTTGTGTGATAGAAGATGAATCGGTGATGATGCGAACTGCCGAAAAACTGAAGGAAGTAGGCGAACGGCTACAGCTTCCTATTATTTTTAAATCTTCTTTTCAAAAAGACAACCGAAGCTCTCTTCAATACTATATAGGTCCTCGACTTGAAGAAGGCTTAAAGATATTACAAAAAATTAAAAGTACTTTCGGCTTTCCTATTCTATCAGATATTCACTACCCAGATCAGGCAGCTCCTGCTGCCGAGGTACTTGATGTTTTACAGATTCCCGCTTACCTATGTATGCAAACCGATCTTTTGGTGGCAGCGGCTAAAACAGGAAAAGTGGTTAACATCAAACACGGCCAGTTTTTAGCTCCTGAAAATATGATGAAGCCTGCACAAAAATGTATTGATAGTGGTAACGACCAACTGATTCTCACCGAGCGAGGCTATACATTTGGTTATAATGATTTAATTGTAGACCCCCGTAGTTTTTACCATCTTAACCAGACAGGTTTTCCAGTGGTATTCGACATTACCCATTCTATTCGTAAATATGGTATTCCTAGCGCCGATCCCAACGGAGGTGCAAGAGAGTTTTTGCCTACTATTGCCAGAGCAGGCGTAGCTGCTGGTGTGGATGGTGTATTCATTGAAACCCACCCAGAGCCTTCCAAGGCGTTGTGTGATGCAGCCAGCCAGCTTTGTGTATATGATTTAGAGGCGTTTATTCAACCTCTCTTGGAACTACACGAAGTAACTTTGAAGTATAAAAATCAATCGGTTCAGGTGTAAGAAAGTAATTTTTATGAAAAGGGTTGCTTAGTCTAGCGTCTCCAGCAAATCTTGTATCTCTTCGCAAGTCTGCTGGTAGCTTTCCTCTACCTCTCTTACTAATACCAACAACTCATCGTCGTAGACACCCTTACGAGAGCTTTTCTCTATTCTAAGTAGTTTGTCAGAAGTATGCTTGGCGCCTAGTGTATTAAAAGCTGATTTGAGCTTATGTGCCACCTTAGCAAGCCCCGCTAAATTGTGTTTATCGAGTGCTTTTTGCAAATTGCTTACATCATTGCTAAGATCTTCTGTAAATAGCTTAAAAACATATTTTAAGGCATCAATATCATTATTGAGTACTCTTTTTAGATAGTCTACATCAATATGGTCATCCTCTATGCTCTCTATCAGCATTTCGTCAGTAAAGGCAGGCTGTATAAGGCGTTGGCGGCTATATTTATAGATCGCGCTAAACAGCTCTTCTTGATTAAAAGGCTTTGTTACAAAGTCATTCATACCTGCTGCGAGCGCCTTTGCTTGTGTCTCGGGGAAGGCGTCAGCGGTAAGAGCAATAATAGGAATATTTGCTTCTGGCGCAGTTAAATTATTGCGAATATATTTAGTTGTTTCGTAGCCATCCATATCAGGCATTTGTAAATCCATAAGGATGACGTCGTAATCTTTTTTTACGATTTTTTCAATGGCTTCCAAACCACTATTAGCCACCTCTACTTTTACTTTCCAATCTTCGAGAATTTGCCGGGCTACATATTGATTCAGTTTATTATCTTCTACCAACAGTAGTTGTACATCTTTTAAGCCATCTGCCATAGGTAATATAATGTTCTGCGGTGTATCGAAAATATCTTCTGTTACTTTCTTAAAGGTAAGTAATACTGAGAAGGTACTTCCGCTTCCTAAGTCACTTTCTACACTAATTTTACCTTTCTGTAGCTCAATAAGTTGCTTGGTAATCGCCAAGCCTAGTCCTGTCCCTTGGCTTTTGGTTTTACTATCGCTCAACGCCTGTGTAAAGGTATCGAAAATAGTACTCTGCTGGCTGGCTGGAATACCAATACCTGTATCTGCCACTTCAAAGATCAGACTCACCGTCTTTTCTGTTTGCTTCTTTTCTTTTACACGAATATGTATGGCTCCTTCATTGGTAAATTTGAAAGCATTACTCACAAGATTCAAGAGAATTTGATTAAGTCTTATTTTATCTCCTTTAATTTGTTTTGGAACCTTTTCTCCCATCTCTACTTGGAAGTCAAGCTTCTTTTCTTGTGCGGTAATGGCGAAGGTCTGTTTGATTTCTTCTAAAAACTGAGGAAGGCTAAATATTTTTTCCTCAAAACTTATTTTACCTGCCTCTACTTTCGATAGGTCTAAAATATCATTGATAATAGAGAGTAGATTCTCCGATGACAAATGGATGGTTTGAAGGTGTTCGCGCTGAGACTGGGTAAGGTTATCTTGTAACAGGATATTGGTAAGCCCCATAATTACATTCATTGGCGTACGTATCTCATGACTCATATTAGATAGGAAAAGCGTTTTTGCCTTGGCAGCTTCTTCTGCTTTTTCTTTGGCTATCTTCAGCTCTTCTTCAAAAGAAATGCGTTCTGTGATATTTCTCACAAAAACAATGACTTCTCTATTTTTATTGGGCACTACACGTGCCTCATACATTTGCTTGACACCCTTTAGGTTAGGCCTTTGGTATTCAATGGTTTTTATTTCCTCTGTTTCAATCGCTTCCTCTATCACTTCCATCAGATATTTTCCAAAAGAGCCTTCGAAGAAGTCCTTTACATTGGCGCCAATGAGCTGCTTAGGATCAATGTGTAAGTCTTCTTGATTATCTGCTTGGCACTCTAAGTAGTTTCCTTCTTCATCCAACTTGAAAATAAGGTCTGGAATAGCATTAAGTAATGCCTTGGTCTCTGCCTCACTCTTTTTGAGGGCTTCATCAATAAGCCTTCTTTCTAGCACCAATGTGATGACTTCACTCATTTTGGCAGCTATCTCTAAGTCCACGGCACCAGGTGTATGAATCTGCTTGTAGTAAATAGCAAATGTACCCAAGACTTTCCCCTGAGAAGATATGATAGGAAATGACCAGCAAGACTTTAAGTTATATTTTAGGGCTACATATTTGTACCCTTCCCAAGTAGAGGATTCTGCAATATTTTCTGTTACTATACGCTTTCTATTGTAAGCGGCCGATCCACAAGTACCGTTATCATCTTCTATGGCTACTTTTGGTACGTCTTGCGCCAAAGTGGAAGGTAAATTAGGCGCAGTATAGAAAACTAGATTTTTTTCAGACTTATCCGTCAAATATATACTTGTATAGAAGCGATGAGTCGCGAGTAATTCTATCTCACTTAAAAAAGTATTGACACAACTAATCCAATCCATTCCTTGTGTAAGCGACTCTAGTAGTTGCTGCTTGGCATGTTCAAAGTTTTCACTTCTTTTCTGCTCCGTAGTATCCTTTATAAAAGCACATATCAGTTCCTTATTAAGGTACTCCACGTAGTTTGCAGATACATTAGCATTAATCGCTACACCTTGTGCAGTGGTAAAAGTTCTTTCGAAGTAATCGACTCCTTTTCTTTTTACTTCTTGCCACATTTGATCCCAAGCTGCTTGATCAAATTCTTTATCTATCAAGCGGATATGATTGATAAGTAGCTCTCTTTTTAAATAACCGAACTTGTTAATGGCAATCTGGTTGGCATATTCTATGTTTCCTTTAGCATCGAACCAAAATACGTAGTCACCAGCATATTCCATAGCTAAACCCTGTAGTTCTAGCTCTTCTTCTGTTTGTTTGTAAAAACTAATAATGAAATTTACACAAAACCATAACAACCAGCAGACGATCAGAAAGGTAGAAGCGGTGTTGAACTGTAAGGCCCAAGTTGGTAGGGGAATGATATAGGCGTCGAAAAGATTCTTTTCAAAAAGGTGGTAAATCAGTAGTGTGGTAGCAGTAAGGAGTAGCGAGCTAGTCATCTTCCACTTCTCACGCCAATCAAATAGTAAAAAAATAGTACACACCAACGGTACATATATCATATCGGTAGGCATTGCCTCCCCGAGCAGAATCTTGACAGTAAATAGTATTAAATTGGCAAAAATGACCAAGTTGAGTTTGGCGACCCCGTGGTACTGCTTGATATTAAGCAAGTAACTTGAAAAGAAGCCGACTATTCCTATACCCAAAACGAGCAATAGTATGTAATTTCCAATCGTTATATTGACCGCGGCATGAAGGATACAGAAAAAGCAACAAATAAGGCTTAACTGATTGACCAATATAATTCTTCTGAACACTCTATCTGGTAGGGTTCTATCGAGTTTGTGGTGCGTAAGCTGAGTCCATAAATGATGAATTGGATTCATAGTGCAATATGAAAATAGTTGGTATCTCCACCCCTTGGCTTTCCTTCTATCGTCAGTATAAAATAGTTTTAATTACGACAATCAAATATGTGAATTTTTATCCACAACTTTAGTGTTTATCACTTGCGTTTCTATAGCGTGTAAGGTTCAAGAGTATTAACTACTTTTCATAGGCTATCTTTAGAGGATAGCCTATCGGTAAATATTGTAGGGATTATCTCCTCACAACTATAATAAAAAAGAGGAAGACAGCTTGACTAAACTTACCTTCCTCTTTGATACTTCATACTAAGAAATACTAACAATACTCCTCAAACACTGCCTTTAAATGTGCAGCAATCATCTGTGCGGTTCTGCCCTCTATATGATGGCGTTCTACGAAGTGTACCAATGCACCATCCTTAAAAAGTGCGATAGAAGGAGACGAAGGGGGATAAGGCATCATAAACTCACGTGCCTTGACCACAGCTTCTTTGTCTACGCCAGCAAAGACAGTAGTGATCTTTCCAGGCGTTTTTTCAGCTTCTTGCAAAGCTAGCTTTACGCCAGGACGCGCTGACCCTGCAGCGCAACCACATACTGAGTTTACTACCAATAGTAGTGTACCTTCCTTATATTCATCAAACAAGTTTTGTACTTGCTCGGGTGTTTTCAGTTCTTCAAAGCCAGCGGTTGTCAAATCTTCGCTCATGGGCTTTACTAATTCTTCAGGGTACATATTTAAAATAACAGTTTAAAAATAAAACAAAATAATATGTAAGGTTTCATATAAAAATTTACATATATCGAAGAGATGCATTAACTCCCTTCTTTTTCTTTTACATGAAACCCAACTCTAGCTTGGCTACTTCCGACATCATTTCAGTAGAGTAAGGCGGATCGAACGTCAACTCTAGCTCTACGTCATTAACACCCTCTATAGCTTGTACTTTTTGTTTCACTTCCTCAGGAATCTGCTCGGCAGAGGGGCAGTTGGGAGAGGTGAGCGTCATCTGAACAAAGACATTATTGATGGGGTATACTTTAATATCATATATAAGTCCTAGTTCGTATATATCTACTGGAATCTCAGGGTCATAGATAGTTTTAATCGCTTCTACTACTTGATCTCTGAGATTCGGTACTTCGTTTAAGTTTTGCATAAGATTTTCTTCTTATATGTTTTAGTTTACCTTTTGTAAAGCCAATGCGTAGTTTTTCATTTGCTTTACCATAGAGGCCAGTCCATTGGCGCGTGTCATAGACAGGTGTTGTTGTAGCCCAATCTTGTCCATAAAGTACAAATCTGCTTTGGCTACTTCCTCGGCAGGGTGTCCTGAGAGTGCTTTTACCAATAAACTTACTAAGCCTTTCACAATGACCGCGTCGCTCTCTGCTTCAAAAATAAGGCGGTGTTGCTTATCTGTAAAAGCATGCAGCCATACATTTGATTGGCAGCCACGTACTTTGTGATCATCCGTTTTATAACGTTCCTCTAAGGGAGCTAGTTTCTTTCCCAGCTCTATGATGTAGGCGTAGCGATCATCCCAGTCGTCAAATAGCTCAAAGTCTGCCACAATTTTATCTTGTATCTCGTTGATGGTCATATTTCAATAGTTCAGAAAGAGAGGGCTACCCTCTCATCATCTTAATAACTTTTTTGAGTCCCGTTATAAATTGATCTACTTCCTCTTGTGTATTGTAAACAGCAAAAGAAGCCCTACTTGTTCCTGAAAGTCCTAAGTGCTTCATTAGTGGCTGCGCGCAGTGGTGTCCTGTACGAATGGCGATACCTTGGTTATCAAGTAAAACGCCTACATCTGCATGGTGGATATCCTCAAAAACAAAGGAGATAACACTCGCCTTTTCTTTGGCTGTACCGACTATTCTCAGACCTTCTATGGCTGCTAGCTGCTGGGTAGCATAGTCTAGCAAGGCTTTTTCATGTGCTGCGATATGGGCTTTTCCGATGCCTTGTACATAATCAAGGGCCGCCTTAAAAGCAATTACATCACCAATGTTGGGCGTACCTGCCTCAATTTTAAAAGGGAGTTCATTGTAGGTAGTTTTTTCAAAAGAAACCTCTTTAATCATCTCACCGCCCCCGTGGTAGGGTGGCATCTTCTCTAAGATGGCTTTCTTTCCGTACAAAGCGCCAATGCCAGTAGGTGCATACACCTTATGCCCAGAAAAAGCATAAAAATCACAGTCAAGCGCCTGTACATCAATGTCGAGGTGTACGGCTCCCTGTGCGCCATCTACAAATACTACTGCATCCACCTGATGCGCTGCCTCAATCATCTCTTTTACGGGATTGATGGTTCCTAAGGCATTGGAAATATGTACGATAGAAACCAATTTAGTACGATCAGAGAGCATATTTTTGTAAGCGTCTAGGTCTAGCTCTCCTGTCTCATTGATAGGAATCACCTTCAAAATAGCTTCCTTCTCCTCACATAGCATTTGCCAAGGAACGATGTTAGAATGATGTTCCATAGTGGAGATAATAATCTCATCGCCTTTTTTGATGAACTTCCGTCCGTAAGTGGCCGCCACCAAGTTAATGCCTTCAGTCGTTCCCTTTGTGAAGATAATTTCTTCACTACTTTCTGCATTAAGAAAGGTCTTAATGGCCTCTCTTGTGGCTTCATATTCACTCGTAGCTTTTGCTGCTAAATAGTGAGCTCCTCTGTGTATATTGGCATTAGTGTGTGTATAATATTGGTTCAATGCATCAATGACTACCTGCGGTTTTTGCGAGGTAGCCGCGTTATCGAAGTATACCAATGCCTTACCGTTTACTTGCTCATTTAGGATAGGAAAATCTTCACGAATCGCCGCTATATTAATTTTTGTATCTATATTCATTCTCCTTTTTAGTATGATTTATTGTCTATTAACACATCTATAAATTTCTTTGTTACTGGTAAAGTTAGCTTTTTTGTGAAGAACCCGAAGCAAAACTACTATCTACCTATCCTCTTACCTACACTCAGTTTTTATCATTATAATATTGGTACACGCTTTTTTTACGTAGTATTTCTATTGATTTGTCAGGAAATCAACTTTTAATAACTATGAGTATGATTGCCAATCTTCTTCGGGTAAGTGAGGAAGAAATTCAGCAATATATTAGTGATAGTCAGTTACTGGCCGATAGAATCTATGATGATAATGCCTATGAAGATGTTTACCTTATTGATCTTGACAAAGCGTGGGATGGTATTATTTTTCTATTAACGGGTGGATCCATCGCAACAACTACGGAAGAACTGAGTAAGGTAGTACTTGGTGGAGAAGTGATTGACGAACAACAAGACTTAGGATACGGCCCTGCCCGCTTTTTGACTGCCAAAGAGATGACCGTTTTTAGCCAAAAAATTAACAACCTAAGCGAAGCACAACTCAAGCAAAAGTTCGATCCTACACTTATGAAAGAGAAGGAAGCGTATCCCGATATTTGGGAAGAAGGGCAAGGCGCATTTTACCATTTATTCTACAATTTTGAAGTGTTACAAACCTTTTACCAAGAAGCTACTGACCACCATAAAACTATTATTTCTTTTATCAGATAGTACTTAAAGAATTATGTTAAAATACAATAAAAAAAAACAAGTAGTAGGAGTAGAAAATGAGGATAAAATAAACTGGAAAATGTTAGCCAAACGCGAACAACTTTCAGAAACATTTATAGAAGCACACCTCGATCAGTTAAACTGGTTACATATCTCTAAATTTCAATCCCTATCAAACTCTTTCATCTACACCTATGCCGACCGCCTAGACTGGAACGCCCTGTCTGAAAATCAGGCATTGTCTACTAATATATTATTAGACTTTAGCGATCGTATTCGATGGAAAAAAGCTACCCTTAATCCGCAACTTGATGCAGAAGCCAAGCTTGTTGCTACCTACAAAGGCAACTTGGAGAAGCTGCTTCAGAAAGAACAAGTTTCGGTTGATTTTCTTCGTAAATACAGCACTTACTTAGATTGGGAAGTAGTAAGTGCTACCCAAGCAATTCCAGAGAAACATATCCAGACGTTTATTGAGAAAATCAATTTCTCCTCACTTTTACAACACCCAAAAGCGTATTCAGAAAAGATGCTGAAAAAATATAGTCGGCATTTTGATAAGGCCTGCTGGCTAGCCATTGTACAACACCAAGAACTTTCTGAAAACTTCTTGCAAACTTTTGAGCAGTCGATTGATTGGCCGAGCGTCGCCAAATACCAGCGGCTTTCTGAGTCGTTCATTGAAGAGTACAAGTATTTACTCAATTGGAAAGACATCAGAAAGTATCAAAAGCACCTGAGCGATCAATACTTAGCAAAACACGCTAAATTTAAACTAGAAGAGGAATATGCAAGAATGACTGAGAATTTTTTACGTGAACTGGCCGATGAAGCGCGCCTCGATTGGCAATATGTAAGCCAGTATAGTAAATTGAGCGAAAGATTCATTGAAGATTTCAAGCAAAAACTAGAAGTGATAGCACTACGACAAAACACACTGCTTACCAGAGAAGTACGTCTGTACGTAGAAGAGAAGCTAGCCGCCTAAATAGGCTAACAAGTAGATTTATAAAGCAAAGTAATTTAACTTATATTTATTTCACATTGATGGCTACCAACGAGTATATTTATAATGATGCACAAGAAGTAGTGGGGCTTAAAGACCCTAACCGGGCTAACTGGCGCAAACTCTCTAAAGAAGAGCGACTCTCTAAAAACTTTATGATTGAATATGCTGACTTCCTCGACTGGAACCAGATTTCTGCTCAACAACCGCTCGATCTATACTTGATGCAGACTTTCTACGCCAAAATAAAGTGGAAGAAAATAGCACAGAACCCGCATATCAGCGACGATTTCAAGCTGCTAGCTCAGTATAAGCTGAATGTAGCAAAATTACTCAATAACGTACCTACCCTACCAGCAGGTTTTGTAGAAAGGAACTACTTACAGTGGGGCGATCAGCGTATTTGTTGGATAAATCTTTCTAGTAAGCATACGCTCTCAGAAGATTTTATTCATCGCTTTCGGTTTCTGTTAGACTGGCCCAGTATTTACCAATCGCAGACCCATCTTTCTGAGGTTTTTTTAGTACAATATGAATCGTATTTACCAGAGGAAAAAGGTAATATTGATACCATTCCTATCTTTAAACAATTGACAGAGGAAGCAATACTGGACAACAGCGACCGTATGAATTGGCATTACCTTTTTAGGGCGCAGCAATTCTCGGAGAATTTTCTACAAAAACTCGCCAAAATAGTAGGTAAGTATGCGCCCTTCTGGAAATATCTCAGCGCCCAACAGTTGCTTTCGGATGATTTTATCTTACAAAATCAAGCATATATTAACTGGAATAGCCTTTCTCACAACAAGCAATTGGTTTTTGCTAATGATACGCTTCTTCAGTTGAAAGATAAGTCTTGGTATTGGTACACACTTTCAAATCGCTATCACTTTTCTATAGAAAACATCGAGCAGTTGAAAGATAAGATAGTATGGAACGAGTTGTCACGCAACCAGACTGGCTGCATGACAGAGGAAGTGATTGAACGCTATAAAGATTACCTCAACTGGGAGACTATATACAATACACAAAGGATGTCGGAAGCGCTTATTCGTCGACTTATTAACGCCAATTGTATACATTGGTCGAGCCTATCTAAGTATCACGCACCTGTTTTATCGATGGCTTTTTTCGAAGAATTTAAGAAGGTTATCCACTGGGATAAGCTACAGTACATTGGTTCAGAAAACTATCTCTATGGGGGCTATGACTATGAACGCTTCTCAGAAGATTTTGTAAAGAAATTTTCTCATAAACTCGACTGGTACTATGTCAGTGGGTTTTCGCCTATCTCAGAAGTATTCATCGAAAGGATTGCCTCTCTTAGTGCGCTTGAGAGTAAGATTCATTGGCCCATACTTTTTATGCGTCAAGCAAAGCGGTTATCAACTGCCTTCCTAGAAAAGTATGCACATAAGGTAGATTGGAAAGACCCTGAACTCTATGTAGACATTAGTGAAAGTGCTATAACTGCCTTAGGGGCGCAGGTAGACTGGCATCAAGTGCTTCAGGCAATAAAGAGCCGCTTTACCTCCTCATTTGTGCAGTACTCAGCAGCTTTCCTCGAAAAATATATGTATTTATTTAAGAAAAGACATTGGAAGCAAATTTCAAAGACCCAAGCGCTTTCAGAGGACTTTATTAGAAAATACCAAGATAAATTGGATTGGAAATTCATTTCTCGTTATCAAAAACTCTCCGAAGATTTATTGAATGATTTTGAGGCATTACTGCACTGGCCTTATATTGAGAAGTATCAGTCACTTTCTCCTAAACTTAGACGACAATTTGCTCATCGGCTCAGCACATAAACCGTTTATATTGTTACCATAGTACCTTATGACAACTCATCACTATCTCTATAATTCAAAAGGAGAAGTAACAGGTCTTAAAGATCCTAGCCAAGTTGATTGGACGCTTCTATCAAAAGAAGAACAGCTTTCCGCACAGTTTATGGTAGAGCACTTTCGCTCTATCGACTGGAAGCAAGCCTCCGCACACCAGCGCTTTACACTTCCGCTTCTTTTGCGTCTCAAGAATCAAATCCACTGGAAAAAACTACAAGAAAATCCGCACCTTGATGGCAATCTAAGTCTAATGGCCCAATACAAACTCGATTTCAAACGATTGCTCAAACGAGAGCGGGCTACGTTACCATTGGCTTTTATAGATAAATACTATTGGGCATGGGGAAAAGACAATCACTACTGCTGGAAGTGTATCTCTGCAGATTATCGTCTTACAGAAGCTTTTGTACGTAAGTTTCGCTTTCTTCTGCATTGGCCCACCATTCGTAAAAAGCAACGCCACCTCTTTGAAGATTTCCTAGCGGAGTTTTATCTTTTCGGTTTAGAAGAGGATCATCAAGGACAACCTTTTCCCGCTTTTGCTCAACTGAGTGAAGAAGAAGTTTTGAACAACCTCCCTTATATGCACTGGCGGAAGCTTTTTATGAGCCAGCAGTTTTCTGAGACCTTTCTAGAAAAACTCCTTGCTCAAGTAAAGAGCACAAAAAGTTTTATTGTACACCTCAGCCATTATCAAATACTCTCTGATGCCTTCATCCTCAAGCATCAGGATCGTTTAGACTGGTTTTATTTATCATTTAATCCTCGTAAGCAGCTTTCAATAACGTTAATCGACCAGTTTTCAGAAAGGGACTTGCACTGGTACTATATTTCTCAGTACTATCCTCTTCCTGCTGATATTATTGAAAAATACAAGTGGAAAGGCATTCATTTTCCTGCGCTTGCTCGTAATACAACGGGCTGTCTAACAGAAGCCCTAATGAGAAAATACTGGCAGTATTTGGATACGCCGCTCATTTGGCAACACCAAAAATTATCCGAACTGTTTATTAGAGACTATATAGAAGAAGTAAACTGGGACTTTCTCTCTCGTTATCATATTCCTGTTCTCTCAGAAGATTTTATAGAGGAGTTTGGCGACTATATCATCTGGAGTCGTGTACAGCCGAAACTACTCAATCCTATTTACCAAGTATACGACTATGCTTTTCTCTCAGAAAAGATCATTAGAAAGTTCTTACCTGTTTTGAACTGGTACAAGATCAGTGCGTACGCGAAGGTATCGGAAGATTTTCTAGAAGAATTCTCAGAAAACGTGCATTGGCCTATTCTTTTCAAATATCGCTTCAAGGAACTTTCGGAAGCTTTTATTGCGAAACATCGACACAGGTTAGCGTTAGAAAAAGAAGCAAAGCTCTACCACCTTCATCCTGACGCACCAGTAGATGCAGCGCATATGGAAGATTTTATCCGTACTTTTTTGGAAAATACTCCTTGGGAAAATGTATTTGAGGCGCGTAAAGGGGAAAGTTTTGTACAGTACAGCGAGTCTTTTCTAAGGGAGTTTGCTCCTCGTTTCAACAAGAAGGTCTGGAAGCTACTTGCTAAGTCGCAGCGACTCTCAGTATCATTTTGTGAAGATTTTCAACAACAACTAGACTGGAAAGTAATATCTAGGCATCAAAAACTTAGTGAAGCTTTTATCCGTACTTTTCAGCAAAAGGTCGATTGGAAACTTATCTTCAAGCATCAATTGCTTTCGCCCCACTTTAAGAAAGAATTTCAACACCTCGTCAACTCATAAAAAAAGTGACTTCACTAAAAGGAAGCCACTTTTTAGTAGGTATATACTCAACAAAGCCATAGGGCTGATTACTCAGGGTTATCTGACGATGCTGAGTTTACTACCAAAGAAGGTTCCATAGCTTTTGGTTGAAACACTTCTTTAGCAGTCTGGGAGGAGGCATTTTTCTGCCGCCATTGATCCCAACGTGCTTTTACTAGGTCTACTAACATATACACAACAGGTACTATAAAGATGGTAAGCATCAAAGAAGAGAGTAAGCCACCCATCATAACGATGGCTAAACCATTTTTCCATTCAGAGCCTGCCCCTTGCGCCAGCGCAATAGGTAGCATCCCTATCACCATCGCAATGGTGGTCATTAATATGGGGCGTAGCCTTGCTTTTCCAGCTTCGATGAGCGACTCGTAGGTATTGAGCCCTTCGGCTTTTTTCTGATTAGCAAAGTCAACGAGTAGGATACCATTCTTCATCACTAAACCTAATAGCATAATAATACCCAGAATCGTAAAGATACTCATACTACTCATCGCTAAATTGAGGGCAATAAAGGCTCCAATGAGTGCTACTGGGATGGAAAACAATACTACAAACGGGTAGATAAAGCTATCGTATAAGGCTACCATTACCAAGTACACCAGCAACAAGGCGGCTCCTAAGGCGATGGCTAATGCACTAAAAGAATCAGCTTGTCGTTCGATGTCGCCCGTCCATTTCATCTCTACATTTTTAGGAAGCGGGTCTTCTTTCAAGGCTTCTTCTATGTTGGCGGCCAGCGTTCCAGAGGTAATTCCCAAAACGTTACTTTTAATGGTTACAGAAGTTCTTCTATCCTTGCGTTCTAGCATAGAAGGCCCACTACTTTGCACAATGCTAGCAAACTGTTTTAATTGGATAAGTTCACCGCTTTGATTGGTGAAGCTCACCTCTTCTATGTCGCTGGGATTGTTACGATCGAAGGCATCTAGACGAATATTAATATCGTATTCATTGTCCCCCTGCGTAAATTGTGAATCAGTATTGCCTGTGTAAGCATTTTGTAAGGTAGCGCCCACTACTCCAATAGAAAGACCAAACTGCTCCATTTTCTCCCGGTTTATTTCTACGTTAAGCTCTGGGTTGCCTTCTTCCACACTCACAGAGACATCATTGGCACCCGGCATATTACTGATTAGCTTTTCAAGCTTACTCGCCGATCGCATCAGACTGTCCTTATTCTCGCTATTGAGGACGATCTGAATAGGCTCTTCCCCACTCACCAACCCTACTACCACAGAGTTTACTTCTACCCCTGCATACTTATCTTCAATCGCACTACGTGCTTTCAGCATAAATGTCTCTGTACTTACCGTACGTTCTTCTTTTGGGATGAGCTCTACTGTAAGTTCCGTTTTATTTTGCCTTCCCACACCTGCAGCACCTCCCAAGCCAGTGATACTACTTCCTCCCACGTTGGCAAACACACTTTTTACCTCTGGCTGAGCCAGCAAGTACCGCTCTATTTCTAAGGAGTTGAGGTTATTTTGTGTTAGGGTAGTGCTTTTGTCGTACTCTAGTTTCATAGAAAAGCTTCCTTTATCTCCAGTAGCCACTAGCTCTTGCCCTAAAATACCCATACCCATGATCAAACCAGTCACTACAAAAGCGCCTACAATGGCTACAAGGGTAAGGAATTTATGATTGAGCGTCCAGCGTAGTTGTTTGATATATCCTTCTGTAAGCCAAGTAATAAACGCCTCAAACCAGATAAGCGGTTTATGTAACCAATTTTTAGGGTTGAGATGCGTTATTTTGGCAAAGCGAGAAGCAAGCCAAGGGGTCAAGGTAAAGCATACAAAAAGACTCATCAATGTAGAGACCACAATCGTGATAGAATACTGCCTAAGGATATCTCCGATGGTAGTATTGATTAAAGCGATCGGGGCAAACACTACTACGTCTACTAGGGTAATAGCCATTGCAGAAAATCCTATTTCAGCGCGTCCGTCAATAGTCGCCTTGATTTTATCTTTCCCCATGTGCAAGTGCCTATGGATGTTTTCTAGTACTACAATCGAGTCATCTACGAGAATCCCGATTACCAACGACATCGCCAGTAGCGTCATGAGATTGAGGGTATAGCCCAGTAAATACATGGCAATAAAAGTAGAAAGCAACGAAGCAGGAATAGCTACTAATACAATGAGTGAATCTCGAATACTGTGCAAGAAGAGCAGCATAACAGCAGCCACTAGTATAATGGCAATCATCAAATCATGCAGTACGGCATCTGCTGCCTCTAGCGTAAATAGGGAAGTATCATCAGCAATGATGATATTCAAATTTTTGTCTGCATACTTTTGCTCTAATTGTGTAATGCGCGTACGTACTTGCTCGCTGATTTCCACCGCGTTGGCATCCCCTTGTTTTTTAATGATAATCCCTACTCCTTCTTGTCCATTATAGCGGCTCACAGAACTTTGATCCTTTGCCCCATCTACTACTTCAGCCACATCGCTCACACGAATAGGCCCGCCATTGGGCGGTGTAGTAATAATCAAGGTTTCAATTTGTTCTACCGAAGAAAACTTCCCTGCCAAACGCACCGTCATCTCATCATCTCTATTCTTCACCTTCCCCGTCGGGAATTCCATATTGGCATTATTAATGGCGTTGGTCACTTGCGAGAGTGATAATTGATAGAAAACTAACTTTTCACGATCTATATTCACTTTAATTTCACGCACTTCTCCCCCTACCAGATTGGTTTCTCCGATTCCTTCTACTTGCTGAATTTGTGGCAATATTTCATCTTCTACTAAGTCGTAAAATTGGCGACTGTCCATATCAGATACAGCCGTTAGTTGCATAATAGGAGCATCGCTAGGTGTTACTTTCGAAATGGAGGGCGTTTCGACTTCCTCTGGTAAGTCCTTTAAAATATTATTGATGACCCGTTGGGCTTCTTGTTGTTTTTCATCAATATCAGTTCCTACAGCAAACTCTGCTTGAATGACGGATACCCCTTCATAAGATTGGGAGAGGGTACTTTTGAGCTGGTCTAGTCCTGATACTACATCTTCTACTTTTTTGGTAACGCTCTGCTCTACATCTGAAGGAGAGGCGCCAGGATAAGGCGTACTGATTACCAAGGTAGGTTGCGAGAACTCTGGCATCAGCTCATAGCTCAGTAAGTTATAGCAATACCATCCTCCTAGCATCAGTATAGAAAAAATCACAATGATGAGCGAAGGACGCTTAATGGATATTTCGGTTAATGACATGTTACGCTTTATTTATAAGTAAATGGTTGTAAATTTTATTGAATGACCTCAACAGGAGTACGATCGGCTAGGTTAATCTGACCACTGACTACAACTACTTCACCCGCTTGTAGCCCTTCTACTACCTCTATTTTTTGCCCATTACTGCGCCCTACTTTTATTTTTTTGAGCGAGGCGATATTATTTTTTACAGTGAACACCTGCGGTTCCTTGGCAGACCCTAAAAGCGCTGTTCGTGGAATAATAATCGCTTCTTTCGTCAAGCCTTTCCCCAGTACGGCAGTTCCGTACATGCCTGCTTTAAAATGCTTGCTCTGCTGTGCATCGAGTAGTACCTTGACAAGGTAATTGTGAGAGGCATCCGCTCTGTCGGCTACGTAGGTGATTTTTCCTTGAAAGGTTTGCGCTGCCAGTAAATCGCTTTTGATCTCTACAGTTGCTCCCTTTTCAAAATGCATAATTTCACTCTCTGGTACGGCTATTTCTAGCTTCAACTGGCTTAAATCTGTAATACGTGCAATGGGTTCCTTGCCTGCGGTAGCACCTAGCTCTACATCTTTCAGTGTAATGGTTCCTGTAAAGGGAGCTACAATACTTGTAAGGCGAATATTCTTATTAAGTTGCTTGAGTTGCGATTCGGCATTTTTCAATTGTAGCCAAGCCTCGTCTACCTGCATTTGGCTTATTCCTTCACTTTCGGCGGCTTTTTCATAGCGTTTATAATTAAGCTTGGCATTTTTGAAGCTGGCTTCTGCTGCAATACGCTGTGCTAGAAATAGCTCGTTGTCGATTTGTGCTAAAAGCTGTCCAGCAGCTACTCTATCCCCCTCATTGAAGTATACTCCTTTTATCTCACCCGAGGCTTGTGGTACAATCATTACTTCACGTAGCGGTCGAAAGGTTCCAGTATATACAAAGCTTTTATCGAGTACCTTTTTACTTACTGGGAGCGCTTTCACAAGTACTTTTTTGTCTTTTTTAGGCTTGTATACTTTCTCCTCTACCTCCTTTTGGTTACTGTAGAGTTTGATAGCGGCTAAAGCAATAATGATAACCGCACTGATTGAAATGATTATTTTCTTTTTCATTTTTCTTTATGGTTTTAATTCTCCGTTGGCTTTTTTAAGTTGTAGGGCAGCAAGTTGAAGATTGATCAAGGCAGTTGTATAATTATTGCGTGCATCGGTCAAGTCATCTTGCGCAGCTAAGTAATCGGTAATATTGATGAGTCCATTTTGGTACTCTACATTAGCATTTTTAAAGAGGTCTTCGGCCAAAGTAAGGCTTCGCTGGTTATTATCTAGTAAGTTTTGGTAGCTCAAATAATTGTTGTAGGCATCTTGTATTTCTTGTTCCGCATTGATGCGCATCATTTGTAAGGTATTATTACTTTGCTGTAGTGCGACCTCCTTCTGCTTAAGCTGGTATTTTCTGTTAAAGCCATCAAAAATGGGCACTCTCAAAGAGAGAGAAAAGTAGGAGCTACTAATCCACTGGTTGTTGATGTTTTCGGTAGGGTTAAACTCATCGTTATAGCCTGTGTAGCCATAAAATAGATCGGCTTGCAAAGAAGGATAATAGCCTGCTTTGGTACTTTTTTTATCGAGCTCAGCCAATCGGATACTTTCTTGTTGTAGCTGTATATCTTTGCGATTACTTATACTCCCTGCCTGTAGGTTTCCTTCAATGCTGTTACTCTCAAAAGGCACTACCGATAAAGGAGTTGTAATAGGCATACTCATCAAATATTTCAACATATTTAGATTTTGTACTACCTGTAGCTGCTGGTTTTCTCGCTGGTTTTTCAGATTTTCTAGGTTGATGAGTAAGCGCTTGTAGCGACTAGTAGGAATCAAGTCATTATCCTTTAAAGTCTCATTTACTTTTACTGACTTCTCTAAATTCTCAATGTTTTTTTCTAATGATTGCAAGGACTCTTGTAGTACTTGTACATTGTAGTAAGTAGCACTTACATTGTAGATCAGCTCTTCTTGGGTAAGGGCGAGCTCAAGAGTAGAGGCTTGGCGGGCTACCTTCGCCGCCTTTAAGCCTAATAGCACTTGCTGGTTGTAGAGCGTTTGGCTCAGTTGTACATTGGCGGAAACTGATTGGGGTACACCCAACTCCACTGTTTGAAAAGCACCTTCTGGACCACCAAAAGCATTAGCAGGTACTACCTGACCTGGCACCTCAAAATAATACTGATACTGCCCATTCAAATCTATGGTAGGCAATAATGCACTTTTGGTTTCTCTGATCTCATACTCAGTAGAGGTCACTGCTAGTGCCGCATTTTTTACATTTTGATTATTAGTGAGCGCTCTGTCTACACATTCGGCTAGTGTAAGTTGCTGTGCTGACAACCCTAAGGGTACACTTACTAAAAGGCTCACGAATAAGACGATTCGATTTATCATTACTGTTTAACTTTTAAATTTAACATTTTTGTTAATTAAGGATCAAAAAAATTTATGAAGGAAGGTCTTCGTCAAAAATAGACTTGTAAATAACTCTTTTTCGCTCTATTAAGAATTTCTTATAAGCAATTTCGTCGAAACCAAAAATACTTTGCATAATCGGTTTTGCGATCATAGGGTAGGCGCTCATTCCCATTAAGTTTGCCATAAAATGCTCTATTTTAATGGGCTTAAGCCTTCCTGCTACTATTTCTTCTTTTAAGTCGGCTTCAATAATATCTTTCAACTTTACGCCTTCGTTAAAGGCATGAAATTGTTTTATTTTATTGGGGTCTTTCATAATTTCAGCTACCATGAAATTCTCCAAATAAGGGTAATCGATCATACGATCAATAAGGGTATTCAAAAACTGGCTAACTTTTTCTTTGAAGGGGTCTTTAGAAGTAAATATCCTATGCATATAGTGCTTTGTATGGTCTAGCTCTTCTTGTAGCACTTGCTCAAATAAAATATCTCTGCTTCTGAAATAATAGTGAATAAGGGCACGATTTACCCCTGCTTCGTCAGCTATTTCCTGTGTTTTGGCATTAATATGGCCTTTGGTAAAAAATAGCATCTTAGCCGTTTGCTTAATCAATTCTTCTGTCTGATTTTCTAAATCGTTTCCCATGCTTAACTAATATGTTTAACAAATTTGTCAATACAAACATAAGCCTTTCATTGTGTAATGTCAAATTTTTCAGGAATTCTTTCTTCAACTGCCTATTTTTACTGAGTAAGTGTCGTTTTTCACTACTCAAATGTAATTCAAACAACAATTAAGATGAGCTCTTACCAATGTACTTACAACGACCAAAATGAGGTCGTTGCGCTACAAAACCCGAACAAGGCCAACTGGAAACAACTCTCTAAAAATGAAAAGCTCTCCGAGCCATTTATCCGTGACAATGCCGACTTTCTGGATTGGAACGCTGTCTCAGCAGGACAAGCGTTGACCCTTTCTATGCTTATTGATCTAAAAGATAAAGTAAAGTGGAAGAAAATAGCTGACAACCCACACCTCGACGATGACCTCAAGCTGATAGCATGCTACAAACTTGATTTCAAGCGTCTCCTCAAAAAGGAGAAAGATACTTTGCCACTCAGTTTTATTGAAAAGTATTACAGGGCTTGGCAGGATAGCAATGATTTTAGCGAATGTTGGGCGATTATATCCTCTCAGTATCAACTTAGTAAAGATTTCATACACCATTTTCGGTTTTTATTGAACTGGGCTATGTTACGAAAAAAGCAAAAGCACATTGAGACAACCTTTTGGTATGACTACCCTCTCTTCTTCGTCATAGGAAAGTCGAAGGGGTATCACACACCTAGCCAGCCTGCCTTTGAAGCCCTTTCAGAGCAAGATATTCTTGATAACATCGCTCGAATGGACTGGTTTAGGCTTTGTAAAAGCCAGCAACTATCAGAGGCTTTTATTGAGCAACTCATTCCATTGGTGGGACATTCCACGAGTTTTTGGCGAAATATCAGTGCTTTTCAAAAGCTTTCTGAACCGTTTATTGTGAAATATCACGCAGCACTATACTGGGATCGCTTGTCTGTTAATAACAACAAGGTACTATCTGAAGAGCTGCTACTTCGCTTTGCTAACAAAGACCTCAACTGGAGTTGGATTTCTGAACATTACCACTTATCTGCTGAGACCATTGAGCACCTCAAAGATAAGCTACATTGGGAACGCCTCTCTTGTAATGAAGCCAACTGCCTTACCGAAGCCATTATTCGTAAGTATGAAGATCGTTGGCACTGGCCTTGGATTTGGTCCTACCAGCAGCTTTCCGAAGATTTCATCAGAGCCTATATTCATAAAGTTGAGTGGAAGTACTTTTGGAAATCTCAGGTGTCAGTTCTTTCAGAGCAGTTTTTGAGAGAGTACGAAGAGAAAGTGAATTGGTATATGGTAGCGCGGTTAGGCAACGTTTCAGAAGACTTTATCAGGGAATTTGAAGCTAAATTTGACTCAGTTTGGGATTGGCTAGCATTATTTCAATGTCAATATGCGCGTCTTTCAGAGCAGTTTATCAAAGACTTTCACCATAAAGTCGATTGGGAAGATGCTAGAACCTATCAAGTTGATTATGAAGGCAATACAAACTTTATTCGAAGGTTTATTCCTTACGTCAACTGGAATTTAATATTTGGCCCGAGCAATGCAAGGCAGCCTATGCAATACGATGAGCCATTCTTAAGAGATTTCCAAGACAAGTTTAGCAAGCTCATGTGGAAACAAATTTCTAAGGAACAACAGCTCTCAGAAACCTTTATGGAAGACTTCCAAGATCAACTCGATTGGAAGTTACTTTCTCAATATCAACAACTCTCTGAGGACTTTATGAGAAAGTTTAAAGAACGATTAAATTGGAAATTGATCGCTAAACACCAGTTGATTTTACCTAGTTTTAGAAAAGAATTTCAAGACCTTCTTCCTGCATAAAAACCTTCAAAATATACATCTATGGCACAATACCAATGTACTTACAACGACCAAAATGAGGTCGTCGCACTACAAGACCCCAACAACGCCAACTGGAAGCAACTTTCTAAAAATGAAAAGCTCTCCGAGCCGTTCATCAGAGACAATGCCGACTTTCTGGACTGGAACGCCGTCTCCGCAGGGCAAGCGTTGACCCTTTCTATGCTGATTGATCTAAAAGATAAAGTAAAGTGGAAGAAAATAGCTGACAATCCACATCTGGACGATGACCTCAAACTGATAGCACGCTACAAGCTCGATTTTAAGCGCCTGCTCAAGAAGGAGAAAGATACTTTGCCACTCAGTTTCATCGAAAAGTATTACTGGACTTGGCAGGATAGTAATGACCTCCAAGATTACTGGTCGTTGATTCCTTATCTGTACCAACTTAATGAAGATTTTATTCATCGTTTTCGGTATTTGCTAGACTGGTCCGACCTTCGTAAACAACAACCACATCTTGATGAAGCCTTTTGGGAAAGCTATACGCCCAACGGCCCTACTTTCGCACAGCTTTCTGAGCAAGAAATTCTTGAGAATGCCTCTCGTATGGACTGGTTCAAGCTTTCTAACCATCAACAACTTTCGGAAGCGTTTATTGAGCAGCTCATCCCATTAGTAGGACACACTACAAACTTTTGGCAAAGTGTTAGTGCTCGTCAAGTCCTTTCTGATGCTTTCATTAGTAAACACCAAGATAATATAGATTGGAAGTACCTCTCTTTTAACCCAAAAAAGTCTCTTTCTGAAGAGATGCTACTTCGCTTTTCTGACAAAGACCTTAGCTGGAATCGGATTTCTGAACATTATCATTTATCTGCAGATACGATCGAACAACTTAAAGATAAGCTTGATTGGGAGCGCCTTTCTTGTAACAAAGCTAACTGCCTTACTGAAGACATTATTCGTAAGTATGAAGATCGTTGGCACTGGCCTTGGATTTGGTACTGCCAAAAACTATCGGAAGATTTTATTAGGGAGTATATTCAAAAAGTCAAATGGGATTATATTTGGGAATGCCAGACGCCTGTACTTTCAGAGCAGTTCTTCAAGGAGCACGAGGATAAAATAAACTGGTACAAAATCCAATACCTCAACATGAAGAATAAGGTATACGGCGGCTATAGCTATGGTTACTTTACTGAAAGCTTCATTCGTACTTTCAAAGATAAGGTCTCTTGGGATAGAGTAGCGTTGGCAAGCCCCGTCTCTGAAGATTTTATCAGAGAGTTTGAGGATACATTTAGTTCAAAGGCGCATTGGTATTGGTTGATACTGTTTCAAAACCAGTACGAGCGATTATCAGAGGCATTTATCAAAGATTTTCAGGAGAAAATTGATTGGGAAGATGCCAAAACCTATGACAATGGGAGTGCTGGTTTTGTACGTAAGTTCGCCCCTTATGTAAACTGGCAATTAATATTAGGAAAAGATAAGTCAGGAAATCCTATACAATACGATGAGCCATTCTTGCGAGACTTTCAAGACAAGTTTAGTAAATCTATGTGGAAACAAATCTCCAAAGAGCAACAACTTTCAGAAGCGTTCATAGAAGATTTTCAAGAAAGGCTTAATTGGAAGTTACTCTCTCGGCATCAACAGCTCTCTGAGCCATTTATTGAAAAATTTGAGAAGAAGGTAAACTGGCCTTTTATCTTTAAGTATCAGTTACTTTCACCTACGTTTAGGAAAAAATTTCAACACAAAGTAACTTAAAGAAAAGCTACTTAAGCATGACGTTTGGCAGCCAATTCCTTTTCGGCTGCCTTTTTTAGCTGATAGCTGAAGATATACCAACCTAGAAAGATGAAGAGCGTCAGTCCTATCGTTACCAAAGCTACTATTCGTGTAGAAGCACTATAGCGCACAATGACAAAGTAATACATAAAGAAAGTCATAGCCGCTACTACAACCCCATTTACATAACGCCAAGCACCCATTTTTTGTCTTTTTTGAAGGTACTCGCTCTTTACTTTACGCTTCAGGCTAATCCAAATACCCGTCAGTACCAAGCCAGAGATACCTAACCCAGCGACAAACCAAATGATCTTGGTTATTAATCCACCCCAGTACCCAAAATGTAACGGGTCGGCAATGTCGTTAAGCCAAGTCACCGTATTCGTTTCTTCTGCCTTTTGTACTTGTATTACCTCATAAGTTTCAGGATCGATGTAAACACGATTCGCTCGATTTCGTACCAAGGGTACTTGACTGATACCCGTCAAGTAAATAGGATCGCCTACGTTTTCTGGTGGAAGAATATCTTTTACTTGTAAAGCTGCAATTGCTCGTTGGGCGGCCTGTTCAGCTTTGTTGTAATCTATACTTTTGACTACCCGCTCAAAAGCTATCGAATCAATCGTAGTAATTATCTCTGGCATTTCAGGATTAGCCGTACTACTAATAGCGGCCGTGTTCGTTCTCTCCATAAAATACCAGATACCTGTAATAGAAAATAAAAGTGTAAAAGGTACAGACCAAACCCCAACTAAGCGATGCAGACTCCTAAAGAAGACGACCCGCCCCTTCCCTACTTCTAAATCAAATAATTTACGATACCATTTTTTGTAGAAAAAAAGTGCTGTACCTAAAGAAATAAAGAGTAAAAAACCGAAGATCAATACGGTAAAGTGACCTACCTGAAAGGGAATAAATAAGAAATAGTGTAAGTCTCTGAAAAAGCGTTGGAAGGTAAGTGCTGAAGCCCCTTGTACCTCGCCCGTGTAGGGATTGGCAAATACATACCAGCGCTGCTTTTCTACCTCAACGTAAATAATATCACACAGGTAAGGCATCGGCGCGCCCATCCAATAGGTAATTTTTCCTGTTGGGTATGCTTTGTACACGTTTTTTACAATCAGGTCTTTACTAGCTGTGGTAACCGAAGGCGTTGCTCTGGTAGCAGGATTAAGTAACCAATCCATTTCGTGGCTCAATGTGGCCAATGTCCCTGAAAAGCAAACGATAAAAAAAAGAATACTGAGTTTTACCCCTATCCAGCTATGGAGTCTAAAAAAGGTTTTCTTATTAAACTTCATACTTTAAAGTACTTCTTAAGCATTGAGACAATATTTATTTAGATTAAATCTAAACAAAAGTAACAGTTTTTATCATTTATGCCAATCCTTCTACTACTTTCTCCTGTTCACATTACGTTCTTCAAGAGTGCTTGTATAGCGCATAGCCTCCACACTTGTGCTAAAAAACTTTCTTTTTTCCTCACGTTTTTTTTATACGTGGGGAAAAAAACTATTTTTGCTCCATTACCGACAGTATCCAACTTTAACACTCATCTACGTAACTTATGGAATTGTATCTGGACTCCGTTGATTTAAAAGAAATAGAAACCGCCTTTGAACTTGGTTTTCTCACTGGTCTTACCACTACGCCCACCTTTATGCACCGAGAAGGGGTAAAAGATATTGATGGTATGATTTTACGATTGGCGGATATGGTACCCATTTTACAAGTAGAAGCTTTGGGAAACAATGCAGACGAGGTTGTCAAAGAGGCCCACCGCCTTATTGGGTTAGGTTTAGATAAGACAAAGACGGTGTTTAAAATTCCTGTTTCGTTAGAAGGAGTAAAAGCCTGTAAAAAGCTCACCGACGAAGGCTGTATGGTCAATATTCATTTGGTTTATACACTTCAACAAGCCTACATGGCGATGGCAGCAGGCGCTACCTATGTGTGCCCGTTGGTAGGTAGACTACAAGACCAAGGCCACGATGCCCTTTCTTTAGTAGAGCAATGTGTAGAAGCGGTAAACTACTACGGTTATAACGCCAAAATCATGTTTTCTTCAGTACGCCACGCCGAACACGTACGCAATGCTATCAACATAGGCGTACATACCATCACCGTCCCTTGGAAAGTGATGAAAAACTTAACCGACAATAATTTCACTACTGTAGGCACACAGCAATTTGTAGAGCATACTAAATTGATGACTGTAAAAGTAGCGGATATTATGCGTACGACGAATCCCACTGTAAAACTAGCGGATACTGTACTAGACGCCACGGTTGCTATGACTGAGTCGGGCTTTGGCGCGGTAGCAGTAGTGGATGAGCAAGCACAGCTCAAAGGTATTTTTACGGATGGTGATTTACGTAGGCAGCTTAAAGCCGATGGGAAAGACGTTTTACAGAAAAAAATGGCAGACCTTACTTTTAATCCACCCATTACAGTAGAGGCTGATGATCTACTACACGTGGCCGTCGACCTTATCAAAGAAAAATCTGTAGATAACCTCATCGTGCTGGAGCAAGGTAAGCTCAAAGGTATGCTAGATGTACAAGACTTTATTGAGCAAGGCTTAATGGGGTAAGGTAAAATATTCTTTGTAATGTCTCTTGAGCGTACCATCCAACTATTTGAGGCCATAGGAGGTGTATTTACTACCCCTCCTCATACAATTGTAGAAAACCTCAAAAAGGTAAAAGCCTTTCTCTTTGACTGGGATGGGGTATTTAATACAGGCTATAAGGGACTTACCGTTGGCAGCCCTTACGCAGAGGCCGATGCGATGGGGACGAATCTCCTTCGCTTTACTTACTGGCTTCAGTACGGTACACTTCCTTTCGCCGCCATTATTACTGGGCAAAACAACCAAGCTGCCTTCGAATTGGCGAAGCGGGAACATTTCCAAGCCGTTTACTATGGCATCAAACACAAAGTAGAGGCCTTACAACATTTACAAGCCAACTATCAAATAACACCTTCTCAGGTCGCTTTTAGCTTTGACGACGTACTCGATCTTTCGGCCGCGGATGTTGTAGGGCTTCGCTTTTTAATTAGAAGGCAAGCCAGTCCGTTGTTTATGCAATACGTAAAAGACAAACACTTGTGTGATTATATCACAGGCAGCGAGGGAGGCGCTTATGGTGTTCGAGAAGTCTGCGAGCTATTAACAGGCCTCCAAGGTATGTACGAAGAAGTAGTAACGCAACGAGTGGCTTACCAAGCTGCTTATCAAAACTACTTATCGCAGCGAGATCAGCCTACTACCCACTTCTACACTTATCAAAACGGTACTATTGTAGCTAAAGAACCTTCCTAACTGACAAGTTGTCTGGTATAGAAAAGTAAAGAAACGCCTATCTACTTATTTGGTGGTGGTAAGAAGCAAAGCCTTGTACTCTATGCATTACTATGAGAAGTTTTTTCCTCTAAAAACATCATAATAGCAGCTACTACTTCGTCAGGTCTTTCCTCGTGTGGCATCAGACATGCCTTTGGTATACGCACTAGCTTACAGTGGCCTTTAAATTGTGCTTGCATGGATGCCACCCTTTTTACTGGAAAAGTCTTATCTTCTTCACCCCACAATAAAAGTGTATCAGCTCTTATCAAGCGGTGCTGCTGGCTAAAGTTATCCACTACCTTCCATTCAATTCCTTTTAAGTACGATAACATACCAAACATATTTTCCTTCTTCTTTAGCGGGCTGACGTAATGATCCAAATTACTTTTGTCCTTCAATTTTGACTTATCGTAGAAAAATTGATTTAAAAGCAAAGGAGAACGAACGATGAAGCCAAACTTCAATAAGGTTCTGAATGTCCAATTGGCACCAGGCAGCTTTGCTAAAAACTGATACATCGGAATAAAGGGAGGTCTATGGTGAGGAATTTCTGTGTTAATGAGAATCAGTTTTTCAATTGTATTTGATTTTTCTAAGGCGCTTATTCTTGCAATAGAAGCACCCGTATCTTGTGCAACAATACTAAAGCGACCAGCAATATCGAGTATTTTGAACAGCTTATTAAGCCGTCTTGCTTGCGCTGTAAAAGTAAAACCAGTCTCTTTTGAATAGCGGCTCTCTCCAAACCCTGGTAGATCAATTACATAACACGTAAATCTTTTCGCAAGCGCTGGCAGTATTTTCCGCCAAGTGTACCCATAAACAAAAAATCCGTGTATAAAGACTAGGGGTGGTCCCTGACCAAACTTACGTAAAGCGATAGCGGCATCCTCTACTTCAATCACTGTTACCTTCTCATCAAAATAAAAATTGTGGTAGTTCATAGTAGACTTACATTTAATATCCATTGATGATGTAAATCTATTTTTGAAAACCTTAGCAATATTGATATTTTACGACATATTTTATATTGATGTCATATGGTCGTAGATGCTGCTCACCTTAAAAACTTGTTTGAATACGCAAGATGTAGAAATCTACTCGATAAAAAGGTTAAAAGTCTTCCAGAAATGCATCAGGCAAATAGTATACCTGCAGATATCTATATTACCTATTTTGATCGTTTTTCCAAAAAGTCGCAAGACCCATTTTTTGGACTACACTTTGGCGTTTTTCTGAATTTAAGAGCTTTACAGGTCTTATTTGATATTTCTCTTTCAGTTGCCAATGTCAAGCAACTAGCTATGATTTGGAAGCATTATGCCAAGGCGAGCTTTCCCTTAATCAATATCAGTGTAGCAGAAAAACCAAGCACATACAGTTTGATTTTCAACGTACCTTCTAAGATCGCATCTGCTAGCCAGCTAGCAGATGCCATAATAGCCTTGGCTTTTAGAGAATTAAAGGTTATTACAGGCATTGACACTTTGTCAATCACACTTCCTTACAGCAACTTAACCGAATACGAACGGTGGTTTGAAGATTTAGTAAATAGAGGAAAAAACTACGCTATTACTTTTCATTGTCCCGTAAACACGATTGTCACTAACAATATCTTGAGAAAGAGGATTGAACTCTTGTTACCTACTTTTCTCCACTATTTGAATAGCTTAGAGATAGACAATCAATCGTTTTCTCATAAGGTAAAATTGATGATTTTAAATCTTTATGAGTCAGATTTCCCTAAAGTAGCAAAAGTAGCTTCACAATTTTGTCTTACCACGCGAACACTACAAAGAAAGTTAAAGCAAGAGCATACTACCTACAGAGTCATCACCAACCAAGTAAAGCAAGAATTATATGCGTATATCGAGAAAGATCAGCAGTTGAAAACAGTTGATGTTAGTTCAATACTGGGCTATTCAAGTGCCAGTGCTTTCTTACACGCCCTGAAATCTTGGCATACTGTTTAGGTATATTCAACTATTTTAAAGACGTAAGCACTCAAATTATTACTTCTCCCAAAAAGGAATTAAATTTGTACATGGCTCTCACACTTGGCTACTTCATTCAAACAACACAATTGACAGAATAGTAGCTGGCCGATGGTCGTAATACTCATTTAAATTTTAAGTAAATATAATGTCTAATATTGTCAATAGTATTCTTTCTAAGGTATTTGGCTCAAAATCAGAAAGAGATAGGAAAGAACTCGTTCCCTATGTAGAGAAAGTAAACGCTGTGTATCAGGAATTAGAAGCACTTAGTCACGACGAATTACGTGCAAAAACTAATGAACTCAGAAAGCAAATTGACGAAAGGCTACAGGAAATAGACCAACAAATTGCTGATACCAGACAACAGGTAGAGGAAGAAGCGGATGTCCTAAAGAAAGAACAATTCTTCGACCACATTGACAAACTAGAAAAAGATAGAGACGAAGCGTTAGAGGTAGTATTAGAAGAATTACTTCCTGATGCCTTCGCTATTATGAAAGAAACCGCCCGGCGTTTTAAAGACCTTGAAACACTGGAGGTAACAGCTACTGATTTAGATAGAGAATTGTCTCCCAAACACGACTTTGTCAAGGTGGAAGGAGACAAAGCCATTTGGCAAACCACTTGGGATGTGATCGGGCAACCCATCAAGTGGAACATGCTTCACTACGATGTACAGATTATTGGCGGTGTTGTACTCCATCAAGGAAAAATTGCGGAGATGGCAACGGGTGAAGGAAAAACGCTCGTAGCGACATTTCCAGCCTTCTTGAATGCTTTGGCCGGACGCGGTGTACACCTTGTAACGGTGAACGACTACCTCGCCAAGCGTGACTGTGCCTGGATGGGGCCTTTGTTCCAGTTCCATGGCCTTACTGTAGATTGTGTAGATAAGCACCAACCTGGTTCTATCACCCGTCGCAATGCCTATGCTTGCGACATTACCTACGGTACCAACAACGAATTTGGTTTTGATTACCTACGTGACAATATGGTACGCTCTCCTGATGAGTTAGTGCAGCGCAAGCATCATTTCGCTATGATTGACGAGGTCGATTCTGTCTTGATCGACGATGCCCGTACACCCCTTATCATTGCGGGTCCTGTTGCAAAAACAGGGCAAGACGAGATGTTCTACCAACTCAAGCCTCGTATAGAGCGTTTGGTAAGTGTACAAAAAGACTTGATCAATAAACTCCTTACAGAGGCTAAAAAGAAACTCGCTACTAACCCCAGCGACAAGGAAGCAGGGCTTTCACTTTTTAGGGCTTTCAGAGGACTCCCTAAGTCTAAACCACTCATCAAATTTTTGGGTGAGACAGGGATGAAAGTGGTATTACAAAAGACAGAAGCTATCTACTTAGCAGAAAATCAGAAATTGATGCCTGAAGCAGATGCCCCCCTTTACTTTACAATTGATGAGAAAAACAACCTCATAGAATTGACCCAAAAAGGGATCGATTTTATTACTACTTCCAGCGAAGACCAAAGCTTTTTCATTCTACCTGACATCGGTTCTGCCATTGCTGAAATAGAAAACGACGACACACTTGGTAATGAAGACCGTGCTAAGAAGAAAGAAGAACTGATCAGTGACTACGGCGTGAAGTCAGAGCGTATTCATACCATTAATCAACTCCTTAAAGCCTATTGTCTTTTTGAAAAAGATGTGGAGTACGTTCTTATAGAAGACAAGGTAAAGATTGTAGATGAAAGTACAGGGCGGGTAATGGAAGGAAGGCGTTACTCAGACGGTTTACACCAAGCACTTGAAGCTAAAGAAAATGTGAAAATAGAAGACGCTACCCAAACCTACGCTACAGTTACGCTACAAAACTACTTCCGTATGTACCATAAGCTAGCCGGTATGACGGGTACAGCAGAGACAGAAGCAGGAGAATTCTGGGAAATTTATAAACTAGATGTGGTGGTCATTCCTACCAATCGTCCTATTATCCGAAACGACGATAATGATCTTGTCTTCAAGACCATGCGTGAGAAATTCAACGCTGTGGCAGAGGAGATTCAAAAATTAGTAGCTGCTAACCGTCCGGTACTAGTAGGTACTACTTCTGTAGAAATCTCCGAACTACTGAGTAGAATGCTGACTATGCGTAAAATTAAACATCAGGTACTGAACGCGAAACAACACCAGAAAGAAGCAGAAGTAGTGGCACTCGCAGGACAGCCAGGTACGGTGACTATCGCTACCAACATGGCAGGGCGTGGTACGGACATCAAGCTTACTCCAGAAGCCAAAGAAGCAGGCGGACTGGCGATTATTGGTACAGAAAGGCACGAATCGCGCCGTGTAGACAGACAGCTACGTGGACGTTCAGGTCGCCAAGGAGATCCGGGAAGCTCTCAGTTCTTTGTGAGCTTAGAAGATAACTTGATGCGTTTATTCGGCTCAGATCGTATTGCCAAATTGATGGACCGTATGGGGTTGAAGGAAGGAGAGGTGATCCAACACGGGATGGTGACGAAGTCTATCGAAAGAGCCCAGAAGAAGGTAGAAGAGAATAACTTTGGAATGCGTAAGCGCTTGCTAGAGTACGATGATGTGATGAACATCCAACGAGAGCAGATTTATAAGAGACGTAAAAACGCCCTGTTTGGTGAGCGTTTAGAGATAGACATTTTCAACATGATCTACGATGTGTGTGAAGATATTGTGGCCACGCTACAAGGCCCAGACAACTATGATAGCTTCCAGCTAGAAGTGATCAACGTCTTCGGTTTTGACCCTACCATCTCCGAAGATGACTTTGGAGGGCTACCCGCCGATCAACTGACCCAACGGCTTTACGAACAGGCGAGTCAACATTATTATTCAAAAAATGAAGCCTTACGCAAGCATTTTGCCCCCATTATAGCTGCTCGCTACCAAGAAGTAGGGGCTAAATTTAAGAACATAGCGATTCCTTTCACTGACGGCAAACGCCAAATCATGTTAGAAGTAGATTTTGAGAAGACGGTAAATAGTGAGGCCAAGGAGCTTACTACTACTATGGAAAAGGCTTCTACGCTAGCTATTATCGACCAAGAGTGGAAAGAGCACTTGCGCGACATGGACGACCTTAAACAGTCGGTTCAGTTAGCAGTACATGAGCAGAAAGACCCGTTGATTATCTATAAGTTTGAGTCTTTTAATCTCTTTAAGGGATTTATCAACCGTGTAAATAGAGATATTACCGCTTTCTTAATGAAATCTGGTATTCCTATTCAAGAGCCTGAGCAGGTAAGAGAGTCACAAAATAGGCCTCAGAAACAAAGTAAAATACAGGTGCAGAAAGAAGAGGTACAATCCAGCTTGAGTACTAAAAATGAATACCACGACCCTACTGCCAGCCAGGTAAAAAAGGTATCTCCTGTAAAAGTCGAAAAAGTAGCCAGTAGAAACGAGCGGGTTTCTGTACGCTATAACGATGGGCGTGTTGTAAAAGACATCAAGTACAAAAAAGTAGAAGATGACCTTCAAAACAACCTTTGTGTGCTCATAGAGGAATAAATAGACTTATCGTATAGGCACTACTTTTAGAGGAAAAGTAGTGCCTTATCAATTAAATTCCTTATTTTCGTACCTAGTCTATTTACATTTATATATATTTGATTGGATAAATTACTTTCACTCTATGAGTCGTCGCTCTTATCTATTTATCATTATAGCCATTTTATTTCTCACTGATTGTACCAGAAAAGGGATTTCTCAGCGATCAGGTAGTACTTTACAAGATACACTCAGCGTTTATCGCCCTCAGTATAAATATGAAAAGGAAGTTTTCCAAGGAGAAACGGTCACCTTATATCCTAAAGGGGGTGACTCTTTGGTAGTTTTTAACTATGATGTAACCCGCGTATTAGATAGCTTACTAGATGCCAAAGGGGAGCAGATAGTTATTATGAAAGAAATGAATGGCTATCGCGTACAGATTTACTATGGCTCTGACAGAAACGAAGCGAAGCGGGCCAGAGAAAAGTCTTACCGGCTTTTTCCTGATTATACTCCTTATTGGGAGTATAAGATTCCTACCTATCGGGTAAAATTGGGCGATTTTGAGTACAGAGAAGATGCACTTGCCATTTATCGCTCAGTAAAGAAGAAGTTTAATCAGGCCATCATTGTACCAGATGTAGTAAAGGTTGTAAAGATTGCTACACCAGACGATCTTGTGGAGCTTAGACGTAAAGAGGCAGAAGAAAAAAAGAAAAAACTCCGTCGTAACTAGACTACCGCACCTTTGGAAGTCTTAGGTGCACCGGCTATTTATAAAAAGTATACTTCTCTTGTTACTTTTTCTACCTTGTTCCTATTAATCTTTAGTATTTGTATGAAAATGTTTTGTTTTCAGTTATATGCTAAACTATTTTCCTAGTAAAGTCAGTCTTCTTGTATGGTTAGCGTTATTCACGTACGCTAGCGCACACGCGTTACCCACCAAAAGAGCACTTGAGGTACGCTCATACTTCCCTAATATAGCAGCCACTAACGTAAGCCCTGCTACCTATCTAGAGCTTACCTTCAGTGAACCTATTACAAAAGGAAATGATGGTATCATCTACATCAAGAACTATTTGAATGATGAGACCTATTTTCAGATCAACGTTACTGACAATGCGGTAGTAGTAGAAGGAAATAAAGCTACCATTAACCTTATCGAAACCCTCCCTTTAGGACAACAAATAGCGGTTTCCTTGGAAGGGAACACCTTTAAAAATGAAATGGACGAGTACTTTGATGGGCTTACGGAAACCTCCACTTGGTATTTTACAGTTGCCAGTGTGCTCATTACCCATACAGAATTTTCTCCTCTTACTAGTAGTACTTGTAACAGTATTTTACCTACACTTACTATGATGCTTACAGCGCCTGTAACCCTTGGAACAGGTACAGTAAAAATTGTAGAGACAGATAATCTACGTGTTCATGAGCAATTCAACATTCGTAGTTCGCAGGTCAATATACTTCCTGGTAACGAGCAGCGTATTGTATTTCGGCTTTCCAAACCATTGGTGCCACAAACTACTTACAGTGTTTTAATAGAAACAACCGCCTTTAGTAATAGTACAGGCGCATACATAGGCATTACGAACCCCAATATCTGGTTTTTTACGACCCAGTCCATCGCACCTACTGTAGAAGTCACAACGCAAAAAGATAGCTGTGGTAGTGGAAGTTTTGTAATTGAAGCCTCTAGCGTTACTGGTGGCAACAACAACTACGAGTGGTACGCCTCTCCCGATGGAGACCCGATTACTGATGGAGACGATCAAATAATTAATGAGAATAGGTTTGAAACACCTCTACTCACCAAAGATACTATCTTCTATGTAGCTGTATATAATGAAGGTTGTTTGAGTGTTAGAAAAACTATTCTACTCAACGTCAGAGAAGTACCTGACATACGCATTAGCCAAGATACAACCATATTCGAAGGGCAGCGTGTTTTACTCTCTGCTTCTGGAGGAATGTCTTATGCTTGGCAGCCAGCCTTGGGACTTTCTGATGCCACCAGTGCTAGTCCTGTGGCAACCCCTACGCAAACCACCCAATATAAAGTAACCGTTACTTCCAAAGAGGGTTGTAGTAGTGAAGCCTTTGTGACCATTAACGTAGAGGAACCCACTGAGGACATCTTTCTACCTAATTTATTCTCTCCTAATGGAGATGGTAAAAACGACTTATACCGTTTGTTAAGTAGGAATCAAGCAGCCATTAGTGCCATCGATTTTCGCATTTATGATCGTGCTGGCAACTTACTTTATCAAACCCAAAGTATACAAGAAGCCTTTGATAACGGCTGGGACGGACGTGTCAATGGTGTACTACAACCGACAGATACGTATGTTTGGTACTTATCGGGGCAGTATGTGAATGGAAAAATCGTTACTTTTGAAAATAAAAGTACAGGTAGCTTTGTACTAATGCGCTAACGCTGCTTATGAAGAAGATTGAGCTTCACTTACCTTACATATCGCTTCCTTCTCCTCTTTACGATACTCCCTATACTCGTAGGTTCGTCCCTATTACAGGCACAGAACATACGGTTTTCTCAGTATCACTATACGCCTACCCTTACCAACCCTGCTCTTGTAACAGCTAAAAGCGAAATGAGTGCACTTTTTAACTTTAGACAACAACGTATTACAACGGGGCAAAGCTACACTACCCCTATGATTTCTTTTCTTTACCCCTTTATCAATAAGCAAAAAAAGAATCGTTGGGGTGGTTCAGGATTGAGCATTGCCAATGAAACTACTGGTCCTAATGGCTTTTTTAATACCACCCACATTTTAGCAGGACTTGGCTATAATTTACCTCTAGCAGAGGGGATTTATGTAGGCTTTGGTTTACAAGGCGGATATGTGCAACGCTCAATTAATACTGATAACATTACCACAGAAGAACTCTATCTCAATGGCTTCGACGCTTCTCTTGGCGTAGGTGAGCCGCTTTCTTCTTACAGAGATGGTTTTCCCTTGATAAACTCTGGACTTTTATTCTACAAAGAAGATCAGGAACAACAAATCCCTTTTCAGTTAGGGGTATCCCTCTATAACATGAACCGTCCTAATGTCTCCTTTTTTGGGGAAGTAGATCGTATTCCGATGAGCGTATTACTAACGGGCGAGGCGAGGGTTTACCAAAACGAGCTGATTAGCATTCACCCGACTTTTAGGTGGTGGCAACGTACTGAAGTAGACCAATTGAATGTAGGTACTTCTGTAAGGTACAAGCTCAATGCTATGAACAATACACGTTTCTTAAGAGAAGGACATATAGGCGCTAACCTATGGTACAACTTTAATAGAGTAGCGATTATAGGTGTTCAAATCGAGCAACCCGATTATGTTTTCGCCTTTAGTTATGATTTTGCGGCAGCCTCTAATATTCCTGTGCGAGAAACCAATAATGCTTTTGAGTTTACCTTAGGTTGGCGGAGAATATTTGACACCCGAAGACGCAGGAAAAAGCGTATTTTTGATGGTAATTTACCTATTAGTAATAAGATTTTTATACAAGAAACCCCAGAGGAGGAAATACCAAAACCTGAAAATAATCGCATCGAACAAACTAAAGGCACTACTGTGATCATAAGAAAGCCTATTGAGGTTATAGCGCCTAAAGAGACCTTAGCACTCTCTGCTTCAGAAAAGGCACTCTTACAAACTATCATCTCTTTTGATCTACAGTCTATTATCCTGAGCGAAAGTACAAAAGCACATCTGGATGAAGTAGCTACGCTACTAGAGCAATATCCTGTGCTATTGTATAAAATAACAGGCTACAGGCAGCTTTCAGAACCACAAAATATATGTACTGAGCGGGTGAATGTGGTAAGGGTTTACCTTATCAGGAAGGGAATCGACGGGGAAAGAATCATCACAGACATTGCACCTAAAGCAGAAGCCTCCCCTATTGTAAAACCTACGCTTTTACGATAGTAGCCTAGCCTTCTTTAATGCTTGGATTTTTGCTTTTACGCAAAGCTCTCTGCATAACCGTTTCTGCTTTCTTGATCTGGTGGGCATTGTATTTCAAGGTACCCTGATTTTTCAATATTTTTTTTGCAACACGTAGATTCATAGTATGCTGATGCTAAGTTTATTAACGCTATTATTTTTTTAAGGATTGCAAATATAGGTAAATTTATACAAGTTGAAAAAGAATTAAGAAAGTTATTGTCTTCACTAAAGCCAAAAAACGCACCTTGAAGTTATCTTATTCAAGATTTGTGTTGTAACTTTGCTGACCATTACTAGCATATGTTATTACTAGGAGAGATAAAAGGCTTAATCTATAAGGAAATTATATTAGAATGGCGACAGAAATATGCCTTCAATGGACTTATGTTGTACATTGTGGGCGCTATTATGATTGCCTACTTGAGCTTTAGTTTACATCAAAATCAGCTCAACCCTATTACTTGGAATGCGCTGTTTTGGATTATTCTGTTATTCTCTGCGGTCAATACGATCGCAAAGAGTTTTATGCAAGAGCGTGCTAACCGGCTCCTCTACTACTACATACTGGCTAGCCCACAAGCCATTATCATTGCCAAAATCATCTACAACATCTTGTTAATGTTGTTCATTAGTTTTGTAGGGATAGGAGGTTACAGCTTAGTATTAGGTAATCCTGTACAAGACCTCCCTATGTTTGTGGGTAATCTTCTCTTAGGTGCTTTAGGATTTTCTAGCACCCTTACGATGGTTTCAGGTATTGCTGCCAAGGCAAATAACAACGTTACGCTTATGGCGGTTTTGAGCTTTCCTATACTCATTCCTATGCTTTTGCTGTTAATTCGCGTCTCTAAAAATGCTTTAGATGGTTTAGACAGAACCACAAGCTTCAACGAGCTGTTTACCCTAGGAGCTATGAATCTAATTGTGATTGTTATATCATTACTACTGTTTCCATTACTATGGCGTAGTTGATTAAATTTTGAATGATATGCTTAAAAAAATTAGCTGGTGGAAATACCTTACAATGCTTCTTCTTTTGTACACTTTACTGGCAGGCTTGCTGGTAGATGTTCCTAATATGAAGACAGGCAACCTCTATCAAACTGCTCGGGCACTGTACTTTCACGTACCTATGTGGTTTGGCATGAGCATTTTACTGTTGATATCTGTTGTGAATGCCATTCGTCATTTACGTACCTTTAACAAAGTATATGACTATTACGCAGAAGCCTCCGCACAAGTAGCCATGTGGTTTGGGGTGTTAGGTTTAGTGACGGGTGCTATCTGGGCAAAGTTTACTTGGGGAGCAGCCTGGCACGGCGATCCAAAACAAAATGCTGCAGCAATTGCAATGCTCGTCTACTTGGCTTATTTCGTATTACGTAGTGCGCTGGAAGATCCTGAAAAGGCCAGCCGTATCTCCGCCATTTATAATGTTTTTGCCTTCGCGGTATATATCCCTTTAATTTACATTCTACCTCGTCTTACCGATTCTATTCATCCTGGTAATGGGGGAAACCCTGGTTTCAACTCTTACGACTTAGACGGTAATATGCGCAAGATATTCTATCCTGCTGTAATTGGCTGGACACTGCTAGGTTGGTGGTTCAGCACCTTATTGGTAAGACTGAAAAAAATCAAGGCTAAACAAGAAAATATTCAATACACCAAGACGATTGAAGTAGCTTCTAAACCTCAAATTCAAGATACACTATGAACAAAACGTTGAACAAAGTAGTAAGCTGCTTGCTAGTAGGTTTACTAGGCAGCCAACAAGCGTTGGCACAGCAAGAGCCAAGCGATTTAGAAATGTTTTTTCGTACAGACGAAAAATTTTATGTAGTGATTGCCATTATCGCAGTCATTTTGTTAGGCATGTTGATTTTTGTCATTCGACTTGACAGAAAAATTGCTAAAATTGAAAAAGATTTGGATAACTGATTTAAAGAACAGACGCCATGAAGATTACACATATCATTGCCATTATATTGATTGCCGCTGCCATCGGCATTATCATCACTTCTATGGGTGATGCTAGCCAGTATGTTAGCTTCAAAGAAGCCCATCAGATGGCTGCAAATGGTAATGGAGAAAAAATTCACGTAGTAGGTGAATTAAAGAAAGATGCCGCTGGTAATATCGTAGGGATGCAATACAACCCCGCACTCGACGCCAATCTATTCTCCTTCGTTTTAGTAGACGAAAAAGGCAGAGAAGAAACCGTATACTTCTACGATACAAAGCCACAAGACTTTGAGCGCTCAGAGAAGATCGTCATTATCGGTAGCGTAAAAGACAAGTACTTTGTAGCAGATAAGATTTTGATGAAGTGTCCTTCTAAATACCAAGGACAAGAAGGAGAAATAAAAGAGGTAGAGGCAAGGCAAAAAACATCTTAGCAACACAAAGTTTTATGAGTATAATATTGACCTATGGCGCACACATATCACCATAGGTTTTATTAAGTAAGTTTCAATATGGTTAATACACTGGTAGGAAATATAGGGCACCTTTCTATTATTTTGGCTTTTGTAAGTGCATTGATAGTAGGTATTGGCTACTTCCTGAGTCAAAGAGCGCAACCCTTGTCAACACAGCAGAGCTGGCTTAACTTTGCGCGCATAGGTTTTGGTATACACAGCGTGGCTGTGATAAGTGTGATCGCTTCACTCTTTTATATTATCTATAATCACTTATATGAATACCATTACGCCTATGACCACTCTTCCAATAATCTGCCTGTCCATTATATGATCTCCTGCTTCTGGGAGGGACAAGAAGGTAGTTTTCTTCTCTGGATTTTCTGGAATGTATTGATTGGTGGTATACTCATTTTGACCAATAAAAAGTGGGAAGCACCCGTGATGACTATCTTTGCCGTTGTGCAGGCTTTTTTGGCTTCTATGATCTTAGGAGTAGTATTTTTCGGTAGTTTTAAAGTAGGGAGTTCTCCTTTTATTCTCACTAGCGAGGTATTGGATATTCCTGTGTATGATCCTAGTTCTCCTGCTTACAACGCTAATTTTATTCCTGCAGATGGAAATGGCCTTAACCCACTCTTACAAAACTATTGGATGGTGATTCACCCGCCTACCCTGTTCTTAGGCTTTGCACTTACTTTAGTGCCCTTTGCTTTTGTGGTTGCTGGCTTATGGAAAAAGCAGTACACGCAATGGATTCGCCCTAATTTACCTTGGGCTTTGCTCTCAGCGGCTGTTTTAGGGTTAGGGATTTTGATGGGTGCTTATTGGGCTTATGAAACACTCAACTTTGGCGGCTATTGGAACTGGGATCCTGTGGAGAATGCTGTGTATGTGCCTTGGCTAGTACTAGTGGCCGCTATTCATACGATGGTAGCCGCCCCTAAAAGTACAGTCGCTTTAAAAACCTCCATTATTCTTACCATTGCCTCTTTCGTTCTTATTTTGTATTCAACATTTTTGACGAGAAGCGGTATTTTAGGGAATGCCTCTGTACACTCTTTTACTGATTTAGGGCTTTCGGGTCAATTGTTATTATACCTACTCAGCTTCTTAGTCTTTGCAGTGATTTTAGCGATTATACGCTGGAAAACCTTACCTAGTTCTGATAAAGAGATGAAACTCTACAGCCAAGAATTCTGGGTATTGATAGGCGCTATGATTCTATGCCTTTCTGGCTTTCAGGTCATCAATACCACTTCCTTTCCTGTGTACAGTAAAATTGCCCAGTTCTTCAATCCTGACGCCAACTTTGCCTTACCTGCGGATCAGGTAGCACATTATACAAAATTCCAATTGTGGTTTGCGATTATCATCGCTACTTTATCTGGTATTGGACAGCTTTTCTGGTGGAACAAGCTTTCTACCCGAGAAAGGTTTATGAATAAAATCGCTACTCCTCTAGTACTGACACTAGTCGCCACTTCACTCGTGATTCTTTTTACTAAAGAGACCGATTTTATTTACATGGTCATCATCTTAGCAGCCGTATTTTCAATTTTTATGAATGGCGCTACAGTAGTGAATCTAGTAAAAAAGCAACCGAAACTTTCTGGAGGAGCTATCACACACATAGGAGTAGCACTTATGCTATTAGGTATTCTTTACTCTGCGGGTTACTCCAAGGTCGTTTCTCTTAATACAACGACGCTTGTATTTACCTCAGATGAGGATGCACCTGAAGATTTTAACAAAGAAAACGTATTACTCTGGCTAGACGAGCCGATGCAGATGGCACAATATCGCCTTACTTACAAGGGCATGTTCATAGAAGCTGATCAGTTTCCTAGTTATATCAGGCAGAGAGACGTGGTATACACAGAAGATCCTTTTCGAGCCATTGTCCTCAAGGACGTTTACCATAATGGGAAAAAATACTTTACTACGGGTGATACCATTGCTACACAGCCTGAAAATATTTATTACAAGGTAGAGTACAAAGATAAGAAAGGACGTATTTTCCATCTGTTCCCACGTCTGCAAATCAATGCACAAATGGGTGAGGGAGGTTTTGCAGTTTCTCCTGACATCAAAAAGAAATTTGGTAAAGACTTGTATACACACGTAACGATGATTTACCCTGACCCTAATGAGGGGAGACAATGGGGTGATATGGAAGAGTATACCGTCTCCTTAAAAGATACCTTCTTTTTAAATGACTATGTAGCGATCTTTGAAGGCGTTGAACCCTTGAAAAGCACACCACTGATGCAACTTTCAGAAGGAGAGATGGCTGTACAGGCGAGATTGCGTATTATGGGTAAAAATAAGGAGCACTTCGTAACACCTACTTTCTTGATTCGTCAAGAAGACGGTATGGTGGCGCGTCCGCCAGAGGTACTTCCAGAACTAGGCTTACAGCTTACCTTCTTGAATATCAATCCGCAAACACAGGAGTTTACTTTTGGTGTCAACGCAGGACAAAAGGATTTCATTATCATGAAGGCCATTGAGAAACCGATGATCAACCTACTTTGGATAGGTGCTATCATTATGTTGGTAGGCTTTGGTATGGCTATTAAGCGTCGTTTTGAGAGCCCTAAAAAAGTAAGAAAAAAACCTCAGCCACTTGTTGAAAATACAGCTTAGTAAAATTCACTTAATGGTATTTAACAACCCCTAAGTACGTTTATAGATGATTCTTCATTGTACTAATAGACGATTTATTTGAACAATACTGATATAGCGATTGAAATTTAACTACCTTTTATTTGGAGGGTACAAAAGTAAATTACTTAATTTGTGATCAAACCTCTTCATTTACGAACAAAGTATGATATACGCAAGAATAGCAGGTCTGGGTTTTTATGTACCTGAAAATGTGATAACTAATCATGACCTAGAACAACTTATGGATACCAGCGACGAATGGATTGTAGAGCGTTCGGGTATCCGCGAAAGACGATTTTTTACAGAAGGGAAAGACACAGTAGCTTCTATGGGTGCTCGCGCTAGTGAATTAGCTTTACAACAAGCTAATCTCACACCAGAAGACATAGATTTTATTGTATTCTCTACGCTAAGCCCCGATTATAACTTTCCAGGTGCGGGCGTATTACTCCAGCGCATGCTACCTTTCAAAGAAATTGGCGCACTGGATGTACGTACACAGTGCTCTGGTTTTGTATATGGGCTTTCTATTGCCGATCAATATATTAAAACAGGGATGTATAAGAACATACTGGTAGTAGGTTCAGAAGTACAATCTAATATTATGGAGCTGAGTGATCGAGGTCGTAACTTTGCGGTACTTTTTGGGGATGGTGCGGGAGCAGTGGTCGTACAGGCAACAGAAGACCCAACACGTCGTATCCTCTCTACACATTTACACGCGCAGGGCGAGCATGCAGAAATGCTCTATTTAGAACACCCTGGAAGCCGCTTGAAAGACCGTATGTCTACTACTATTGTCGAAGAAGGGAAGCATCTTCCTCACATGGAAGGACAAGCAGTTTTTAAGCATGCAGTACGCAGATTTCCAGAAGTGATCTTAGAAGCACTTGAGGCTAACAACCTCACTATTGAAGACTTAGATATGGTGATTCCGCACCAAGCTAACTTACGTATTACCAACTATGTACAACAGAAACTAGCCTTACCTGACGACAAAATCTACAGCAATATTCAGCGATATGGTAATACAACAGCCGCCTCTATTCCTATCGCCCTTACCGAAGCTTGGCAAAATGGTAAAATCAACCAAGGGGATCTTGTTTGTTTAGCAGCTTTTGGGAGCGGTTTTACTTGGGCTTCCGCACTTTTAAGATGGTAATTATATCTTTTCTCTAATAAGCGTAGATTATACGAAATAATTACTTATATTTGCAGTCCTTTTAGCTTTTTGTAAAATATTAGCCCATAGATCATTATGAACGAGTTAATCAAATTTGTAGAGACAACGCTGACTGATAAACAGCGTAGCGATATACCAGCCTTCAAAGCAGGTGATACAGTTAATGTACACGTAAAGATAAAAGAAGGTAATAAAGAACGTGTTCAGCAGTTCCAAGGGGTGGTAATCCAACGAAAAAACCCCAACACGAATGGCGAAACCTTCACAGTACGAAAAATATCTAATGGCGTGGGCGTGGAAAGAATTTTCCCTTTGCTTTCTCCGAGCATCGAGAAAATCGAAGTAGTTCGCCTTGGTAAAGTACGCAGAGCAAGATTATATTATTTGAGAGGCAAGCAAGGAAAAGCTGCACGTATCAAAGAGCGCATTGTAGAGAAATAGAAATCATAATTTTGTGTACTTACTAGCTTAGAGAGAAGCTGTTCTTGAAGAATGGCTTTTTTTGCTAGCTATCTACCCTGTGGGTTCTTTCTTATAAGGCGTATGTTGCCCTGTCTACTCTTTTGTAGCTTGTTCATCTGGTATAAGATAAAGGGTACTTGTTTGCCCTTCTATGGTGTAACTCAGGGTGAGCTTTTCGTTACTTACCTCCTGAATGGTAAAAGGTATTTCTGTTCCCTTTATGTTGATGGTTAAAGTATCTTCTTTAAGGTTCCACTCGCCATCCGTAATTTGATAATCAGCCACTTTTAACGAAAGCTTACTGTCTTTTTGAAAGTCAAAGTTAGCCTTTAGATAGTGGTTTTTAATTTCGTTTTCTAGCTTCTCTTTCACAGCAACAGGCGCATACTTAAGAGCTAAGTCAGCGCCAGGTACCACTTTCAAACCCATGGCAAGTGTAAACATAATAGGAGCAGGTAGCTTTACGTCATCTACCTTTCACGCACCTTGTATTTTTGCTTCTTTACTTTGTAGTACATTACAATGGGTAAGTAAGCCCAATAACAGTACAGACAACAATATCTTTTTCATGGAATTTTATCAATTGTATTAGGGCTAAAGATAGTATATTTGTTATAAACACGCTACAAAGCATATTTTAAAATAATTTTTTTCAAAAATTTTATGACACTTCTCTCCTTTCATAAATACCACGGTACAGGCAACGACTTCATTATGATTGACAACCGTGAGACACACTATAACCTTACACAAGAAACCATCGCAGCGATGTGCCACCGTCGTTTTGGTATAGGGGCAGATGGTCTTATCCTACTTCAGGATGTAGCAGCATATGACTTTCAAATGGTGTATTACAACGCCAACGGCACGGAAGGTTCTATGTGTGGAAATGGGGGAAGATGTACAGTACAGTTTGCTAAAGATTTAGGCCTCATCGATCAGCAAGCGCATTTTTTAGCCGTAGATGGGTCACACCAAGCCTCGCTTAAGGAAGGATTGATTCACCTTAAAATGCAGAATGTGAAAGAGATTGCTAGCTGCCCTGATTACTTCTTTGTAGATACAGGTTCTCCGCATTACGTGGCTTGGGTGGACGATTTACCGCAATATGATGTGTTTAAAGAAGGAAAAGCCATCCGTAACAATGAGCACTTCAAAGAGGAAGGTACCAATGTAAACTTCATTGAAAAAGTAGATGCTCATACGCTTCAGGTACGTACCTATGAGCGAGGGGTGGAAGACGAAACCTATTCTTGTGGTACAGGGGTCACCGCTGCTGCCTTGGTGTACAGTCTACAAGATGTACCTTCTCCTATTCATATTCAAACAAAAGGGGGCAAGCTACAGGTCAGTTTCCAACAAGATAGCCCTCATGTATTTTCTGAAATATACTTGATCGGTCCGGCTCAGAAAGTATTTGAAGGTACCTACAACATTTAGTACTTTTTAGCAAAAAATATTACATAGATAAAGTTTCTATCTATTCTGTATCACGCTAGCTGTAAGGTATTTTGTAAATTGCTACTCTTTATAAAATACACATCCTATGAGAAGCTCATTACTTGTCTTATTTTACCTCTGTATTGTACTATCTTCTTATGCACAAGAAACACTACTAAGTAAGGAAGCACTAGCACAAAAGAAAGTATACACCTCTTTTGCTGAAGCCTCTAAAAATCCACAGGATGTCTATGTGCTTCGGCTGAGTTATCAAAACTATGGCTTTATCTCTTCTGAAATTGCCAACTTTAGTAATCTACAAATATTAGATTTAAGCTTCAATAAGCTCAAAAAACTGCCTGCTGAGATAAAAATGCTCAAGAACTTGCAGTACGTTTATCTTGATAGGAATCTGTTTGAGGAGTTTCCTAGAGAGTTAGTAGCACTTACTAATTTAAAAGAGCTTCATCTTAATTATTGCCATTTGAAGCATTTACCACCTTCTGTAGGTAACTTGAAGCAACTCCAAGAACTCTCCCTTTACGGGAATGAAATACAAGACTTACCTTCACAAATAGGGAGTCTCGTTCACCTAAAATATTTGGATCTTACTCATAATAGCATTAGTAAGCTTCCAGAAGAGATTTGGACCTTATATAACTTAGAACGACTCTATTTAAGCGGTAATAGCCTTAGTGGTACAATGGAGCGTATTAGTGAGCTGGAACAACTACAAGAGCTCCGCATTAACAATAACTGGCTCGTAGATTACGAAGCCCTTTGCCAAGCGCTGGCGAAAATTTCTACTTTTAAAAGATTGAGCTTAGGTACTAATAATCTTATGGTTATTCCTGAAACACTTGCTAATATTAATACTCTCGAAGAGCTTTACTTAAGTGGTAACCCTAAACTAGATTTCGCACAAGTTTTTCAAGTATTAGGTCAATTACCTCAATTGGAGGAGCTCAATTTATCGCTTAGCCAAATTAATACGTTACCTTCTGAGATCAGCTATTTGAAAGGCCTAAAAAAGCTCAACTTGGGTGTCAATCAGCTACAAACTCTGCCTGCTCAGATGTCTTCGATGACTACGCTTGAGCGCATCGACCTTACCTCTAATCAGTTTTCAGAAGAGATGAAAGGGAAGGCGCAGGAAATACTTCCACAAGCCCTTATTATCTTTTAAATGATTGTTTTCTTTGGCTTTCTTTACTAAGCTTTATAAAGGTATGTTACCGTGTTTCTTCTTAGGTAATTGCATCGCTTTATTCTCTAGCATCTGAAAGGCTTTTATGAGCTTCTCCCTTGTAATAGAGGGCATAATAACTTCGTCTATGTAGCCACGATGAGCAGCGCGATAAGGATTGGCAAACTTCCCTTCATATTCTTCTACCTTTTCTTGTAGTTTCTCCTCTGGATGTTCTGCCTCTGCAATCTCCTTACGGAAAATAATTTCAGCCGCCCCTTTTGCACCCATTACAGCGATTTCTGCTGTAGGCCAAGCAAAGTTCATATCTGCCCCAATGTGTTTAGAGTTCATCACATCATAAGCACCACCATACGCCTTACGGGTAATAACTGTAATACGGGGAACAGTGGCCTCACAGAAGGCATACAGTAATTTTGCCCCATGGGTAATAATGCCGTGCCACTCTTGGTCTGTACCAGGTAAGAAGCCAGGTACGTCTTCAAAAACAAGTAGTGGTATATTGAAGGCATCGCAAAAGCGTACAAAGCGTGCCGCTTTAGTACTAGCGTTGATATCTAACACCCCCGCTAATACAGCAGGTTGATTTCCTACAATGCCGATGCTTCTTCCCGCCAAATGGGCAAAGCCTACCACGATATTTCCAGCGTAATTTTGGTGTACCTCAAAGAAGGAATCTTCATCTACTACCTGTGTAATAACCTCCCGCATATCGTAAGGCTGGTTGGGATTATCAGGAATGAGTTCATCTAGCTGAGAGCGGAGTTCTTCTTGTACTTCGTAGGCTTTTTGAGGGGTAAGGTCCTCACAGTTTTGCGGAATATACCCTAGCAATTTTTTAATATTCTCTATACATACCACCTCGTTCGCACAAGAAAAATGGGTGACACCACTTTTACTACTGTGTGTGCTGGCGCCTCCTAGTTCCTCGGAGGTTACCTCTTCATGAGTTACCGTTTTTACTACATTAGGACCTGTTACAAACATGTAAGAGGTATTTTCTACCATCATAATAAAGTCTGTAATGGCAGGCGAATACACCGCCCCACCAGCACACGGACCCATAATGGCAGATATTTGAGGGATTACGCCTGAGGCTAACGTATTTCTATAGAATATATCGGCATAACCTGCCAAAGAAACCACTCCTTCTTGGATACGTGCGCCGCCAGAGTCATTTAAGCCAATAATGGGTGCCCCATTCTTTAGCGCTAAGTCCATCACTTTGCATATTTTCTCTGCATAGGTTTCGGATAGAGAACCACCAAATATGGTGAAGTCTTGTGAAAACACGTATACTAAACGACCATTAATAGTACCATAGCCTGTTACTACCCCATCTCCTAGATAGTGCTGTTTGTCTAAACCAAAATCTTTACACCGATGCATCACAAATTTACCTATCTCTTCAAAAGAGCCTTCGTCTAGTAGCAAGTCGATTCTTTCACGAGCGGTTAGTTTCCCTTTTTTGTGCTGTGCCGCAATACGTGCTTCTCCTCCCCCTTGTAAAGCCTCTTCGTTTTTTATGGCCAGTACTTCGTATTTTTCTGCTTTTGTCTTACCAGACATATCTTTACCGGTTTTTTCAGTAGTAGACATAGATGATTTGCTTTGATGAAAATATATGAACGCTAAAGATAGGAATATTTTATAATTATTGAAGAAAGGCGCTTTTAGTAAAGACGATCGCCGTCGCTCCATTAAAAGCTACGATAAATAATTTTTCCGTTTCAGGATGGTTTCTAGAAAGCGAATGTCACTCTCGGTATTGAATATTTTGAAAGGAAGGTGGATGTACTGTGCCTTAGAGAGCTTCAGCGTGAAAGCATTTTTGGTTTTTTCAGCAGACTTGATCATATCCCACTTGATGACCATTCCTTCCTTAGCACTTTTTTTAATAAGGATTTGCGGACTACTGATTTCATAAAAGAGTTTCTCGAACATTACTTGGTTTTGTGGTAGCTGGGGAACTCCTACGAATTGTATGTACCAAAAGAGAAAATAAAGCAACACACCTACAGGCGCTAGGCTATAAATCCAGGTATTTTCATATGCCAGATTGACAAGCAGATTAATGATGATAATCCCTACAAAAATTACGACAGGAAGCCACCACTGTTCTTTAAGTACATGCCGCATACCAATCTTTCGATACGTTTTAGCGTCTAGTTTGTATTTCTTGGTTTTTACAATCATAATGGTTTAAGGTATTTGATAACTTCTATATAAAATTTAGTATTACTATAGCGCCTTCAAGCTCATATCTAAACTCTTGAAAGAATGGGTAAGCGCACCCACTGAAATATAATCTACACCCGTTTCTGCTACTTCCTTGATGGTTTCGGCTGTAATTCCGCCTGACGCTTCTGTTTTTGCTTGGTCACCTATTAGCGTTACCGCTTCTTTCATTAAAGCGGGCGACATATTATCGAGCATAATGACCTGTACGCCCCCTACCGCCAATACTTCTTCTACCTCTGCCAAGGTACGGGTTTCCACTTCAATCTCTAGTTTTTTTCCAGTGTTGGCCAAGTATTGATGAGTCGCCTTAACAGCTTTTGTAATACCTCCAGCAAAGTCGATATGGTTATCTTTCAGCATAATCATATCGTAGAGCGCGAAGCGATGATTTTTCCCACCCCCAATGGCAACCGCCCATTTTTCTAGTATACGAAAGTTGGGCGTCGTTTTACGGGTATCTAATAGCCGTGCTTTTGTATGACTAATCAACTGCTTGAGATGATGCGTCTTTGTAGCAATACCACTCATACGTTGCATGCAATTTAGTACGAGTCGTTCTGCTTTTAAAATAGAATGCACCTTTCCAGCTACCTGAAAGCCAATTTCTCCTGGCTTTACGGCTGTGCCATCTGTTATATGAGTTTCTAAGGTAAGTGCTGGATCAATTTTTTTGAAAATCATCGCTGCTAAGGCAACTCCCGCCAAGATGCCTTCATCTTTAATAATCAGTTGCGCTTTGCTTTGTACTTCAGCAGGAATAGAGGCTAGTGAAGAATGATCTCCTTCTCCTATGTCTTCTAGGATCGCTTGGTCGATTAGATGCTGAAGGGCTTCTTCTTTTAAATAGGGTAAGTTTTCCATGCAGGCAAAAATAGTGGGCAAATAGCATATTTCAAACGGACGATTCGTTAATATCGTTTCGATCATTTTTCTAAGAGAAAAAACTCAGATAATTATTGTGCTAGGTGGTTGAATCCGAGTATTCGTCTTTGTATTTTCAAGACCTCGTTCTTAAGAGCGCTTTCTGTTTGATTATTTGCCTGAACCACCAAAGTTATGACACAAACCTTTCAAAAGAATCAGCCCAAAGTAGTTAACGCTTGGGCCATGTACGATTGGGCCAACTCCGTTTTTTCGCTTGTAATTGTTTCTTCTGTTTTTCCTGCTTACTACCAAGGTGTTATTCAAGATACCAACAATGGAAGTGACCTTGTTACTTTCCTTGGCTTTACATTAAAGTCGGGTGTTTTATTTGAATATACCATTTCTGCCTCCTTTCTGATTATTGCTCTGCTTAGTCCTATGCTCACGGCTGTAGCCGACTATGGTGGGCGTAAGAAGACGTTCATGCAGTTTTTCTGTATTTTAGGGGCATTAGGCTGTGGTAGTTTATTTTTCTTTGATAGTGTACAAGACTTACCAATCGGCATTATAGGCTTTATGGCTGGGCTTATTGGTTTTGCAGGAAGTATTGTTTTCAATAACTCTTATTTACCTGATATTGTAACCGAAGACCAATTTGATCGTGTAAGTGCTAAAGGTTTTTCATTAGGGTATATAGGAAGTGTTTTACTATTGATTGTAAGTTTAGCCCTTATTTTAAAAGGAGAAGCATTCGGTATTAGCGGAGGCTTGGCTTCCCGCATTGTTTTTTTGGTAACAGGTGTATGGTGGGTAGGTTTTGCCCAGTACAGTTTTGCCTATATGCCTCGTAATGTCTATCAGCGAAAGGCAGCCGGGAATTGGCTGCTCAATGGCTTCCAAGAATTAGGGAAAGTATGGGAACAGGTAAAAGGACGGCCTCTGCTTAAAAAGTTTTTGATTGCTTATTTTTTCTTCAATATGGGGGTACAAACCGTCATTTATGTAGCAGCTTTATTTGGTGAAGAAGAATTAAATCTTGATACAACTAAACTTATTCTCACAATATTAGTCATACAATTAGTAGCTATTGTAGGAGCGTGGGGTTTTTCAAGGTTATCGAAGCGCTATGGGAATATCAAGGCGTTGGTGGTAGCAGTAGTAATTTGGATAGGCATTTGTATAGGTGCTTACTTTACTTACACAGAAACGATGTTTTACATCTTGGCTGCAGTAGTAGGTTCGGTGCTAGGTGGTATTCAATCGCTATCGCGGGCTACTTACGCTAAGTTGATGCCTGATGAGACACCTGATACAGCTTCATTTTTTAGTTTCTATGATGTCACAGAGAAAGTATCTATTGTATTGGGTACGTTGGTATACGGCATCTTGCATCAACAATATTCGATGCGTATAAGTATCCTTGCTCTGATGGTTTTCTTCATCATAGGCTTACTATTTTTGGTTCGTATTCCTTCTAAAAATACTTATGAAGATTGATTTCATACGTACACGTACATTCTTTCTTACACTTCTCTTAAGTGTAAGTAGCCACTTTATTACTTGTGTTTCGTGGGCGCAAGAAAAACATCCACACGATACTACCTATGTACAAGCTTTTGAGGATAGGCTTTTGATTGCACCTTTTGTCTCCACGCGCGACTTTGACGTCTATATGAAGCCTGCTGGCCAAGAAGAGGACCTAGTTCAGTTTCATCCCAACGTATCGAATGTATTTGGTTTCCAAACGGTTTATAAGACACTAGCACTGAAAGTAGGTTTTCGGCTTCCCATAGAAGATTTTGAAAGCAGAAACTATGGTAATACGCGCTACTTCGATCTCAATATTAATATTGTAAAGCCTAAATTCTTAATAGAAGGGACGATCAAAGACTATAGAGGTATGGTAGACCTTAAGTCTAGCGAATACGCACCTCCTAAGGAATATTATATTAGGAGTGATTTACGTGCCAACTATCTGTTTTTGAATTACATTCATATATTTAACAACAAAGAGTTTTCTTACCGTTCTGCTTTTCTATTTAGAGAGAAACAGCTTAAGAGCGCGGGCTCCTTTTTGGCAATGGCGAGTATTTCTCGCTTTGCGATGTCGGCTGATTCTGCTTTTCTGCCCGTAGAACGCAAAGAAAACTTTGAGCAAATCGCTTCTTTAGAAGAGTTCAATGCACCTGCTATTGGCTTAGGGGGTGGTTATGGACAAACCTTTGTTTTAGGTGATTTTTTCATCGGCCTGTCAGGTATATTGGCTATAGAGTTTAAAAATATGACGTACCAGCTTGCTGCTACTAATGAATCTTTAAGAGACCCGCAGTCGTCGCTCTTTATGGATTTCAGACTCTCATTAGGTTATCATCAGCCACGCTGGGTGATAGGCATTGTTGGGCAATCAGACACTAATTTTTTCAGGATTAGCACTGTGGATGGGCGTACTATCTACACTGATTTTAGTCTATATGTGGGCTGGCGTATGCGTCCTCCTAAATTCTTAAAAAAAGTAGAAAAGGTCAATCCTTTCAGGTAGTGTAATTACTCGTCTAGTGCCTCGTAAGTGTAATCGTAAAGCTTTTCTATTTTCTTCTTACTGAGTACCTCTACGCTCATTTCCATTTTTATATCTTCAACGGGACGATCATTTTCCCCAGTTTCTGTAGCAGCAATTTTTTCTACAACATCCATTCCTTTAATCACTTCTCCAAAGACTGTATAACTTTGGTCGAGGTGAGGCGTACCGCCTATGGTTTTGTAAATATTTCTTTGCTCTTCTGTGTAGGTGATATTATTTTGTTTAGCGAGTGTTTTAAGGGCTTCTTCGTCAAAGGTTTTTCCCTCTACAATATAAAACTGGCAGGGACTGGAAGCTTTCTGAGGGTTATTGTCGCGTGCTGCTGCCAATACTCCTTTCTTATGAAAAAGTCCCTTGTTAAACTCAGCAGGGATATACTCCCCACAGCTTCCATCTCCAAGAAAATCTTCAGGCTTGGCAGTGAGCGAGTTAGGATCGCCCCCTTGTATCATAAAGTCATCTATTACTCTATGAAAGAGCAAACCATTGTAGAAATCATCGTTGACGAGATTGATAAAGTTAGCGCGATGTTTAGGGGTTTCTCTGTACAAAAGAAGTTCTATATCGCCATAGTTAGTAGAAATCGTCACTACATAGTCTTTTTTCTTAGAAAGTTGCTTTCCTCCTTGCGCCATAGAGAAGTGCGTAATGAAGAAGCAAAGACCGATCACTTTTATAAAAATTTTCATGAGCATGCAAATGTTAAAGGCATCAATAAGTAGTTACTCAATTACTGAAGTAATACACTTGCGAAGTTAGAATTTTTTTGAGTAATCACCGCTTTATTTGTGTAAATACTAGATGTTTTAAGTAATCAAATATAGGGGTGTAGTCTTCTCCATTAAGTTCGATGTTGGTAAGCGATGGGAGGTGCTGCGCAAAATACACCTGTTGATGAGCTGACTCAAGTACAGTACTTATAAGTGTATGCGGATAGGGGTAGTCAGGGTTGATCTCCTGAATGATATTGGCGATGCGCTTGCACAAAGACTTATAGCTTTTGAAGAAACCTTCTGCATTATCTTCATCTACTTCTTTAGTGTAGTAAGACTTAGAGGACTCCGAAAGAACAATACGGTGTAGGGCATTTTTATCAATGTGCTCAAAATCTGTATGGTCTCTAGAGGTCTCACTGACAATCCTGATGGCAATAAGCAGGCGCTTCTCTTTGTCTTCTACGTTATTAGTTTGGTAGTCGATCTGGTATTGTAGCCAGCTCCAGTACCAATTAACCAAATAGACCAAAAGCTTGTGCTTGTTCTCGAAATAGCGATAGACCGAAGCTTCTGTAGAACCAATACGTTCTGCTAACTTTTTAAAGGTAAACTTCTCAAAGCCGATTTCATCTATGAGCTTTACACTATGATCAATTATTTTTTTTCCTAGTTCAGTCTGTTCAGGGTCTCTTAGATATATTTTTTCGTTAATGTTAAGCTTAATAGTAGCAATGTTTGCCATATTATTCTAAAATGTATAATGGTCTAATTAATAAAGATACTACTTTTACCCGAAGTAGTAAAGCTATTATGCATCATTGTATACAATCGTCTGAAAGGTTTTGTTTTAAAAAAATACTCATTTGCAGAAGTAATTTTCAAAGTATTTCAGTGTTCCTACATCCCTCATTTCCCGTGTTATCTCTTATGTAAAAAGCATTGTCATAGCGTATATAATTTTCTTATCTTTGTACAAAGTATTCTGATTATGCATATCCCTCACGAACAGATACAATATATCCTGAAATCTCATCAACTGCGTCATACCGATTGTAGAGAAGAAGTACTTGGTACTTTCTTATCTAATAGTTTCGCTTTAACCCATGCAGATATAGAGAAGAAAATAAAGGAAAGCTTCGATCGGGTTACTATCTACCGAACGCTTAAGTCCTTTTTAGACAAGGGTATTATTCATAAGGTACTTGACGATGAAGGAACGCCTAAGTATGCCCTCTGCTCTCAAAAATGTAATAATCAAGCACACAACCACGAACATGTACATTTCAAATGTCTTAACTGTGGACAGACCCAATGTATAGAGGAAGTAAATATTCCTAAAATTGACCTTCCTAAAGGCTTTGCTATACAAGAGGCTAACTTACTCATCCAAGGGTTTTGTAATAAATGTAATAAGTAGATGGCCTTTAATGAGGTGCTAGTTTCTCTTCTAATACGTAAAGCTTAAAGCAGTAGAGCCATTACAGCAATAACTTCATGACATACGATAGTAACCCCAAAAGTATTAAATATCACGTAAAGCAATATTTAACAAAACACCAAGATAGACTACGAGGCAAGAAAGTCGTAGATCTCCCAGCCGGTAATGGCATTACTTGCCAGTTGGTAGAAGAGCTAGGAGGTACAGCCTACGCCTTTGACCTTTTCCCAGAGTATTTCCAATACGATAAAATTACTTGCCAACAGGCGGACGTTATGCAGGGTGTTCCCTTAGCTGATGCCTTTGCGGATTTTGTTATTTGCCAAGAAGGGATAGAACATTTCACTGATCAGTACAAGGTTTTCAGAGAGTTCAATAGAATACTGAAAAAAGAAGGATCACTTATTGTCACTACACCCAACTACTCTAACCTCAGAGCAAAACTAAGCTATTTACTAAGCGAAAGTGAGCGCTTCAATAGTATGATGGCTCCTAATGAGTTGGATTCCATTTGGATGTCTCAGCGCGCCGATCAGTCGAAGATTTATTTTGGACACATTTTTTTAATTGGTATACAAAAGCTGAGAGTGCTGGCGAAACTATGTGGTTTTAAGATCAGCCATATTCAATTTACACGCGTAAAAACTACTTCATTACTCCTCCTCCCACTTTTTTATCCTTTTATCTACGCAAGTAACTGGATTAGCTACTGGAAAGGTATGCGTAAAAACCACACGTTTACTGAAGCTATAAAAAAAGAAACCTACCAAGAGATACGCCGTTTGAATACCGATCCGAAGATTTTAGTAGATGGTCACTTGTTTGTGGAGTTTACCAAAGAGCGCGAGCTCGATGAGGTACAACAACACTTGAAAAACCAGCACCAAGGCTTTGGAATTACTTAACTATTTATTCAATGATTTACTAGGTTAGGCTTTCTGGCAGTTGCCCTTTCCTTACGTAATCGTACTATCAGTAATGCGCTGTGCCTGCGTCAGCTTAGTGTACACCCCATTTTCATTACGTAATAGGCTTTTATGATTTCCTTCTTCAATAATGCGCCCTTGGTGAATCACCAAGATTTTATCTGCATGCTGAATGGTACTGAGTCGATGAGCAATAACAAGGGAAGTTCTGTTTTTCATAAGCTTTACTAAAGCATCTTGTACCAACTTTTCCGATTCAGTGTCTAAAGAAGAGGTAGCTTCATCTAAAATTAAGATGGGCGGATTCTTTAAGACTGCACGGGCAATACTAATACGTTGTTGTTGTCCACCTGATAGTTTACTTCCTCGATCACCAATATTCGTCTCGTACTGAGCGGGCAGCGCCATAATAAAGTCGTGCGCATTGGCTATCTTGGCAGCTTGTATTACTTTCTCTAGCGTTGCTTCTTCCCCAAAAGCAATATTATTAAATATCGTATCATTAAATAAGATAGACTGCTGTGTTACCACCCCCATAAGCGCCCGTACGCTTTGTACATTGTAAGCTGTGAGCGGATGGTCATCCAAGAGAATTTGCCCTTCTGTAGGATCATAAAAGCGTGGTACTAGGTCTGCTATGGTAGACTTTCCACCACCAGACGCGCCTACGAGCGCGACTGTTTCTCCTTTTTTCAAAGTAAGGTTCACTTGGTGTAGCACAGGATGTACCCCATCGTAGCTAAAACCTACTTCTTGAAAAACGATCTCTTTTTCAAAGTTGCCAATTACTTTGGCATTGGGTTGTGAAATGATAGGATTTTTTCTATCAACTAGTTCAAAAATACGTTTGGCAGAGACAAGTCCTCTTTGGATTTGCCCAAACATATTAGAAATTTCTTTGATGGGTTGTGTAATGCGCGATAGAATGCCTATAAAGCCAAAGAATTCGGCGGCTTGTAAGCCAGAAGTATTCCCCTCGGTAAGAATAAGTGAACCACCATAGAGCACAGTACACACAATGATTGTTACCCCCATAAATTCGGAGACAGGCGAAGAAAGCTCTCTGCGATACCCTCCTGATTTAATAGAAGCTTTGTAGCGGTTATTCTCTTGGGTAAATCTATCTTTGATATAGCCTTCTGCATTAAATGCTTTGATGATACGGATACCGCCAAAAGATTCATCCAACAGACTTACAATATTAGCCAAAGCTTCTTGGCTTTCCTTCGATACACGGCGCAGCTTTCTCACGATAAAGGCTACCAAGCCTCCTGACAGCGGAATAAACACAATGGCAAAGAGGGTCATTTTTACAGACATCGCAAATAAGGCTATAAACGACAATATCAAGGTGAAAGGCTCTTTTAATAACCCTTTGAAAGATTGCGTAATGGAAAACTCCACTTCTGCCATATCCGTAGTAAGACGTGACATAATATTTCCTTTACGTTCTTCTGAAAAAAACTGTAAGGGAAGTTGCACTGCATTATTGAAGGCCTCTTTTCTTATGTTAGCGACCGATCGCGCCTTTAGTCGCTCTAGAATTCTTGCGTTGAGATACCTAAAGACATTTGATAGTAATACAGATGTAAAAATCACCGCACATATAAAATAGAGCTGCCCTAGCTTTCCGTAGGCCTCAAAGCTATTGTAGGCATAGTAGTTAAAGTTAGAAACGAGGTTATCTATTGAAAACCGAAAAGGTAACGGCGCATCAGGTACTTCGGTAGGCGTAATCTCAAAAAGCACGTTCAACGTGGGGATCAATAAAGCAATGTTTAAGATACCAAACGCAGAAGCTAAGAAGGAGGTAACAAAAAAGGGAAGCGCGAACTGCGTCACAGGCTTTGTATAAGAGAGAAGACGCCAGTAGGTTTTCATGGTACAAGGATTGAAAATAAGGTAATATAGATGTGCAACTTACATTATTTTTCCCATTTTTCTATCGTTGCCTTCACCTGCGCCACAGAAATGGCCAAAATACAGGCACAATCACTCGACTTTCTACAGGCTTCGCAATCTTTATCTAAGCATAAATAACTGGCTTTTTTCCCTAATGGTTGCCAGCGAGCAGGATGCATAGGGCGAATGGGGGGATAAATGCCTAAGGCGTACTTTCCTAAGGCAGCAGCAATATGAAGCGGCCCTGTACTGCAAGCCAACAAACCATCGGCTTCATTGATAAAACTTACTAATTCCTCTAAGGTGAACTTTCCTGTAAGGTCTGTTACGTGAGGTAATTGGAAAATACTAGGTTTTTCTTGATGAATTAGTGCTTTTTCTGCGGGGGAGCCTGTAATGAAGATTTGAAAGCGATCAGGTGAGAGACTTTTGGCTAATTGCTCGTAGTTGTCTAGCCCCCATTCTCTAGCACTTCCCTTTGACTTAGGATGAAGAATTAGGTTGAATTTATCGTTCGATAAGTACGCTTTCCAGGCGGGTGCTAATGGCGCTGCCTGTAAGCCATACCAAGCGGGGAGGTCCGCTAAAGGCGCTTCTGTAGGTAGAGATAAGGGTTTAAAAAGTTTTAGATTTAGCTGCGCTTCATGCTGTGAGGAGCGCTTTCGTGAAAAGTGTACCAACTGATTACAAGTAAGCCAATGAAAAATACGATGACTGGTACCAATTCTTAAGGGTATCTTGGCTTGCTTGGCTAACTGTGCCAAGGACTTATCAGGAAAAACAAACAGGATAGCATCTGCTTTTAACTCTTTAAGTTTTTTGGGATCAGCGAGTAAAGCTTCTCTATCTAAAAAATAATCTACATACCGGCTCCCTGTTATCAATGGTGCAGTATAACTTTTTCCAATAAAATAAAGGGTCGCCTGTGGAAAGTGGCGTCTCAATAACCCCGCCATCGGCAACGTAAGGATGACATCCCCAAGGTTATCTGTACGACTTAAAATAATAGTAGGTGTATCCGTTTTCAATACCTGCCAAGTTTCTTTTTTTGCAAGTTAAACGTTATTTGGGTTTCTTTACTTTATAATATCTCTTTTCTTATGAGACATAAAGTGAGCGCGGTGATGATCGTCTACAATGAGGCGGCTATTATCGAAAATACCCTGAAAGCCTTACAGTGGTGCGACGAAATAATTGTGGTAGACTCTGGTAGTACAGATAATACGTGGGCGCTCTGCGAGCAGTATGGTTGTCGGCTCTTTTCTAGAGATTTTGATGGTTACGGACCGCAAAAACGCTTTGCCATGGCACAAGCCCGCTACGACTGGATTCTATCCATTGATGCAGATGAGGTTATTTCAGAAGTGCTTCAAAAAGAAATGAGTGTAGTATTAGCGCAAGAGAATATCCCTGCGGTAGGTTATCACCTACCCCGTACAATGATCTTTTTGGGCAAAAAAATTAACTCTGAGTATGGCAAGCCTTGTCTGCGTCTTTTCCATAAAGACTATGGTCAAGTAACGCTCGATAAGGTGCATGAGAAGATTCAAGTACAAGGAGAGATACACACTTTAAAGGGGCAGCTCTGGCACTACAGTTACCGGAGTATCCACGATTATTTTTATAAATTCAATAAGTATACTTCCTTTGCTGCTGAAGAACTTTTCGCGGCAGGAAAACGTAAGCCTAAATGGCTAGTGATGATACGCCTGCCCTTTTCTTTCTTTCAAATATATGTGCTCAAAGGCTGCTTTTTAAATGGCTTTGCGGGCTTTGTGTGGGCATTATTTTCTTCGTTTTACCCAGTGGTAAAGTACACAAAGCTGATTGAGATGTATCAACAAAATAAAGGAGGTAATGCTACATCAAAGTAGCCTCCTTCGCTTCTTTAGTGCTATTTTTTTATTCAAACTTTTATCCGTAATATTGCTCTCAAAATTTTTTATACACTTAATTTTTACACAAAATGTCAAAAATTAAAGTAGCTATCAACGGCTTCGGCCGTATCGGAAGACTTTCCTTCAAAGCTTTATTAAATAAACCCAATATAGAAGTAGTAGCTATCAATGACCTTACGGATAACGCTACCTTAGCCCACTTATTAAAATATGACTCTGTTCACGGGAGATTTGAGGGTACAGTCGCTTCTGATGAAGAAAACCTTATCGTAAACGGTACGCCTATTCAGGCTTTTGCAGAAAAAGACCCTAAAGCTTTACCTTGGGGTAACTTAGGTATAGACGTAGTACTAGAAGCCACCGGACGTTTTGCAGATGAAGCAGGAGCAGGCCAACACCTTACGGCGGGTGCAAAGAAAGTGGTAATCTCTGCCCCTGCTAAAAGTAAACTTCCTACTGTTGTACTGGGCGTAAACGAAGACACACTCACAGGCGACGAGACCATCCTCTCAAATGCCTCTTGTACTACTAACTGCCTTGCTCCTATGGCCAAGGTACTCGATGACGCTTTTGGCATAGAGCAAGGTTATATTACCACCGTGCATGCCTACACCGCTGACCAACGTTTACAAGACGCCCCTCATAAAGATTTACGTCGTGCTAGGGCCGCTGCCTACTCTATTGTGCCCACCTCTACTGGTGCAGCCAAAGCAGTAGGTTTGGTATTACCACATTTACAAGGTAAACTCGACGGAATTGCCATGCGTGTACCCATTCCTGATGGCTCCCTTACTGATCTCACTGTACTCTTAAAGCAAGAGGTAAGTGCAGAAGACATTAACCAAAAGATGAAAGAGGCAGCCGAAGGTTCCCTGAAAGGTATTCTGGAATATACTACCGATCCTATCGTTTCTATTGATATTGTAGGAAACCCCCATTCTTGTATCTTCGATGCACAGCTAACCAAAGTTACTGGTAGGCTAGCCAAAGTAATAGGTTGGTATGATAACGAAGCGGGTTACTCTCATCGTATTGCTGATTTAATCAGTAAAGTAGGCGCGTAGGCCATAGAAGATATTTTCTTTACTAAAACTTGAATAAGAAAAAGTCAGTAAATTTTACTGGCTTTTTTCTTCCTGAAATCTTTCAACAACTTTATGGTGCAACTGCAGTGAATTTACTAACTTAGACTTATGAAGAAAGAAATCCCTCTTTTCCCTCTCAATCTTGTTGTTTATCCTTTTGAGAAGCTTAACCTACACATTTTTGAGCCACGTTATAAGCAATTGGTTAGAGAGTGTTTAGATCATAACCGTACTTTTGGCATACCCGCCTTTATCAATAATAAGATTGAAATGTATGGTACAGAGATGAAAATCAACAAGGTAGAGCGTGTATACGAGGACGATCGTATGGATATCCGTACAGAGGGCGTAGATTTATTTCATATCGCTGACTTCCAGAATCCTTTACGCGACAAGCTCTATGCAGGGGGTATGGTAGAAACCTTCAACTGGGATGATGATGCGGTAGACCAAATGATCACACAGCAGTTAATGAGTCGTGTAAAAGAATTGTATAAACTACTTAACCTCCATCTCGCTGAAGATACGTTTGAACAAACTTATTTATCCTATACGATGGGCCATAAGATAGGCCTTTCATTAGAACAAGAACTAGCATTGCTAAAAATAAAAACAGAAGAGGCACGCCAGCAGTATCTCATTAATCATTTAGACAAGGCTATTCCTGTAGTCGCTGATATGGAACGTACCAAAGAGCGTATCAGAATGAATGGTCATTTTAAGAACCTCGATCCCCTTAATTTTTAGATTATTTTGGCAGTTATTTGAAAATACGCTATATCTACTCTATTCAGATAACTGAATTAGTAGGCTTACTTAAAATATAAGAGTCCTAAGGTTAAGTCCTTTCATTCCTACAGAAAACCCCTATGAGCACTCTGGGGGTACTTTTTTATTGTTGCTAGCAAAACCACCATTAATTATAAACGATAGGGTCGCTTTTTTGGTAGATTTAATTTAAGCATATAAAACTTTACTAAAGGCTTTCATAAAAGTAAAAGTTATTTTGGGATGGTACTTTTTTGATTAAATTGTATATATACAAATAAACTACAAACATAACATTTATGAAATACGGTATTTTTTTCCTCTTATTTGCAATGACAAGTTCATTCTTTTTTCAAGGTTGTCAACAAACAGATGAAATACCTGTCCCTCTTTCTCCTGCAGATACGATTCCTCATATAAGTGTTTCTACAGGATTATTATCGCCTACCTTCGACCCTTCTATTACAGAGTATCATGTCACTTCTCTGAATATACTGCAAACGTTCGAAGTATCTGTGGAAGGTGTCGTCGACTCTACTATCTTCATTAATGGTCAGCAGTCAACTTCTCTTAGTTCGGTTCGTCTTCATAAAGGTCAAGACCTTGTAATTCAAGCTAAAAATCATCGTGGTGAGTTGTTAGAGTATACAATCCACTACCTTCCAAAAGATTTTCCAGATACTCATGTAGTATATAATACGAATACTACAAATGGATATACATTTGTAAATTTTCCAAGTACTTTAGAGGATCTTGGCTATATAGCCATGCTGGATGAAGAGGGATTTCCCTTGTATTACAAAAAAGAGCATCCACAGGCACGGAACTTACAATATTTCGAATTGCCTAACGGAACAAAACGTTTTACCTATAATATTCGTAACGACAAGGTTGTAGTTATGAATGAACGTTTTGAGGTAATCGATGAATTAAGATTACTTCCTCATAATGGACACGAAGGGTATCCTCCAGGTTCTCATGATTTTATGCTTTTAGATGAGGATCATTACTTAATTCAGGCTTATGTTACCCGAGAGGATGTCGATCTAACAGCACTTGGTGGACAGCCCTCTGTAGATTTAGTAGAGCTTGTATTTCAAGAAATTAAAGACGGTCAGGTTATCTTTGAGTGGAATAGTGCGGATCACCCCGAGCTTTTAAGTGCTACCGATGATGTATACTTTGCACGGTACGCCACAGAACCTGTCGTGGATTATTTTCACTTTAATTCCTTTACGATTGATCCTAAAGATAATCACTTTATTATATCTGCCCGACATATGAATCAAGTGTATAAAATACACCGCACTACGGGTGAGATATTATGGCGATTAGGTGGTAAAACCGATGAATTCCAACTAGATGAGAGTCAGCAGATTTCTCATATACATCATAGTACCATTACTCCCTCAGGTACGATGCTTATTTTTGATAATGGTAACACGAAGAGCTTGCAAGAAACAAGGGTGATTGAATTTCAACTGGATGAAGTAAACAAAACGGCTACCACTGTATGGGAATACAGAGAGCCAGGTAGATACACAAGTTTTATGGGTTCAGCACAGCGACTCTCCAATGGTCACACGTTAATCGGATGGGGAGGGAATAGAACTTCACAAATAAATGCTAATAAATCTGACTTCACTGAAGTAGATCAAAATGGTAATATTGTATTAGATGTGAGCTTTACTAACCAACCTAATAGGAACTTTTTTACCTATCGTGCTATCCGTTATACTTTTGATTTAATGCAATAGTATTAAGAGTGAGAAGGCTTTCATACCTTATGCATTAAGTCTCTGCTTTAAAATGAAATTTATGGTTGTAAATAGGTTGTTTATAACGCTATTATTATCATCAAGATAGGCTAAGTCAGTGAATTAAAATGCTCAGATGAATGGTCATTTTAAGAACCTCGACCCCCTTAATTTTTAGATTATTTTGGCAGTTATTTGAAAATACGCTATATTTGTCCACCATTATTCGGGATGTAGCGCAGCCAGGTTAGCGCACTCGCTTAGGGTGCGAGAGGTCGGAAGTTCGAATCTTCTCATCCCGACACTCAACAATATTAATTTACAAAAGCCTTCACGCAATACGTGTGGAGGTTTTTTCTTCTTCAGGTTGTATACATAACATTAGTTAAAACGTACTCTTCTCACAACAATAAATCAACCTAACCCTTAACCCAATCTATCTGATAGTCGTTCTATTATCTCAACTAACTCCTAGTAAAAACAAGGTGACTGCCCTTACAACCACTAGCTCCTAAAGAGGCTCCTCTTCCAGGTTTTCAAAAGCCAATGTTGGTACTTCCTCGCAGATTTTACCTCCAGTTACTTGATTCCCTAAAAAACGACCTCTATCTGCGCCGTTGTGTAGTTCAATGGTATGAGCAAGGCTGATCCCCTCTACCAGTTTTACTATCTATTTTTTCTAAGCTATCATAAAAAAGCCATTCTGTTATGAATGGCTTTGTCTGTAGTGTTGATAGGATATTCTAGCGTCTTCTACGACTTCGCATTTCGCTTTTACGCTTCTCTTTGATCTTCTCATATTCCGCATACTGCTCAGAAGTAAGCGTCTCTTTTAGCACACTTTCTTTCTCTTCCTCCACCTTTTGCAATTCTGAACGCTTTTTTGAACGATCGCTAGAACTGTTCATTACGTTTTCAAGATCTTTAGCTACTTTGTCATAGATTTTGTCTAACTCACTTTTCTGGTCGTTCGTTAAACCAGACAATTCTACTAGTAAGGTTTCTTTTTCTTTTTCTGTAATTTCTACAGGATCTATTTGCCGTTGTGCATAAGCAGTAGATAGATTAAGTAATAATAACATAATCGCTAAAAAGCCTTCCGCTTTTCCAGCTCTAATACCAATTTGATTTTTCAGAAACATAACTTATAAATTTTATTTGACTAGTTACGAATGAAAAAAATGAAATGCCTTAGTAAAATGTTCCAACAAACTTTTCAGCAGTCTGAAGCTGACATTTATGGATCTGAATTTTTGAAGAGGCGCTATGATTTGTGAGTTGTCGCTTGAAGTCGATGACGTCTCCAGACTTTCTGGTGTGGGCTGCCACAACCTGACGTTAGTGGAATATTCTTTTACTCATGAATTACTAAGAAGCGAAAGATAAGTAAAGAGTGACCCAAGTATTGATGTGTCTTGTTTATTTTACATCACTCATCCAGTCCTTAAATTCTCGTACTTTAGCTTTGCTTACAAGTACTTGTTCACTAGGTTTGGGTAAAAGGTTAAGTGATAAGCGTCTATTGAAATAGTATTCTACATCCACCACGCTTTTACGATGGATCAGAAACTGACGATTAGCTCGGAAAAACTTCTTAGGATCAAGTCGCTCGTTTAGTTCATCTAGGCTTTCGTCCATTATGAACATTTTATTTGTACTTGTAATCCCTCTTGTTACCCCGTGGATTACTTTAAAATAACGAAAATCATCTGCTTGCACAGGTATCAGGCGATCTTTGTAGGGGAGCAGAAAGTTTTCTGTATATACCTGTCTGTCAGCCAATATTTCTGAGAGGTGTAATATCTTTTCTTGATTTTCACGAAGGGTTGGATTTTTCGCTAATCGTTCAAACTTACTGAGGGCATTACTCAGCTTGTCTTCACTGATAGGCTTAAGTAGGTAATCTATACTATTCAAGTCAAAAGCCTCTATTGCATGTTCGTCATAGGCAGTAGTAAATATTACGGGTACATCTATAGGCTGCTCTTTAAAAATCTCGAAAGAGAGTCCATCGGATAGATAAATATCAAGAAAGATTAACGCTACTGAAGGGTTGGCTTCCAAGGCTTGTTTACCTGTACTGATAGAGTATGCCTGTGCTACTACCCTGTAGGAGGGCGCTACTTTACTGAGCATTTCTTTTAGCTGCTTCGCTAGGTTTGGCTCGTCTTCTATGATAATTACGTTCATCTTTTATCTTCTCTATTTAGCGTATTCATTCACCCTCTTGTTTTTTCTAATATTATAGCGTCTTATCTAGTAATGGTAAGACTACTTCAAAGCTTTCAACTTGCTTTTTAATGATTAGTTCTTGATTTGACAAAAACTGATAACGTTGGTTCAAGTTGTACAATCCGACTTGTGAAGATTTTTTTACTTGTGGCCGAATATTAAGGTTGTTGCTTACGATTAGTTTGTTGGTTCCAATTGCAGACAACCGAATCTCAAGTGGTTGTTTGTGATCGAAAATATTATGTTTAATCGCATTTTCGAGCAGTATTTGAAGTGAAAGCGGAGGAATTAGTTTTTGTAGATGTTTTTCGTCAATTTTTTCATGGATAACGATAGCTTTTTCGAACCTACTTTGAAGCATAGCTAGAAATGCATGAGCAAAGTTGAGTTCTTCTTGCAGCGTTACTAAGTCTCGTCTTCCCCGATCTAGTACATAACGGTAAACCTCAGAAAGATCATAGGTGAATTTTTTGGCAGCGGCCGTATCTCGATCGATGAGTGAGGTGAGGGTGTACAAAGAGTTAAATAGAAAGTGTGGGTTTACTTGCGTTTTGAGTGCTTCAAATTTTGCTTTAGCATTCTCTTTCTCTAATCGCTCGTTGGCTAGAGATACACGATGGTTTTGTCTCATAAGTTGGTAAATCCAAAAGATAAATAGCGTAGTGACAACAATGGTCAGATTCTCAATAATGATTCTAGAAAAGAAAAACTGTCTTCTAGCGAGTAGCTCATCAAAACTTTCTAGTCTTTCGCCTCTAAATTGAATCTGAACCCAAAAGAAGATTGCAGGAAGTATTAAGAAAGAAAAAATACTTAAAAGCACTTTCCATTTGATCAAATTTAGAGGAACAGTACGCCCTAGTATACGAACAGGCGCTTCTAAAAAGTAAATATTTAGTAATATGACAGTGATGATGAATGGATTGATGAATAGTCTGGCGTATACCCACCAAGAAAAATCAATCCGAATCATGTCGAATTCCTGAAGTGTATTGAATCTAGTACTACCCACCAGTCCGGCAATGAAGAAAGAAGCTAGCAAGATGATACTATTCTTTGATGGTATTTTTTTAAATCTATCCAATTTTACTGCTTATTTTGTAGAACCTATAGTACCTTGGTAAAAGCGACCCAAAAACCTCTTAGAGGTATTCGGTCTAATTATTACAATTCCTTTAAGAGGGTAGCTTTCATAAACCTACCTGTAACTTTACACTAATAACAACACTCTCTTGTCGTCTTTCTAGCCCAATCGCTTTGAAGCGGTTGTAATGTGTGTTGAATTGACCAAATAACAATACTAGAAGGTACTCTACTAAAAGTTGTCAAAAGACAACGTTGAAGCACTTACAAGCAGAAAGTCGAGCGAAACAAGATACTCCTGTCACATCAATTGTAGTTGCTTCTATTCTCCAATCATCTGATAAATCCATTGAGGAATCAGCTTTTTACGTTTTTCTATTAACTCATCAAATTGCTGTTCGTTCATATCTCCAAAAGCTTGAAGCATAGGCTTGGCGATAAAGGGAAAGAATATCATACTCATTAGATTGGCAATAATTTGTAAAGGGTCTATCTCTTCACGTTTCTTATTCTTGAGTTGCTCCTTTAATTGTCGAAAAAATACAAGGTTTTCAAGCTTTTCTCCTCCCGTTATCTGGGTGATAAGCGCCCTTGAGTTGAACCTGAGTTCGCTAAAGATGAAAAAGGGGATATCTGGCTGCGTTTTAATTCGGCCAATGTATTCCACAGTGAGTTGTTCGAGTTTTTCTTCTAATGTGCTTTCTTCATTTCGGAAAATAGCCAGTATCTGTTGGAAAAAGCTCGACATACTCTCCATCATGACTTCTTTAAATAAGTTTTCCTTACTCTGATAGTGGTAATTGAGTGCCGCTAGATTGATACCGGCTGCAGTGGTAATATCACGCGTCTTTGTTCCAGCATATCCTTTTTTCATAAAAATGGTGCGTGCTACCTCTTTAATTTTTTCTTTACTTGTTTGGTTTTTGCTCATTATATTCTTTTTAATCAAACAAATGTTTGAATCACTTGTTTAATACGCATATCAACAAGCGCCAAATCACCATGCAAAACAAACTAAGATTTATTTGGGTTATACCCATCTTATTACTCACTATCTCAGGCAGTGCAAAAGTACTCCAACTTGATTTTATGGTAGCCAATATGACCAAGGCAGGCATGAACCACATGATTCTCGGTGTTGGGATCATTGAATTATTATGTGTTATAGCATTTCTTGTTCCAAAAACCCGTACCATTGGGTTTCTTTTATGTACTGCTTACTGTGGTGGCATTATCGCAGCAGAATGGGCAGCAGGTCAAGTACCCATTCCGGGTATCGCGGTAACAGCACTGTTGTGGATTGGCATGTTTTTCGAGAAAAAGGCTTTTTTTGAAATCGGTTAAGATAACGCAAACAACCTCAAAAGAAACATTATAACTACTAGCTATTTAGTATAGTTATCAAACTTATCAATGCTTAACTTCGCAACTTTCGGGTGTTATTTCCTTACCTTCAGGCTTATCTTTGTTCTCATCATCCAATTAAAAGCCGTGAAAACACAAGATACATTCAATTACCAACGCATCGAGACAGCCATTCATTATATTGTAAATCATTTTGATGCACAACCCGATCTAGAAGAAGTAGCTGCTCAGGTTCATCTAAGTCCTTATCATTTTCAGAAAATGTTTACTGACTGGGCGGGTGTTAGCCCGAAGAAATTTCTACAATATATTAGCCTTACCAATGCCAAGCAGCTCCTTACGCAGAAGCAAACTACACTCTCTCAAACAGCTTATGAGGTAGGTCTTTCAAGCCCTAGTCGCCTACACGACTTATTCATTAATATTGAGGGGATGACACCTGCCGAATTTAAAAATGGTGGGAAAAAGCTCTCCATCAACTACAGTTTTACCTATAGTCCTTTTGGGGAAGTCTTAATTGCTTCTACCTCAAAAGGTATTTGTCATTTAGCATTTATTGAAGAGCAATCCAATGGCTTACAGGTCTTACAAAAAGCATTTCCACAAGCGCATTTTCAAGCACGGCAAGATACTGTACAACAAAATGCTTTACGTATCTTTACACAAGACTGGACAACGTTGGAAGAGATCAAGTTACACTTGAAAGGAACACCCTTTCAGCTAAAGGTATGGGAAAGTCTCCTTAAAATCCCTCACGGTCACTTGGTTACTTATGGTAGTATCGCAAAACAAATCAAGCAAGTAAAGGCATCGAGAGCCGTGGGTACAGCCGTAGGAAAGAACCCAATCGCCTACCTCATTCCTTGTCATCGTGTTATCCAGTCGTCAGGTCACTTAGGGCAATACCACTGGGGAAGTACAAGAAAGAAAGCGATTGTAGGTTGGGAAATGGCAAAATATGAAAGAGGGTGATCCATCATTGCACGCTTAGTAAAGCAGCCCTCTTACATAGGATTAGACACAAAGAGATTGTGTTGGCTGGCAATAAGAAATTAAAAATATTTGGAACCTTACAGTGTTCTTCAGGAAAGAGAATGAAAAGCGAGCATCGTGTTTTCTTTTCCTCTGTCGTAGAAGCAAAGGCGTACGGCTTTCGCCCCTGTGGACACTGTATGAGGGCATCTTATAATCAATGGAAAAATGAAGTTGTTTGAAGAAATCATTGATCCCAGTAATAACTTACTACCCTACGATGGTACAGTACATTACTTTGGTAAAATCTTGAAAGGAGAGGCAGCCGATAAGTATTTTCGTGTGCTTTTTGAAGAAGTTGCATGGCGTAATGATGAAGCAGTCATTTTTGGGAAACATTATATTACCAAGCGAAAAGTGGCTTGGTACGGTGACCAGCCCTATGAATACAAATACTCTAACGTAGAAAGAAAGGCACTTCCTTGGACTGATACACTTCTACAACTCAAGGCAACCATTGAACAACATACAAAAACCCGTTACAATTCGTGCTTACTCAATCTGTACCATACAGGTGAAGAAGGTATGGCGTGGCACAGCGACGATGAGAAAGACCTTCAAAAACACGGCTCTATTGCCTCTCTCACCTTAGGAGCAGAAAGAAAGTTTGCCTTTAAACATCGTGAAAGTAAAGAGAAAGTAGCCCTTTACCTTTCACATGGAAGCCTTTTAGAAATGAAAGGGAATACCCAAGACTATTGGATGCATCGGCTCCCACCCACTAAAAAAGTGAAAGACCCTCGTATTAATTTGACCTTTAGAATCATGGAGATTTAACCACTCATCATCTTTAAGTAATATTTAAGAAGATTTTATGTGTAGGGGTAAGTTTTTTTTGAAGAAATAATTGTATTATTAAAAACAGTACGGTAAAAGCTTTATGGATTCATTAAAAGAACGACAACCCACCCAAGCAATTACTATTTTTCCTGCCTACATCATATGGGGTTCCTCACTTCTTATTGCTTTTTTAGCTTTTTTTCCAAGACTTGCAAGATTAGACTTCATCAGCTTTCCTGAAGTGATCTGCGATTCTATCGCGGCCTTCTTACTAGCCAGTATATTATGGTACTTCAACATCAACATCTTGGCAAGTAAAGATTTATCTACTTCTCTTACCAAGCGTGTGTTGCTTAGTGCCTTTGTAAACTCGCTTACTATGAGCGTTTTTGCTTTATTGTATGTACGTCTATTCCCTCATCACCCGCTCATTAGGACACTCATTGCCTATCAGTACCGTGGACTCCTTGTTACACTTCTCTTAATGGTTATCATCTATTCTTTACTGCAAAACCATAAAGCACGTGTGTACAGTTTAGAGCTTGAACAACTGAAATCAGAAAATCTAAGGGCGCAACTTAGTTTTTTGAGACAACAAATTAACCCACACTTTTTCTTTAATAGTCTCAATATATTGAAAAGTATGGTTGAAGTAGGCGACCAGCAAGCCCCAGAAGTAATTATGAAACTATCAGAGTTTTACCGTTCCGCGCTTCAGTATAATGATGGTAACAAAGTGATGCTGAAAAAGGAATTACAGATTATGGAAGCCTACGCCTATACTTTAAAAGTACGTTTTGAGGAAGGCTTACAGGTCAAACAGGCTATTCAGGATACAGCACTCAACACGTATATCCCTCCTTTTACCTTACAAATGTTACTAGAAAATTCCATCAAGCATAATACCCTGTCCGTTGCAAAGCCACTTATTTTTTCATTAACTACCGAGAATGGCTTCTTAGTGGTTAGTAATAACATTCAGAAAAAGCGTACTGTACCGCTCTCTACGAAAACAGGCCTAGAAAACATTAAGCTACGCTATCAGTTGATGGCAAAGCAGCCGTTAGAGATTGTTGTTGACGACCATTTCTTCACCGTTAAACTTCCCCTAATCAATGAAGATACTAATTATTGAGGACGAGATGAAGACTGCACGACTTCTCCAGCAGTATATTGAGCGGCTACGTCCAGCTACTATAATCTATCCAGTTATTCAATCCATAGAAGATGCCATTCATTTCTTATCTACTAATGACTGTCCTGATCTAATCTTTATGGACATTCAACTAAATGATGGCTCTAGCTTTGATATTTTCCAAGAGGTAGATATTTATTGTCCTATTATTTTTTGTACAGCTTTTGACGAATACGCGGTAGAAGCCTTTCAAGTCAATGGTGTCGCCTACATTCTTAAACCTTTTGATCAGAATTCTGTGGCAAAAGCATTAGACAAGGTAGAACAATTAACTAGTGTAACACAGCCAAATGATCAGCTAAAGAATCTTCAAGCATTGCTATCACAAACGCTCTCTACTTCAGTGATCAAAAGCTTTCTTGTGTTTCATAAACAAAAATACATCCCCATAGAAATAAGCGACATCGCTTTCTTTCACGTAAAGAATGAGATAACGTTTATTCATACTTTTTCTGGAGAATCTTTTGTATTTGATCAATCATTGAATGCTATAGAGGAAAAGCTAAAAGAAGTAAGCTTCTATCGTGCTAACCGTCAGTTTCTCATCAGTTTTCAGGTGATCCAGGCGGTTGAGAACTACTTTACCCGAAAATTACTCGTACACCTTAAAATAACGCCTCCTGAGCCAGTGATTGTCAGCAGAGCCAAAGCCACAAGTTTCATGCAGTGGCTGGGAACACGCTAAATAAAGCCTCCTGAAAGATATAGTGTATCTCTCTCCAATGTCTACATCTATAGTAAAGTAAAGGCGAAAACTGACCACTTTACCTGCCATTTCGAACACCTCCCATAATCTATGAGTACTTTTTAGGGTAACTGATGATAAGTTGCAGCTCAACATTAATCTGTTAGCTATGAAAATTATACGTTATCCCTTATCAGTCATATTTTTACTACTCATCTTATTATTTTTTCAAAAGGTCTATGCTGTTAACCCAATCACGAAGGCAGATGATATTTTAGGTACTTGGATCAATGAAGAAAAGAAAGTAGGATTTGAAATTTACAAGAGAGGAAGTCAGTATTATGCCAAGATCGTTTGGCTGGCAACCCCTACGGTCCATGGTAAACCTAAAACGGACGAGAACAATCCAGATCCCGCCAAACGCTCTCAGCCACTTATTGGTACCGTCATTTTAAAGTCACTCGCTTATGAAGATAGCGAATGGAAAGGAGGAACAATCTATAATCCTAAAGAAGGAAAGACGTTCGATGTCTATCTGAAATTGACCTCACAAAATAAGTTGGAAGTGATAGGCTATAAAGGTAGTCGACTATTCAGTAAGACTCAGCACTGGTACCGTGCCAACTTATCTAAAAGCCAAAAAGACTAGTTGAAATTTATGCTAGTAAGATTCCTACTGTTATTCATTGTAAGTAGCTCAGGAGCTCTTGTATGTCATGGACAAGGCTTTGAGGTATTCTCTGTGCGCTATTTTTGGTTGCCCGAAGCTGAAGTAAGACAGGCAGATGACGAAATTTACGAAGGGCTAGAAAGGCAGCCCCTTCAAGCGGTTGAGGCTATCTTACGAGCACCCATCAAAGTAGGTAAAAAGGGCGTCGTTTTAGTACCTAATTTCTCCTACGCTAAGTATTTTCAAAACCTTGACCGTTGGCCAACACTAGGAGATGCACCTAAGGATGCCGAACTATTTGGGTGGGGCCTTGGAGCTTTGGTGCCTGTATCAAAACGGCTAGAGCTGGTAGGTAGCGTAGGTATAGACCAAGGTACTAATCAAGAGGCTCAATGGTCAGTAGATAATAATCTTTATAAAGGTGGGGTAGGTTTTTTATTGGATATGAAAGAGGACTATCGACCATATAAAATGGGTATAACACTCTTCTATACAGAAGTATTAGGATTCCCAATTGCCGTACTTGTCTACCGAAGAGACATCTCACAGAAATGGTCGATCGACCTAGCATTACCTCGTTATGGTATTATTGACTATCGGTTTTCAAAAAACACTTCTTTAAGGCTAGAAGAGAGGTTTACGGCAGGACGATTTGTCTTTAACAACGCAGAAGATCCACTTAGCTCTTATAACATTGCTAAGGTCACGATGACTGCTGGTATTTTGCAACGTATCAAAGGTCCTGTTTATGCACAAGCGGCTGGCGGCTTTACCGTTTGGAACCGGACAGTTCTTTTTGATGATCGTAATGAACGCTTAGATGTACTTCGGTATACAGTTCCTCAACTGGCTTTCAATGTTTCACTTTTAATGAAAGTTGATGCGAAAAACAAGTAAAATTCTTATAGGGCTTTTTATAACTGCGCTTTGGTCAACAGAAACATTAGCTGGCACATACCTGCCACCTGACAGTATACTTAACCATTATATTAGTATCGCCCTCAAAAGCAACATAACACTTACACGCAAGACCCTCAGCTATAGGCAGAGCTTGGCTGCACTTCGCGAGGTAAAACGCAGCTTTTTGCCGACGTTATCTTTCAACGCTACTTATAGTACTGCCGAGGGGCAAAACCCTTTAGGCATTAATACAGGTGAGACCATCGGCTCATTTACACAAAATTTAGACTTGATCAATAGTACGCTAGCACAACTTGCGCCTAGTTATCCTAGCATTCCTCCTTACAGTACTGATGAGTCTACAGCACTTAACCAATTACTCAATCAAAATCAACAAACCTTTTTAAGGCTTGCCGTTCCTATCTTCAATGCGGCCGTTATCCGTAACCAGGCACTTCAAAAAGAGCTCATAGAAGTAAGCCAGCTTGATAGTGAAGATTATAAAGATGAATTGGTCAAAGAAGTAAAACTAGCTTACTTCCAATGGCTACAAGCAGGAGAACAGGTAAACGTTTATCAAAACGCTTTACAATTGGCTGAAGAGAATGTACGTACTAATCGTAGTTTATTTCAGAACGCTAAAGTTACCAAAGATGTCTACTTATCAGCACAAGCGCGCCGTGCCGAGGTGATACAACAACTCACTAAGGCGCGTAAAGACCAAGTATTGGCACAAGCCTTCTTCAATTTTTTACTCAATCGCTCGTATAATACAGTCATTATTCGTGAAGAACCCTCAGACGCACTAAATCCACCCACACAGCCTATCGATACTTATCAAGCAATTGCCTTGGAGAATCGAAAAGATCTCAAACAGGTACGGCAATTTCAGGAAGTAAAACAAGCGCAAATGCACTTACAGAAAAGTAATTATCTACCACAAGCAAGTCTTGCACTAGATGCTGGCTATCGTGGTACTGAGTATGTTTTCAATAATGAAAATGACTTTGTTGCCCTATCTGCACAGTTGAAGTGGGATATCTACACCTTCGGAAAAAATGAGGCTAAAGTACAGCAAGCAAAGATCGATCAACAAGTAGCACGAACTGAAGAGCAAGCCTTGCTACAAAATATCACCATCGAAGTGGTAAAGGCATACCTAGAGATTGAAGCAGCTTATGAGGGCTATCAGTTTGCCCTACAAGAAGTGACTGTGTCTACACAAGAGCTTCGACTCGTGAAACGAAAATACGAGTTAGGGCAAGTCAACCGTCTTACACTAGAAGATGTAGAAACTGATTATCAAAATGCCCAGTTGAGGGTACTAGCCAGTAAATACAATATTTTAAAGCAAAAGGCGCAATTAGAACGCGTCACGAGCTCGTACGTCTATGAAGATGAGGATTAAGCTATACTTTCTATACCATATCGGCTTATGGATAATTTTGCAGATTACTGCCTGTAGCTCTGTATCTGAGCAAGCGCTTCCACCGCCTCCTAAAAAGGTGGGTACTGTAAAAGCCGAATTAATAGATTATCAACAAGAGATATTTGCTACTGGTATGCTTTCATTAAGTAAAGAAGTAAAGCTAAGTTTTAAAACGCCAGGTATTATTGAGCGCATCTCAGTAGAAGAAGGAACCGCTGTAAAAGCTGGTCATACATTGGCTATCATAAAACTTCAAGAAGTAAGTGCGCAAGTAGCCAACGCACAACTACAATATGAAAGTGCACAACGCGACCTTACTCGTACACAAGCTTTATTCAAGGATAGCGTAGCTACCTTAGAACAACTACAAAATGCCCAAACACAACTAGAAGCAGCTAGAAATACACTAAGCTCTGCCAATTTTAATTTACGATACGCACAAATTACCGCTCCCTATGATGGTATTATACTTCGTCAGTTAGCCAACGAAAATGAGCTCGTAGGTGCGGGTACACCCATCTTTCTTTTTGGTACAAGAAGCCAAGAAAAGATATTGAACGTAAACCTCACTGCACGAGAAATCGGCGCAGTAGCCGTAGGTGACACTGCTACCATTACTTTCGATGCCCTAGAGGGTAAAGTCTTCCGAGGACGGGTTACTGAAAAAAGTGAAATAGCTGACCCTCAAACCAATACTTTTTCAGTAGAAATTCAGATCGATGATGCCCAACATCAACTCTACTCGGGTTTTGTAGGTAAGGCCTACTTAGCTACTTCAACTGTGCGACCGCTTGTTCGTATTCCTATAGATGCCCTCAATCAAGCCAATGGTAAAGAAGCAAGTGTATACACACTAGAAGAAGGAAGAGTGCATAAGAAATCAATACAGATCTTTTCTATTCAGAGCCGATCAGTATTGATAGAGAAAGGATTACAACCTAACGAGAGGGTTATTGTAGAAGGTGTAGGTTACTTGCATGAAGGCGACTCTATCTCAACTGAGTCAATCAAGTCAAATGCTTCAACGTTATGAGTCTACCCCAGTTTGCCACTAAAAATTCACAAGTAACGATCGTTACCTTTTTACTCTTATTAATACTGGGGATGCAGGCCTTTCTGGAAGTACCGCAATATGAGTCTCCGCTTGTACAACCACCAGGTGGTATCATAATAGCCATTTATCCAGGCGCTAGTCCTAGCGATATGGAAAGTTTAGTGGTCAACCCCATCGAAGAAGCCATCTACGAACTGGATGATCTTAAAAAAATGGATGCCGATATTCAAAGCGGACTCGCCGTTATCGACGTAGAATTTGCGTTTGGGACAGATGCCGACGAAAAGTTTGACGATATCTTAAGCCAAGTGAGCAGTGTAGAGAATGAACTCCCTGCTGATCTATATGGCTTAGATGTTCGTAAAAAGTCTACTTCTGATGCAGCCATTTATCAGATTATGATGGTAGGAGAAGAAGTAGCTTATAGCGTCTTGGAAGAAGAAGCAGAGAAACTCAAAGACGCTATTGAGGGAGTGAGTGGCCTAAAAGAAGTGAAAATAGAGGCTTACCCTGAACAACAAGTGCGTATTGCCCTTGACCCTATCAAAATGGAAGCTGCCCATATTTCTTTGGACGACATCGAACGGGCTATTCAAAGTAGCAATGCCAACATTCCAGGAGGGAATCTTAAAGTAAGTAATAAGCAGTTTATTGTACAAACTTCAGGGTTTTACCAGAATCTATCGGAAATCAAACGTACAGTAGTAGGTACAAGCCAAGGAAAAAATGTTTACTTGGAAAATATAGCCCAAGTTTATTTTACCTACGAAGATGAGCGCTATCTAGCGCGTGTTAACGGACGACGAAGTCTTACCATCTCTATCCAGCAAAATGAGAATGTAAACGTACACGATGTATCTAAGGAGATCCGTAAACGTATTGCTCAGTTGACCTTTCCAGCAGAAATCGAACTCGTTTATGTATTTGAACAGACAAAACAAGTTGAAGAAAATGTCAATAGTTTTCTTTCCAATCTTATTCAGGGAATTGTACTTGTAGGAATCATTATTTGGCTTGTACTAGGAGGGCGGCCTGCTATTTTAGTAATGGTAGCTATTCCACTATCTATCCTTATAGCCATCGTTGTAATTAACCAATTAGACTTAGGGCTTCAACAGGTATCTATTGCAGGCCTGGTGATTGCCTTAGGGCTTTTGGTAGATAATTCTATTGTGATCACTGAAAATATAGAGCGATATCTGAATATGGGTGAGTCCAAAATGGCGGCAGCCGTTAAAGGATCATCTGAGTTGGGAAGTGCTCTTATAAGCGCTACACTTACTACTTGTTTGGCGTTTACTCCCATCATCACAATGCCAGATAAAACTGGCGATTTCATTCGCTCTATGCCTATTACAGTCATTGCTGCCTTGGTAGCTTCCTTGTTTATTGCCTTCACGCTTACTCCCTTTGTAGCGGCTCGTCTTTTTAAAGAAGGACAACATAGAAAGGTAACTTGGTTAGCCAAACAGTTACAACGCTTTGCCAATGGAGGCTACGCGCGCTATCAGACTTGGATATTCCGACACAAGGGACTGACTATTGTAACAGCACTGACCTTGTTTATCGCTGCTCTGCTTATATTTGCCTTATTTATAGATCGTAGTTTCTTTCCTAAAGCACAAAAAGCACAGTTTAGAATTATTGCCACCTTACCGCCTGGTAGTAATCTAGAAGCTACTGATACAGTAACCCGTAAGATTGAGCGTGTACTAGACACCATTCCATCCATAAGTTATTATGTAGCCAATGTGGGACATGGTAATCCACGTATATATTATAACGTTCCCTCGCAGAACTTTCGTGCTAATTTCGCTGAAGTGTTTGTTAGTTTACAGGAATACGATGAGACGGCGTTCGATCAACTTATTACGCGACTCCGTCGTACTTTTACTACTTTTGGTGAAGCTCAAATTGATGTAAAAGAGTACACACAAGGTCCTGTATCAGATGCCCCCATTACTATCAAAATCTATGGAGATAACTTAGCACGTTTAAGGGAGCTTTCCCTCCTAGTAGAGCAGCGCCTTCGCGCTCACCCAGCGGCCATTAATGTTTCTAATGAACTAGGACGATCAGCTATTGACCTAAAGCTTACTATTTACCGAGAAAAGGCCGCTATGCTGGGCGTACCTATTGTTAATATCGATAAAGCTGTTCGCACCTTTCTGGCAGGTCGAACGGTGTCGTACTACCGCGATGATGAAAATAATGAATATGGCATTGTACTGCGTTACGACCATATAGATGGGCGCTTTAGCTATGAAGACTTTGAGCGTATACAGATAGAATCACTTAGCGGTAGTTTTATTCCTTTACTTAACTTAACAAGTATCGATTTTATTGAGGGGGAGAGTGCTATTGAGCATACACTTAATGAGCGAACGGTTTCTGTCTTTGCTGACCTTGCTGACGGCTATGTACTTAAAGAGGTGATAGACCAGCTTGAGGAAGACCTCGAAGAGATTCGTTGGGATGGGTATGATTATGCCTTTGCAGGTGATTTAACAGCCCAGCAAGATTCATTTGGTGGGTTGGCCAATGCTACAGTTTTTGCTCTACTACTTTGCCTCCTTGTACTTATTGTACAGTTTCGCTCTTTCTTACAGCCCTTAATCGTCTTTACAGCACTACCCTTTGGTCTTATTGGTGCTGTATTACTTATGTTCGTTTTCAATGAAACCTTTTCTTTTATGGCCTTTGTAGGATTGATTAGCCTGATTGGCATTGCCATTAACAACTCTATTGTGTTAGTAGAATTTGCCAACCAAGAACTAAAAGAGGGTAAATCAGTGCAAGAAGCGGCTATAGAAGGAGGTAAAATCAGACTAGTGCCTATTATATCTACTACCCTCACCACTATACTAGGACTTATACCGCTCACTATATTTGGTGGTTCTCTATGGCGCCCTATGGGCTTAGTGATTATAGGGGGAATGGTTACCTCCACTGTATTAATCTTACTAATCGTACCTTTAATCTACACACTCTTTACTAAAGCCAGCAACAAAATACCTGAAGAATAATACTTTAAACACCACCAGCAAAGATTCGAATACCAGCTATAAGTTGTTGACCTTGAAGGGGAATACTTCCTCTTCAGGTCGCAACTTGCTTACCTTATTAATTTCTACTCAAAATAAGAAAAGAAGCTTCTCTAAAAGTCACCAACAATAGAAGTGTAATGACTATTCTTTAGCGAGGCTTACCCCTACTTTTCTGCTGAGATTAGATAATATCCGAAGTGTGCCCTACAAAGTCCTAAAAACATAGTGAGCAGTGGCGAGATGATATTGTCCCAACGCTCTGCTTGAAGTCGTAAACTTTTATTTGCCCAAAGCTGCTTGGCTAGAAACTTCAGCGTAACTAATGGCACATAGGCGACAGAAGGCGCTACCTGCCACGAAATCTCTTTTACTTCAATCAACTTAAAGCCAGTAGCCTTCATTTTGGCTACAAAATGATTTACATCGGCTAAATCTGGGAGCGCCCAGCTTTTACATAATTGTCGATAAATACGTCCTACAAGTGCTGGCAAGGGTTCGCTGTGTTTTCGGAATCCATCGCATACCACTACGCGCCCACCCGGTTGCAATACACGATACATCTCTTCGATCAACTGCCCTTTGTCTTCTCCCCGCGCATAGCAACTACTCTCTATGGCATACGCGTAATCGAAGTGTTGGGAAGGAAACCACATATTTTCAAAGTTTTGTACCTCTAATGTTACTTGTTGTTGTAACCCTTCTTTTTGTATGAGTTGATGCCCATAGTTTACTTGTGCTTCTACCAACGTAATGGCTTGTACAGAAAGCTGTGGGCTTTTCTTCGCAAAATAGCGCGCCACTGCTCCCATTCCACAACCTACATCTAATAACTTAGCTGCCTGTTGGGACGGTACACGTAAATGTTTCCATACTTGCTCGCTCATCTCCTGCAGCATCGCTTCTAGATGGAAAGGATTGATGCCCCAACGGTAGTAGCCAAAGTGCATGTTGAAGGCTTTACTCCAAGCAGCATAGTCCATCCCTGCTACTTCATAGTAGTTAATGATAGGCTTTTGTTGAGCAATATGTGTGGTATTTTTGATAGTGAGGAGGGTCATTTTCTCTTCTTTTTGGTGGTAAACAGATGAACTATTTTCTCCACAAACCAACTTCGCTCTACTTGGGTCAGTCTTGTCAACAGTGTATCAACACCGTCAGCAATTTTTTGAATATCTTTAGTTACGTTGATAAAGGTTTGGTATTCTTCACTGGTAGGATCAGGCGTTACTTTTACGAGTTTATCTATGGTTTTCTTTAAGGGTTCTAACTCCCGTTTTTTACGTTCCCGCATGACACATTTGGCTACTTCCCAAATGTCTTTTTCCCCTACAAAGTACTCACGTCGTTCGCCAGGTATTATTTCACGTCTTACAAGCCCCCAAGCGATTAATTCACGTAAATTCATATTCACATTTCCTCTTGAAATACTCAACTCCTCCATCAGTTGATCCATCGACAAGGGCTTGGGAGAGAGTAATAAAACAGCGTGTATCTGTGCCATCGTTCGGTTGATTCCCCAGTCTGTTCCTAAAGTACCCCAGACTTGTATAAATTGCGTTTTGGCTTCTTCGAGTTTCATATGTACTGTAAGGCGTTATAATAATTGTCACATACAACAAGATGAAAGTAACTATATTTTCATAATTTTCAAAAAATATTGAAAGTTTTGAAAAATAAAACTATTGAAAATTCAGTACCAGTCTCAAGTAACTCAGTTAGCATTCAATAACCTCGATAAGACTATCATCTCACTAATCTTTCAATAATCAAATCGTGTATTTTGAGCTACGTATTAAGCTTTTAATGAGGGATGACAACTATATAGCATATCTGTTGTTATAGGGTAGTATCATTTATATTACTTAACCTATGAGTCAGCTAAAAAATACTTTAATTGTGTGGATAGCTATTTACCCCACCATTACTATCATTTTATTTTTATTTGGCAAGTACCTTAATCAACTTCCTTTATTACTCAGAACGTTTATCTTGACTATTATTTTAGTACCACTAATGGTCTATATACTCATTCCTTTTTGGCGAAGAGTTTTTGATTCATTTGCTAAAAAACAGTAAAGCGATGCGGTTTTCTTTTTTACAAAAACAAACTGCTCTCAAGGTTACACTTCTCTTGGCAGCTAGTCTTACGGTAATGTCTGGCGCTACCATTGCGCCTTCTCTACCTACTATGAAAGAGTACTTTCGCGAAGTTCCTCAGGTAGCCTTACTCACTAAGTTAGTACTTACTATTCCCGCTTTGTTAATCGCTATCACCGCACCGTTGGTAGGTGGCTTAGTCAATCGCTTAGGCAGATTGAGGCTTCTTTACATTTCACTATTGCTTTACGCTTTGGCAGGAAGTACGGGGCTTTGGATGGACAACTTATACAGTATTCTAGTAGGAAGAGCACTACTAGGCGTTTCAGTGGGAGGTATTATGACGGTTATTAGCACGTTAGTAGGAGACTATTTTACGGGAGAAGCGCGCGATAAATTCTCTGGCTTACAGAGCTTGTTTATGGCAGCGGGCGGGGTCGTAGTTGTGGGTGTAGGCGGCCTCCTGACGGATATTAATTGGCGGTATCCCTTTGCCCTTTATCTTTTTTCTTTGATAGTCATAGGGCTAGTAGCCATTTCTTTATACGAACCTCAATTAGAAGAGCAAACTTCATCAACCACTCCTACTCAGCCACTTCCCGCTAAAACTATTAGCTTGGTCTTACTTACTTTATTTGTGGCTATGGCTATTTTCTACTTAACACCTGTACAAATTCCCTTCTTACTAGAAAAGAGAGGCATCATCACGGCTAGTCTATCTGGTCTAGCTATTTCATTTTCTACCATTGGGGGTGCTATTAGTGCCTATTTCTACGCCAGGCTTAAGAAAAAGTTTTCTTTCTATTATCTATTTGCCTTTACTTTTGGAGCACTGGCTATCGGTTATGGCTTGGTTGGTAGCTTTAGTGCTTACAGTATAACGCTCTTAGGCTTATTTATCAGTGGTACAGGCGTAGGTATACTTATGCCCAACGGAACCATCTGGTTGCTAAGCATTACACCCTTAAAAAAACGAGCGCTGGTAATGGGTTTATTCACCAGTGCATTATTTTTAGGGCAGTTCTTCTCTCCCATTATTGTTCAGCCTGTAGATACCGCCGTAGGACTTCCTAACACTTTCTTGATAACGGGTGGGCTCGCTGCTGTATCAGCCATTATTTACGGTTTATTGGGTAAGTACAATCTATTAAAAACCTCTTCGAAAGAGGCTTCTGTATAAATTAGCTTAGTATACTATTCCTCTGGTAGCTTCTCCTGTAAAAAGTATACCGTTTGCCTTGTTTCGTGTAGCTATCTTCTACCTCTTTTTATCAACTTTGTAAAGTATCAATCATAAAAATCATGAAGACCGTTTTACTTACAGGTGTTACTGGCTTTCTAGGAGCGCATACTACTATTCAACTTTTAGAGAAAGGCTATAAGGTAGTGGGTACGTTGAGAAATAAAAGTAGAAGCGCCTCTATCAGAAAAGTAATCCAACAACACACTTCCCATATTGACCACCTCTCTTTTAGAGAAATAGACCTCATGGCTTCTCAGAAAGAATGGTCGCGAGTAGCGAATAGGGTAGATCATGTGATGCATATTGCCTCTCCATTCCCCGTTACTTTACCCAAGCGCGAAGAGGAAGTAATCCAACCTGCCAAGCAAGGAACTTTACGTGTCCTACAGGCTGCCATTGATAATGGTGTAAAAAAAGTAGTGCTTACTTCTTCTTCAGGAGCCGTTGTATATGGCAAACAAAAAAAGGGCGTTTTTAATGAGAAAGACTGGACTGATACCACAAATCGAAAAGATACAACACCCTATTTCAGAAGTAAGACTCTTGCAGAAAAAGCCGCTTGGGAGTTTGTAGAAGCTACTTCTAACCCTCTAAAGCTCACCACTATTTTACCAGGAGCTATTGTGGGACCAGTATTGGAAGAAGATATAGGCAATTCGGCTAACATTGTAAAAAAGATGCTTGATGGGAGCTTACCTGCTTTCCCCAAGATCGGTTTTGAAATGGTAGATGTACGTGATGTAGCCACCCTCCATATTAAAGCCTTAGAATCGCCTCGGGCTGACGGAGAACGCTTCTTAGCAACGGCTGGCTTTTTATCGTTCAAAGACGTAGCTGCGCTCTTGAGGGAACATTACCCTCAGCGTAAAATTCCTATGCGCACACTTCCTAACTTTTTAGTGAGACTCCTTAGTAATTTTGAGAAAGAACTTCAACCTGTTTTACTAGAGCTAGATGCGCATAGAACGATTGACAGCAACAAAGCACGGCAGTTACTTGATTGGCAACCTATTCCATTAGCTAAATCCGTCATCGATTGTGCAGAAAGTCTATTTACTCATAGCATTATAAAATAACGATTGGAGGAGAGTATTTTTTAAGCAAAAAGCCCTCTACATGAGTGTAGAGGGCTTTCAATTGTATAAGGGCAGCTATCTATAGCATCTCATAGATACCTGCTACACCTTGGCCACCGCCTACACAGGCAGTCACCATACCGTATTTCAAATCTCTGCTCTTCATTTCATTGAAGAGTTGTACAGAAAGCTTAGCGCCCGTACAGCCAAGTGGATGTCCTAACGCAATCGCTCCTCCAGTTACGTTTACGATACTAGGGTCTAGATCAAGTTCTCTCATTACTGCCAATGACTGTGAAGCAAAGGCTTCGTTCAGTTCAATCAGTTGGATATCATTTTGAGACAAACCTGCTCTTTTGAGTGCTTTAGGAATCGCTTCTACAGGGCCTATACCCATAATACGAGGCTCTACCCCTGCTGCTACATAAGAAACCATTCTGGCAATTGGTTTTAAACCAAGTTCGTTTACCATCTTTTCTGACATCACGAGTACAAAAGCCGCTCCGTCGGAAGTCTGAGAAGAGTTACCTGCCGTTACAGAGCCACCTGCTGCAAAAGCAGGGCGTAACTTGGCTAATGCCTCCATAGAGGTATCCGCACGAGGACCTTCATCAGTATCTACCACAAAGCTTTTCTCTTTCTTTTTACCATCTTCACCGATGTAATTCTCGGTGACAGTAATAGGGACGATCTGATCTTTGAATTTTCCTTCCTGAATCGCTTTTACTGCTTTCTGGTTAGAAGCTAGCGCAAACTCATCTTGGTCTTCACGTGAAATATTATAGTCTAACGCTACCTGCTCAGCGGTAAGCCCCATACTTAGGTAATAGTCTGGATGCTTATCAGCCACTTTATAATTGAGCGCTGTCTTGTATCCCATCATGGGCACCATCGACATAGATTCTGCGCCACCAGCAATCACACAGTCGGCCATACCAGTGTGCACTTTTTGGCAAGCCAAAGCAATGGCTTCTACCCCAGAACCACAGTAGCGATTAATCACAAAACCAGGTACATTGATGGGCAGAGAAAGCAACGAGATCATACGTCCCATTTGCATACCCTGCTCTGCTTCGGGAATTGCACAACCTACAATAAGGTCATCTACCCGTGCTGGGTCAAAATTATCTACGGCACCTACTAGATGTTTAATCACATCAGCGGCGAGGTCGTCGGGTCTTGTGAAACGAAACCCTCCTTTTCTTGATTTTCCTATGGCTGTTCTATAGCCAGCTACAATATATGCGTTCATATTGGTTTTAATTTTTTAGTTTAGTACAGAGTAGTGAGTAAATAGTAGATAGTATTCACTACTCTACTACTTGTAATTGCTTTTTTAAAGCGTATAACATTTTTTGAATTTCTTCAACGTCAAGTCTAATAGTTTCAAACAAATCATCTTCTATGTAAGATAGCTTATTTGATATAACTAGTTGTGTCTCTAGCTCAAAAGCAGATCCTACTGCATATCCCAAGAATAAGTTGAACTCTTTTCTTGTGTTTCTTCCTGCTCCTTCAGCTATGTTAGAAGCGATGGATACTGCACTACGATTTATCTGTACTACTAAACCAAATCTTTCTTCGGTGGGAAAGTTTTTAGTAAGTTGATGTACTTGGGTAGCTAGTTCTATAGATTTTTGCCAAACTTTTAATTTCTTAAACTGGTGCATCTCTATAATAATTGCTTAATACTATCTACTCAATACTATTTACTAAATATTCCTCCATCCTAATTCCTCAACGGCTTCCCAGTAGTCAGTACGCTTTGGATGCGCTCTAGGGTTTTCTTTTCTCCACACAACGACAAGAAGGCTTCTCTTTCTAAATCGAGAAGATACTGCTCTGATACTTCTTGCGGATAGCTCAAGTCACCTCCACAAATTACGTAAGCAAGCTTATCGGCGATCTTTTGGTCGTGGTCTGAGATATAACGGCCGTACTTCATACCAGATACTCCTGCTTTGAAAAGCGCAATCCCTCCTTTTCCTTGTACCTTAATATTAGTGCGTTCTTTTGCTTGTGAGTAGCCGTGTTCTGCTAGGGCAATGGCTTTTGCCTTTGCATCAGCTAGCAAGCGATTTTTATTAAGTGTGATTTCATCCTCTGGACGAATATAGTGCAGGGTCATTGCCTCGTGGGCAGAGGTAGCTACCTTAGCCGTAGCGATGTTCATAAAGGCAGACTGTAAATTGTTGTACTCTACATCGCCTGTCTCTAAAGAATCTGATACACGCACAGCCATTTCCTTTGTACCACCTCCAGCAGGAATTAAGCCTACTCCTACTTCTACAAGACCCATATAGGTTTCGGCATGCGCTTGTACAGCGTCTGCATGTAAGTTTAGCTCACACCCACCGCCTAGCGCTAGGCCGTGTACGGCTGTTACCACAGGAATGGCAGAATACCGTGTGCGCATCATGGTTTTCTGGAACTGTGCAATCATCATATTTACCTCGTCCCACTCTTGTTCTACAGAATACATAAGCAACATCGCCAAATTGGCTCCTGCTGAGAAGTTATCTCCTCTTCCTGTTACTACCAAACCTCTATAGTCTTTCTCGGCCATTTCTATGGCTTGGTTAAGTCCTTGCATAGGCTCAGCACCTAAGGCATTCATTTTTGTATGGAATTCTAGACCAAGAATACCATCACCGAGATCATAGATACTTGCGCCAGGGTTGTTCCAAATAATGTTAGAACGCTTATTTTCTAAGATAATCAACTCGTCCATTCCTGGGATAGCTTTATAAGCCTTGCTAGGAATGTCATAGTAGTAGCGCTTCCCTTTTTCTACTTTGTAGAAAGCATTGATGCCTGCTGCCAACATCTCCTTTACCCAATCAGCGGCTTGAGCCCCTTGGGCTTCCATCATTTTTAGACCTTCTTCTACCCCAATCGCATCCCAAGTTTCAAAAGGCCCCATAGACCAGCCGAAGCCTGCACAAATCGCATCATCTATGCTATACAGGGTATCTGAGATTTCTGGAATACGGTGTGTAACATAAGCGAATAGATCAGAGAAAGTCTTGCGGTAGAATTCACCAGCTTTGTCTTCTCCCTTTACTAAAACAGGAAAGCGTTCTTTAAGCTCTTCTATATTTTTGGTAGACTTCAGGGTATCAAAGCTTACTTTTTCCTTAGAGCGATACTCAAAGGTTGTCAAGTCGAGTGCTAAAATTTCAGACCCCTTCTCTCCTTTTACTTTCTTATAATAACCTTGCTTGGACTTATCACCCAACCAACCTTTTTCTTTTAAAAATTTCAGCGATTTAGGTAGTTCAAAGGCAGCTTTCGCTTCATCGTTGGGTACGTTGGCGGTAAGCCCTTCTGCTACGTGAATAAGCGTATCTAATCCTACTACATCCATAGTGCGGAAAGTAGCCGACTTAGGTCTCCCAATGACAGGGCCGGTGAGCTTATCTACTTCTTCTACTTTTAGTCCCATCGCTTCAATGGTATGTAGCCCAGAAAGAATGGCATATACTCCTACACGGTTGGCGATAAAGGCAGGTGTATCTTTACACAAAACGGTGGCTTTTCCTAAGAAAAGATCGCCATAATTCATTAAAAAGTCTATTACTTCTGGCTTTGTTTTAGGGCCAGGTATAATTTCTAAAAGACGCAAATAACGTGGTGGATTGAAAAAGTGCGTACCACAGAAATGGGCTTGGAAGTCTTCGCTACGCCCTTCAGACATCATATGGATGGGAATACCTGAGGTATTACTGGTGATAAGTGTTCCCGGTTTACGGTATTTTTCAACCTGATCGAAGATAATTTTCTTGATATCAAGCCGCTCTACTACTACTTCGACGATCCAGTCGCAGTCAGCGATGTGCTTCATATCATCTTCAAAGTTACCCAACTTGATACGATCTATAAAGTCTTTGTTGTATAATGAAGCGGGCTTCGTTTTGAGGGTATTGGAAAAAGCTTGGTTCACAATACTATTTCTCACGGCGGGGTGTTCAAGCGTAAGTCCTTTGCTTTTATGGGCCTCGCTAGGCTCTTTAGGAACCATGTCCATGAGTAGTACTTCGAGACCTATGTTAGCAAAATGACAAGCGATACGACTTCCCATAATACCTGCTCCCAAGACAGCTACCTTGCGGATTCTTCTACTTTCGTAGCTTTTTTGAGGGTTGGCGGTTTGTTTCTCTAGGGTTGCTTCCATCTGTTTATGTTTTGAAAAATTTAAAAATTAGATTGTACGTGTGTCAGTAATCAATACAGCGTAATGGGACTTACCTCATTTCTTCTACAAGTCTTGTGACTTTACGAACTACTTCAAAAAATACCTTCAGTTGTTCTTCTGGAATAATTTCGCGTACACTAAAATTAAAACTACGCACTACTTTACGCGCTACTTCCTTTTTCTCTTTGCCTTTTTCTGTAAGATGTATACGAACAGAACGCTTATCGTGGAGGTCTTGTTCTCGGTAAATAAGTCCTCTCCCTTCCATGCTTTTTAGTGTACGGGTAATGCTACGGGCTTCTAACCCATATAGTGGCGCAATTTTGGTGGCAGGGGTGCCTTCTTCTGCGTCAATGTTGAGTAGAATGAAGCCAATAGAGGCGGTAATATCGTACTTAGCAGCTTGGGCATTGTACATACGAGAAATAGCATGCCAAGCTGCCTTGATGTTGTAATCTACTGTTTCTTCAGGTTTTAATTTAATATTCTCGAGCATGTAACAAATTTATATAAAAAAAGTATGCACGCATAATATTTATGCCATTATTCATAGATAAAATTGAATATTATGGAGGTAATAAAGCAAGTTTGCCTTCACTTTACCATATACTTTACTTATCTTGAGAATAGAAAATGCTAAAAATTAGTTTCTTTTTCGGATAAAAAATATAAAAGAATGACTCACAAAAATGCGTTATTGATTATTGATGCGCAGTATGATTTCTGTCACCCTGAAGGCGCCTTGTACGTACCAAACGCAGAGCAAGATATGAGGCGGCTTGCGCAGTTTATAAACACACATGTAGAGGTAATCGATCATATCTGTGTTACCTTAGATACCCACTTTGTCAATGATATCTCTCATCCTGCTTTTTGGCAAGACGAAGAGACAAAGACACCACCGCCTTTTACCCAAATTACTGCAGCCGAAGTGAAAGCAGGTAAGTGGACACCTCGCTTTTTTCCTGAAAAAACAAAGCAATATTTAGAAAATTTGGAAGCTCAAGGGCAATTTCCTCATTTTATATGGCCTGAACACTGCCTAGCAGGCTCTAAAGGCAATGCGCTCGATGAGCAAGTTATGCAGGCAGTTCTCCACTGGGCGCACCAGCAGGGAAAAGATTACCAAGTAGTGGTAAAAGGGACGTATCCACTCACAGAACACTTCGGTATATTTGCTGCACAAGTTCCCGAGAAGGATCATCCAGAAACCCTTCTTAATAAATCTCTTATTGAGGCACTATACCAATACGATCAAGTATATGTAGCAGGAGAGGCCAAATCGCATTGTGTGGCAACGAGCATTCAACAAGCGATGGACTATGCGCCTGATTTGGCTGCAAAGATGACTATCATAGAGGATTGTATGTCTGATGTGGCTGGGCTAGGTCATTTAGGAACCCCTATCTACGATAGGGCTAAGAAAGAAAATATACCATTTATTACCAGTGATATTACTAAATTGCCCTAGTATATGGAAATTACCGTAGCACATACAGATAATGGCTCTAAAGGCGCTTTTTACATAGAGCAGTCTGAAAAGAGGCTTGCGCAAATGACTTATAGCGTAGCTACTAGTCATCTCATTATTATAGATCATACAGAGGTGGACGGCTCACTAAGAGGGACAGGTGCTGGTAAAAAGTTAGTAGAGGCAGCCGTTGCCTATGCCAGAGCCAACCAGATCAAGATTTTACCACTTTGTCCTTTTGCAAAGGCTATTTTTAGTAAGGAAAAACAACTTCAGGATGTCTTGCGTTAGCCATTGTCTACGAGTGGCATAGGAACAATTTTTCCTATTTAAGCGTTATAACAACATACCTATTATTTTTTAACTTCAAATCTGTCACATTATGATCTACGTAGCTACTCAAGAAGAAAATGATGGTAGCATTACAGCTTTTCTTGCTAAAAATAAAAATAAATTGAAGGAACTTGGTTTTCGCTGGATCAGCACTTTTAAAAGTGAACAGAATGCTGTCATTTGGATTAATGAGAGCTACGGTTTCAACTTTAAAGAGTATCTATACTAAACTAAAACGGAGTGAACAAATATCTCTTTTTGGTTTCTAGAAGAAAAAGACTTACGCATCTATTTACCGCTTCATAATTGTTTTACTAAGCGTTTTTCCATTTACTTTATATATGTGTATCTCACTTTTTGTGTCATCATAGGTGAGATGTATAGGTTGTGTGCTTTGCAGCGGTTCTTCTACCAACCAACCTTTTGTGTCAAAAACATAGGTAAAGCCTGCTTCTTTGTCTGTAACAGCTACAAACCAATTGGTAGTACCATAGTAAAAGTATTGTACAGCCATCGGAGAAGCGGTAGAAAATTTAGTTTCAAAAAGTGTCTGTCCCTCTAGGCTTAAAAAAGCTACTTTACTAAGTGTTTGTCTAACAATGATCGCTGTATTAGCATCCGTACTTTTCACCAGTCTGAAAGTAGTATTGTCAGAAGGTTTCAATAATTGTTTCCGTTTTACTTTACCAGTAAGGCTTATCTGTATCACCTCTCCGTTAGTGGAGACTGTATGCAAGAAAGTCTTTGCCTTATTTACCCCTTTTTGTATAAGAAAGTCGCCATCTATCTTTGTATCTAAATCAACTGGAAAACCTTTCATTACCTCGCCCCTTCTATTATAACAGTGTACTATACCATTTTCTTGGACTAGTATTAAATGGTCTTTCCCTTGAACACGTACCCATTGTGCAGGCCAATTCGCTCTGTAAGTGAGCTTATTAAGTTGCCAGCCTTTAGGTTTTTCACCTTTCTTATTAGTTAAGAACACCTCACCCGCTTCGTTGGTCAGCCAGTAGCGATATTGTTTATCGTTGTCGTAGTCAAACACATTGAGCGCATTGAGTTTTATTTCTTCTCTGAAACGCTTCGGAAAGTTGGCCACCTTTCTACCGAGTCGATCAATCAAGTATAAAGTATGCTCAGTAGCTAGTAAATATTGTAGTTTATTGTTTTTATAATAATCTATTTGGTATACATCACTTACAATAGGCCCTTCTAGCGCTACACTCCATAGTTGCTTACCTGCTAAAGTAATGAGTTTTAACGCATTGTTAGCATCTTGTAGTAGCAGCTCCTTTTTTTGGGTATTATGATTGATCACCACAAAAGGTTGTGTAATTGCTTTCTCACTTAGGCGTGTGAGTTGCTGCGCCTTTTGGGTATTGCTTTGTGTTGTTGTATCTGTTTTTTTGCTTTTAGCACTTACGTTCATCCATACTCGCCCATTTCTTCCATTGTTCACTTGGAAAGCATAGTAATCGACTTGTTTAAAAAGAAACTCATACCGACTAAGAATACGTTGCCAATAAGGCGCAGCTTGGTATTGTAACCACCGCCAAGCTTTTACAGGCTGTACAAAGGTAGTCCAGTTTTGCTTTTCGGGTATATCATCCAAAAGCGTTGTAAGCCTTACAGATTTTGCCCACACTTCTTCATTCGCTATTTTATCTAGATAAATACGCAATGCCTTGTAATCACTAGAGAGTACTAGTACGTCTCGAGCTACTTGGGTAACAAAAGATTTTTTGTAACCTGTAAAATTTTGTCCAAGTAGTAGTTGAGGGAAATCGGTAATACCCAGCTCAAAAATACGATAACGTTGATAAGTCTCTGTAAAGAGGCGTTCTCTTTTTATTTTCGCTACCTGCTCAGCCCAATTTTTTAATAAGGCGGCTGTTTGAGGGGCATTATCTACTTTTAGAATGAGTATCTTATGCGGGTTTTCTACCTCCTCTTCCAATAGTACTTCTACTACTTCTCTATCACAATGTTTTTCAAGTGCTTTCCAAGTAATGTCATATTGTTGCGCAAGGGCTTGGCGTCGAGGTATAATCGCTGAGTAGTTGGCTATCCAATAGTACTTGAGATTTTGAAAGAAAAGAGATGGATCACTTACACTCATCCGATGGAAAAGTGCTGTATTATTGGGCAAGTAATCTCTCAATAAAAAGGGTTGTGCCTCTTGCTTATACCAGATGCTTGTCCATGGTACTTCCCAGAAATGATGCTCCAACCGACCATTTAGAATGAGCTTATTTTCTACCAGATAGAAATCTAGTTGTGCTTTACCGAGCATTTTAGCAGTATGCTGTGCTACCTGTTGCTTTGCTGGTAAGTCAAGTAGGTAAGTGTATAATCGCTCAATTTGATTGAAGTTGAAATAAAAGTGTAGCAAGTTATTAGGCTTACTAAGCGACTGAAAACTACTGTAGGCAAAAGTATTCTCTTCTCCTTCTTTATACATTTGTATTGCTTCCTCTACTAAAATGGGCGCGAAGCTTCCTACCCAATAATCATCCTGTATAAAAAAACTGAATTGCTCTCCTGTTTGCCGATGTTTAATGTCAACAATGCGTATCTTCTTGTATAGTCGATTGATGACCGCCAGTTGCTTGTCTGCATTGAGGCGCTTAGTGATCGTATTGATCGCTTCACGATCCTGAGGTTGTAAAGGTAGGTAAAATAAAACGCCCAGCTTTTCTTTAGAAAGTACATGGGCAGAAAAGAGCACATTCTTTTCATTGAACCACGCCAACTGGCTTTTCAATAAAGTAGAAAGGCTTTGGCGACGGGCCGTATTAACGCGTACAAAAGGCGTTTTTTGCCAGCGCTGAAGCAAGCGACTTGTAAAGAGAGAATCTAAAAAAGATTGTGGTTTTTCTACCCTTCCTACCAGAAAGGTTTCTGTAGGGACAAAGTTTGCTAACGAAACTTCCTTCTTCTTAAAAAAAAGGAACCAACTTGCTATCATGCCTACCACCACCAAAGAGACAAAAAGTCCTATGATCTGCTTCAAATTGACTTTGTGTTCCATAAAGTAGTTTCCATGTAATATGTGAATTTTATAGGCTACCCTACGTAGTCGCCTGTATCCTTTCTACAACGCCTTATTTTCTTCTTAATTCTGCTTTTCCAAAAGGGGCCATTTCTAAAAAAAGCTTTAATAGAATTCCCTAAGTTGCTAAAGAAGAAGTTGGTTTTAGACATACCGTAACCTATGTCTTTAGGGATAATGATAAACTCTATACGTTTCTGCTTGGCGATCTCCTCTGCACAACGATTGCCGTAGAGTACCTCTTCTGTATCGCGAATATAGATTTGAACATAGTGTGTACTAGAATCTCTTACCACTACCTTATCTTCTCCTTCTATTCGCCACTTTACGTCTTTACCCGTCACTAAAGATTTTTCCTCTACAATTTGTACCTCTTGTGCCTGTGTTTGGCTCCACAAACTCCATAATAAGAGAAAACATCCTATGTATCGACTACTCATATAACCTCCCTTTTATGTAGAAAAATGATTCCAGCCTTGTGCTTCTAGCGGAACTAAGCTCTCTCCTCTCGTTGCTAGTTTTGCTCCTTTCTCTTTTTCTGTCATGTATCCCACAGTAGTAATATCCGCATGGAGCTTTATCTTCTCGTAGTCTTCTTGTCTGATGGTAAAGAGCAGTTCATAGTCTTCTCCACCATTTAAAGCACATACCGTAGGTACAATATTGAAGTCGTTGATAGCTGTATCGTAGGCGACTTGTTCTATGGGCAGCTTATCTTCATACACAACTGCCCCCAACTGCGACTGCTTACATAAATGCAATACTTCTGAAGCCAGTCCATCAGAAATATCTATCATAGCCGTTGGTTTAAGCCCCATCGTTTGTAGCTCGTAGATGATATCCATACGGGCTTCAGGTTTCAACTGCCTTCCAACTAAGTAATCTTTTCCTGTTAATTCGGGCTGCATATTAGGGTTAGCTAAGTAGGTTTGTTTCTCCCTTTCTAGCACTTGTAAGCCCAGATAAGCAGCGCCTAGATCGCCTGTGCAGCAAAGAATATCTCCTTTTTGGGCTGTACTCCTATACGTAATTTCTTGTGCGTTGGTTAGCCCTAAGGCTGTAATGGAAATCACCAAGCCTGTTCTGGAAGAGGTAGTATCGCCTCCTACTAAATCTACTTTATAGTTTTGGCAGGCAAATCGGATCCCCTCATATAATTCCTCTACCGCTTCTAAGGAAAAACGATTACTTAGAGCAATGCTTACAGTAATTTGCTTTGGCACAGCGTTCATCGCTGCTATATCAGAAATATTTACGGCTACCGCCTTATACCCTAGATGCTTTAAAGGCATATAGGTAAGGTCGAAGTGTACCCCTTCTAGTAAAAAATCAGTACTCGTTACCAACCACTGGTCACCTATGGCCATCACGGCAGCATCGTCAGCAATCCCCTTCACAGTTTCTGGATGGTAATGCGTTACTTTTTGTGCCAACCGTTCAATCAAGCCAAACTCTCCTAATGTATTAATCTCTGTACGTTGTGATTGTTCCATATCTACAAATTTACTGAAAACTTTCCTTTATAGTTTTGTTAATTTTGTAATTTTGCTCGCTATTCTAAAGGTTTAGCTTTTTTACTCCGAAAATATGCAGCTTTTTTTCTCTATTATTGTACCTGTATACAATCGCCCTGATGAAGTAGATGAACTACTTGAAAGCTTGACCAAACAAACCTATCAGCACTTTGAGGTAATTATTGTAGAAGATGGTTCTACGAATCACTGTCAGCCTATCGTAGAGACCTACCGAACTCACTTGAATATACGGTATTTTTTTAAAGAAAACTCAGGGCAAGGCTTTAGTAGAAACTATGGCATGGAGCGTGCTAAAGGAGACTATTTTATTTTTTTTGATTCAGATTGCCTTATTCCCTCTCATTACTTAGATACTGTAAATGCTTTTATAAACGAAAATGACGTAGCTGCCTATGGCGGGCCCGATCGTGCCCATCCTACTTTTACCCCTATTCAAAAAGCGATTAGCTATGCAATGACCTCTTTTTTTACAACGGGTGGCATCAGAGGAGGGAAAGATATAGACCCTAAGAAGTTCAATCCGCGTAGTTTCAACATGGGCTTTGCCAGAAAAGTCTTTGAGAAGGTAGGTGGTTTTACCAGACCCTACTTGGCTGAAGATATCGAGATGAGTATTCGTATCAACACAGCAGGCTTTACAACACAACTCATTCCTAAAGCTTACGTCTACCATAAGCGCCGCACCAGTTTCAGACAATTTTACAAACAAGTACATTTTTTTGGTAGGGCGCGGGTGAGCCTTTTCAAGCAGTATCCTATGGCGTGTAAACCTATTTACTTCTTACCTGCACTTTTTATAGCAGGTCTCTTGGGTCTGCTTACCTTGTCTATCGCTATAGGTACAGCAGTACCCCTCTATTTACCAAGTGTTTATTACCTTTTAATTTTTATAGATGCCTGGCTCATACAAAAACTTTCTTGGAAGACAGCGCTCTTAACCATACCTGCTACCTTCTTACAGCTTACTGGCTACGGTTGGGGATTTATACAGCATTTCTGGCAGCATATCGTATTGGGCAAAGATAATTTTGCGATTTTGAGACGAGGGTAAGGCTCCTGAAAGTTGTACTAAGCATAGCGCTTAGTCAAGTAAGTACAGGTATAAAAATGAATAGTTTATTACTATGGCCAACAAGGATAACAAGACGTCTAGTAAGCGAGAAGGAAATGTATATGATCGCCTCTTCAAAGAAAATATAGATGCGCTCTTTTTACCGCTAGTAGCGCAACGACTAGAGATTGAGATCGATCATTACCAAAAGCTTTCTGTCGAACTACCAAAAACCATTGAACGTAAGGCTGATTTCTTGGCAGAAGTAACTACCAAAAAAGGAGAAGTAATACTCCTACAAGTAGAGTTCCAAACCAAAGATGACCCCAAGATGCTTGAGCGAATGATGCTCTATCATGCCTTACTCTTTGGGAAGTTCAAAAAGCCAGTCAAGCAAATAGTTATCTATTTAGGTCAAAAACCTTCTAAGATGCATACTACGCTCAAGCCAACAGAGCAATTCGAAGGTTTTGAATTACTAAGTTTACAAGCATTGGAAGCCAAAACGTTTCTAGAAGCCGATGCACCAGAGATGATTTTGCTTGCTTTACTTACTAATTATAAGGTGGAACAAAGCCAACAGGTGCTACGTTCTATTCTCGAGCAGTTACAAGAAAAGAGTGCTCCCACGGAGTTAAGGAAGTATTTACAACAGCTACTACTGCTCTCTAGAATCAGACAGTTGGAAGATTTAACCCTTAAAATGATTGAGAAAATGCCAATTGATTATAAAATAGAAGATTCTATTCTTTATAAAAAAGGAGAAGAAAAGCGCACTGAGAAGATTCTTTTAGCACTTAAGTATCTCAAGGAAGGAAAAAGTCATGAAGAGGTTGCTTCCTTAACAGGTCTTGTACGCGAACTTATCGAGGCAATTGACCCAAAAGATTAATGATGTGTATGCTTAAAAGCCTAGCATAAGTACCGACTGGTTATGAAATCGAATACGCTGTTCTTTTAAAAAAGCTACAAGGAAATCACTTATTTCTCACTCACCTTTAAGAAAGTTGAAATACTTAATTTGAAGAGCGATTAGCCAACTCTCCCAACCCTAAGATCAGGAGAGTATTATGCTTTGCTATGCCTCTTTATCGAAGCGCTGGGCATCTACTACTGCAATCGCTACCATATTGATGATCTCTCTAATGGAACTTCCTAACTGTAAGATATGAACAGGTTTGTTCATCCCCAATAAAATAGGACCGATAGCCTCGCTTGTACCCGCTTCTTGCAAGAGCTTGTACGCAATATTTCCTGAGGCAAGGTCGGGGAAGATGAGCGTGTTTACACCAGTTTCAGCCAAAGGGCTAAAACCGTAATTTTCCTTCAAGAGTCGTTGGTTAAGGGCTACATTGGCTTGTATATCTCCATCCAAGATAAGATCTGGATATTTTTCTTTGGCTAACTTCACTGCTTGCTGTACTTTTTCAGGCACAGCGCCCTTGCTCGAGCCAAAATTGGAGTAAGACAAGGCAGCCATTTTAGGTTCGTACCCGAAGAACTCTACGCCTCGCTGGGTAAGTTTGATAATGTCTACTAGCTCTTCACTTGTAGGATCAGGGTTAACCGTCGTATCTGAAAAGAAAAGCGTTCTGTTTTTATTAATAATGATGTACATCCCTGCTACACGTTTAAGCGGTTGGCGTGCTCCTATAATCTCCAAAGCAGGTCGAATTACCCGTGTGTAGTCTTTAGTAAGTCCAGAAATAATGGCATCTGCTTCTCCTTGTTGCAACATCATTGCCCCAAAGTAATTTCTATCGCGTAGCATCTTCTTAGCACCGTAAAGAGTGATGCCCTTACGCTGGCGTTTTTTATAGAGCGTTTCTGCATAAAAGTTACATTTCTCTGTCTCTTCAAGCGGATTGATAATGGTTACCTCTCCTACCTCTAGACTGTATTCCTCTATGATCTGATGAATTTTTTCTTTATTACCCAACAGAATGGGTTCGGCAATTCCTTGATCAACCACTACCTGTACGGCTTTCATAATTTTAGGATTGTCGGCTTCAGCAAAAACGACACGCTTGGGCTGCTTTTTAGCTTTTTGTATAAAGACACTCATTAGCTTCTGGTTAAGCCCCAAGCGTTGCTGCAGGGCCAACTCATATTGTTGCCAATCTTCTATGTTTTTCTTAGCCACGCCTGTTTCTATAGCTGCTTTTGCTACAGCGGGTGAAATGGTGGTGATGAGACGAGGATCGAGTGGTTTAGGAATTAAATAGTCTTTACCAAAACTCATCGTTCCTTCACCATAGGCTCTGGTCACCATATCTGGTACAGGCTCTTTGGCCAACAGCGCAATGGCTTTTACCGCAGCCAATTTCATTTCCTCATTGATTTCGGTAGCTCTTACATCTAGTGCTCCTCTGAAGATGTAGGGAAAGCCCAGTACATTGTTTACTTGGTTAGGATGATCAGAACGTCCTGTGGCCATAATGATGTCATCTCGCGTAGCCATCGCCAAGTCGTAAGCAATTTCAGGATCAGGGTTGGCGCAAGCAAACACAATGGGTTGGGCCGCCATCGTATTGAGCATTTCAGGTGTAAGCACATCACCTTTAGAGAGTCCTAAAAACATGTCAGCCTCCTTGATGGCTTCTTCTAAGGTACGCGCTGGATGATCGGTAGCAAATTCTGCCTTAATACTATCCAGCCCTTCTCTGTCTTTAGAGATCACCCCTTTGCTATCGAGCATGAGGATATTTTCTTTCTTTACGCCTAATGCTACGTACAGCTTAGTACAAGAAATAGCAGAAGCGCCCGCTCCGTTTACTACTACCTTGAGTGATTCGATGGGCTTTTTCACAACTTCTAAGGCATTGAGTAAAGCAGCGGCTGTAATGATGGCTGTCCCGTGTTGGTCATCGTGCATGATGGGAATGTTCATCTGCTCTTTCAATGCCTTTTCTATTTCGAAGCATTCAGGCGCTTTAATGTCTTCTAGATTTACGCCACCAAAGGTAGGTTCTAATGACTTTACTATCTTGATAAATTCTTGTGGATCTTCGCAGTTGACTTCAATGTCAAAAACATCTATACCTGCAAACTTTTTGAACAACACCCCTTTACCTTCCATAACAGGCTTAGAGGCTTCTGGTCCTATATTTCCTAATCCTAATACAGCCGTTCCGTTGGAAATAACGGCTACTAAGTTTCCTTTGGCTGTATATTTATAGACATTTTCAGTATTATCAGCAATTTCTTTACAGGGCTCTGCCACACCGGGAGAATAAGCCAAAGCTAAATCTAGCTGAGAAGTAACGGCTTTGATAGGTACTACTTCTATTTTTCCAGGTTGCTCCAACTCGTGATAATTGAGGGCATCTTCCTTCCTGATTTTTATAGGCATAATTATATTAATTATCGTTTTAGTACAAATTTACCTGCTACCAAAGGTAGGTAAAATGCGAGGTACTTCCAACGAGTATTCCTGTAAAGAGATGTTAAGTTAATGTGAAATGAAGAAATCAGTAAATGAGGAGACTGACGGCTAAACCAATGACTATTCCTATGAGCAGAACAATACTGTAGGTAAAGCCAACTACACTTAATTTTAGTAAAGTCTTGAACCAGCCTTGCTTGTAGACAAAATAGAATGATAGATAAATATATACCAAAAAGATAGTAATGCTGGCGTAGATAGCCCACTCTTCTGCAATCAATAAGGCGAGGCCAAATAATAGAAATAGATACGTGTGTAGGTGGAAAGAATGAATGAGGTGGTCGATGTAATAATAGTTTCTTCTGATATAAAAGAGCTTAAAGATAAAAGCAAGCGAAGGAATCATCAGAAACATAATTAAGGAAAGTTTATTAACGAAGTAGAGAATCACTTCACCTAAGCGAGCGTCAGCTAGTCGAATATTTTGTTGAGCAAAAAGCCTATTAAAAAAGGTATTGGGTATTTGTAGTATTTTCAATAGTTTTTCAGGCTCTTGGACTTGTTCTTCTCGTACAAGTATGAGATGATCAGAATTAATATTAATAAGCCCTTTGTTTTTGTACTCACCTGCTTGTGCTTTTTGTTTGATATTCTTTACTTTTTCTTCAATTTTCTCTTCTGTGGCCTTCAGCGATTTCACATATCGTAATACGATACTATCTCTTATATCGTGTGTTCTCAATAAGAGCGCAAGGCTATCTGCTTTTTGCTCTTTTTCAGCCACTAAGTTATTGCCCATAAAATAGCCATAACCCTCTAGTTGCTCTTGTCTACTCAATGTAGTGGCTAGTGTAATAAAGTATAAAATACTGACTATGATATACAAACGAATGGGATGTACGTAGCATTTTCTTTTTCCTTGTATGTACGTATTGACCAGAAAGCCAGGACGAAACAGAAAAGGAATGATGCTTCTATAAATCTTGGAGTCGTAAGAAAAAAGGTTACTAAAGAATTCACCAATTACCTCCAAAAGTGTAGGAGTAGCTTGGTTTTTCTGACCACACTTGGGACAGTAGTTTTCTTCAGCTTGGAAAGGATAGTGACAGTTAAGACAGTTTTCTGTCTTTTTTTTTGATTTAGGTTTGACTGTACTCATCGTAGAAAGATACAAAGCCTTTCAAAGAAGTACAAACTAAAAAAGGGTTTCAAAATTTTGAAACCCCTTTCCCGTTAAACAAAAATTGAACACTATGCATTTTATGATACGAATATAAGAAAAAAAGGTTACAAATCCCTATACTTTTTTCTTTTTTCTTGTAAAATCCTTCAAAATAATACATCGATAAAAAAAAGCCTCATTAAAACTTCTTGTTTTTCAATCAATAAGAGGAATTGTTTTACTTAGGATTCCGTAATCAACCAATCCTTTGATTCAATATTACTCAGATACAACTTTAAAAAGTATATGATTATAGAGAATGAGAGTAGTTTCAAAAGTCTTTTTTCGCTTTCTTTGTAGCATTAAGCATATCCTCTATTCGCATGCGTATTTGTTTTCTAATCATCATTCTAAGTTGTTACCAAAGTCAGGTGACTGCACAATCTACCTCATCCGCTCAAGTAAATCCTTGTAAGGAAAAATTAATTCGTGTAGAAAAAGATAGTAAATATGGCTTTATGAATGAGCAACAAGTAGTGGTGATCCCTATTAAATACGATTATGCCTCTGAGTTTCGAGGGTGTTTATCAGAAGTAGAATTGGCTGGTAAACGAGGATGGATCAGTAAAAAAGGCGAGGTAGTGGTACCCATTATATACGAGTATACTTGGGAATTTAAAGAAGGGATGGCAATGGTGAAAAAAGATGATAAAATAGGCTGGATTGATACTACGGGAAAAGTCGTCATTCCTATTCAGTACGATGGTGCCCAAGACTTCGTACGTGGAACTGCATCTGTAATGAAAGACGAAAAGCAATATACTATCAATCGTAAGGGTGAATGTGTGAGAGACTGCGAATAGATTTCACTTTCATAAAAGTAGGGAAGGGAGAATCAGATTACCAAATTAATTATTAATTTTGCCACCACTATTAATTTTTGAAAGGCAATGAAGTATTATAAGTTCTTTTTGGTGAGTTTAGGTGTTATTATCATAGATCAACTTGTTAAGATGATCATACATTTTAACCTAGAGTTGGGTGTTGCTGGGCAAATCGTTGTCTTTGGCGATTGGTTCAAGATACATTATGTACTGAATCCGGGTATGGCATTTGGCTTAGAGCTCCCTCGTCCTTATGGTAAAATTCTTCTTTCTATCTTCAGAATGTTAGCGGTGATAGGAATTGCCTACTACTTAAAACTCCTTATTGATAAACAGGTACATCGCGGCTTACTTATTTGTATCGCACTTATTCTAGGCGGTGCTATAGGCAATGTGGTGGATAGTACTTTTTATGGTGTATTGCTGGATAACGCGCCAGAGGGCTCTCCTACACCTTGGTTTCACGGGCAAGTGGTGGATATGTTTTATATCGATATTTGGGAGGGTATTCTTCCTGAGTGGGTACCCCTACTCGGAGGAAAGTACTATTCTTTCTGGCCTATTTTTAATATAGCAGATGCTTCTATATTTGTAGGGGTATTTACTATTTTGATTTTTCAAGGAAGATTTTTCCCCAAGCCTAAAAAGGAAGAGGACAATACAACTCCTACTCCTGAAACCAACGTGGCAAAAAGTAGCGAGTAAGCTATTCTTCTTCGTTTTCAGAAGGCATATCCTTATCATCTCTGCCCCGTAGCTTTTTATCGTCTACGTGTTTATTGAGAAACTTATTGAGTTTATCAATATTGTGCGTAGAGATAATTTCACCAAAAGAATTAATCTTTATGTTGAATCCCTCTAGCTCCTCGCTTACTTTGGGAGTCTGCTTATTTTTGGGTTCTTTCTTTTTCTTCTTACTCATATCTTTCTGTTTGAGACAAAGTGTATGATCATTGGTGTGATCATACACCCATCTAATTAATAATTTTTTACTTTACAGGTATAGAAATGACTTCAAAAGCTTTATCAAGGCGATTGATCACTTCTTCTTTACCTAGTATGTCCATAATGCTTCCCAAGTCAGGACCCGCTCCTACGCCTGTTAAAGTAACCCGCAACGCAGGCATTAGCTGACCTAGCTTTAAGCCTTCTTGCTCTATGAGCTCGTGCAGGGTTGCTTTGGCTTTTTCGCCTGTGTAGTTGTCCAGCTCTTCTACACTTTTTTGAAAGCCCTTCAGAACATCTACTACGCGCTCATTCCACTTTTTGTGAATGACCTTCTCATCGTAATGGGTTGGTGCACTAAACAAGAATTGGGCATCTTTCCATAAATCATTTGGGAAAGTGGCACGTTCCTTCATCAATTCACAGATTTGTAACAGTTGTGCCTCCGTGTACCTACTGTAGTCTATTTGATTGGCTTCTAAGCCTGCTTTCAAATAAGAAAGCAACGTTTCGTTCGGTTTCGCGCGTAAATATTGCTGATTGAACCACTTTGCTTTCTCAATGTCAAACTTAGCCCCTGACTTACCAATACGCGCTACAGAGAATGTTTCGATAAGTGCTTCCATCGAAAATAGCTCCTGATTATCACCTGGATTCCACCCGAGAAAGGCCAAAAAATTTACGAGTGCTTCGGGTAAATAGCCCTTTTCTTTATACCCTTCTGATTGATTCCCTTGATCGTCTGTCCAGTTTAATGGAAAGATAGGGAAACCCAAATCATCAGCCACTCGCTTACTAAGCTTTCCGTTACCGTCAGGACGTAATATTAAAGGCAGATGCGCAAACTGCGGCGTTTTCCAACCTAAACATTGATAAAGTAGTATGTGCAAAGGCGCAGAAGGGAGCCATTCTTCTCCTCTAATTACATGTGTAATTTTCATCATATGATCGTCCACAATATTCGCGAGGTGATACGTAGGCATGCCATCCGACTTCATCAGTACCTTATCGTCGATGGCAGAAGAATGTACCATTACCCAGCCTCTTACCAAATCGTTAAAGCGTACTTGCTGCTTGTGGGGTACTTTTAGCCTAATTACGTAAGGATCGCCAGAAGCCAAACGTGCAGCCACATCATCTTCGGGTAAGGTTAAAGAATTCTTCATCTGCATTCTCGAGATGGCATTGTAAGAAGGATTCTTCGACTTAGCCGCTACTAGGCGGTCTCGCATGGCTTCTAACTCTTCGGTAGTGTCAAAAGCATAGTAGGCATGGCCATTTCTAAGTAACTGTTTGGCGTATTTTTGGTAAATCTCTTTCCTTTCTGATTGTGTATAAGGTCCCCATTCTCCTCCCTTTTGAGGGCTCTCGTCTGCTTCTATACCTAACCAGCTAAGCGCCTCATAAATATACTGTTCGGCTCCCTGCACAAAACGACTCTGGTCAGTATCTTCTATACGAATAATAAACTGTCCTCCTGTTTGCTTAGCCAGCAAATAATTGTACAGGGCAGTTCTTACTCCTCCAATATGCAAGCCTCCTGTAGGGCTTGGCGCAAAGCGAACTCTCACGGGATTATCCATGGTTGTATAAACGATTTTTATTTAAAAACTAATACTGTAAAGCAAAGTTATGAAACAAGCCCTGAATATCTATTAAAAAGGGCGTGAAATATCACATTGAAATGCTTGTGAAAATCAATAATTCGGAATATCTTGTGTGAGGATGTAAAAATATTTTTCTAAATTTGCTCTTGAACACATAATAATACTTTGGCTTTTAAAAAAGATTACTTGGATGGAGAATAATCCTATGATAGATTTAGTAATGTTGGTAGACGATAATGATACTGATAATTTTATCAGCAAACGGATCATTGAAATTACTAAATTTGCACAAAGAACTGAGATCAAAAATTCTGGCAAGAGCGCTTTACAATACTTAGAGAAGTATCAGGAGGATTTCGATAGCCTTCCTGATCTTATCTTTCTAGACATTAATATGCCTATTGTAGATGGGTTTGTATTTTTATTTGAATTTGAGATGTTTCCAGAAGAGCTCAAAAAGAAATGTAAAGTTGTCATTCTTTCTAGCTCAGATAATAAGCGAGATATAGAAAAGATTGTTGATAATGAATATGTGATTAAGTTTATCACTAAGCCGCTTACCGAAGCTGCTTTAACCGAAGTGAAAAACTTGATAGCTGCCCAACAATCATAACAACACTTTAATTTTGAATAATAAGTAACGCCTACATAATGTGAGGCGTTTTTTTATTGGTTGTAAAAAACGCTCAATTAGTCGTCCGTTAAAATTATTTAACCGTACTATAATACATAGAATCTATCTCTTACACTTAAATACCTATTATTATGAAGAGAAATCTGCTCACCTTTATCTCTTTTCTGCTTTTTATCAACTTATTGCAGGCCCAGACCGACACCACAAGCCAAGAACTTTGGCGAAAAGGGGCTAATTTTGGTCTCAACTTCTCTCAAGTAGAGCTTGAGAACTGGGCAGGTGGTGGAGAAAGCTCCATCTCTGTGACAGGTCTTGTAGGCTTATATGCCAATATGAAACGTGATAAAAGTACTTGGGACAACGCCCTTGACATCACTTACGGACAAGCCCGACTTGGCGATCAAGATTTCAGGAAAACAGACGACCAGCTTATTTTAAAATCTCTGTACAATCGGCTGCTCAATAAAAGATGGGGCTTTGCGGCTGGACTAGACTTTAGAACTCAATTGGATGAAGGGCTTAGTTTTCGAGAGGTTGAACTTCCTGGTGGCGGAACAGAAGAAGTAGCGACTTTTATCTCTGAATTTATGTCGCCAGGTTACTTGAATACTAATATTGGTTTTAGCTATACGATTCCGCATTTCAAAGCTGTTATTTCGCCACTTGCCTCTAAACTTACTTTTGTGCTGAACGATGAGCTCGCCGCGCAGGGTGCTTATGGAGTAGACTCTACCGAAAATATACGCTCAGAAGCAGGAGCAAGCTTGAATCTCATTGCCGACTACGACTTGATGGAAAATGTGAAATTCAAAACGAATTTTCTCGCCTTTACTGATTACAGTGATGGTCTTGAGGAAATTGATATTAATTGGGAAGTCCAGTTCATCTTTCAAGTCAATAAGTACATTAATACCACCATTACAACACAGCTTATTTACGATGAAGACATCAATATTAATCGAGAAGATGGTACAGTGGGGCCTGCTACCCAGTTTAAGGGTGTGCTAAATATAGGGGTAGTATATAACATTGGTGATAAGCGTAAGAAAGAGTAATCGTTTTGTACTCATATATACAATAAGAAGTCCTTTTTGCTAAAAAAAGGACTTCTTTAGTTTCAAGTAGGTTAAGTATTATGAAGAGGTCTTCCCTTTTTCTTCTTCTTCTATACTACCGTTACCTAGCTTAAAGCCAATACTATTTTGATTGGAGGCGTCGAGTTCTTTGTTGAATTCCTCTACATCTTTGATGGTAAGCGTTTCGATCATAGCTTGGGTACGCTCCTCCTTAGAAATCTCAGCCATCCGTAGGTGTTGATTCTTCACGGCGGCTCCTATTACTTTACGAATAGAACGAGCATTGCCAAAGAACTTATCACGTTTTTGATACAGATAGTCAAAATACTCTCTCAAATGTCTCGCTGCTTCGTCATCAGGGGTTAATCCTTCCACTTTTAGCATGCTGAGTGCAATCTGGTAGAGTTCATCTACCTTGTAGTCTTCAAAGTTGATCACAATATCGAAGCGAGAAGCTAGTCCTGGATTAGAGCGTAAAAACTGTTGCATATTGTCTGGATAGCCTGCTACAATGACAGCAAACTCACCGCGACGGTCTTCCATCTGTTTCAAAATAGTTTCTACCGCTTCTTTTCCAAAGTCGTTGGCTGAATTATTCGTGAGTGCATAGGCTTCATCTACGAATAGTACACCACCCACCGCCTCATTGATCTTATCAGTTGTTTTAATAGCTGTTTGTCCTACATATCCTGCTACCAGCGATTGGCGATCGCACTCTATACAGTGGCCTCGCTCTAAAATACCCAAAGCCTTGTAGATTTTGGCCATGATACGCGCCACAGTTGTTTTACCGGTACCTGGATTCCCAGTGAAGACGGTATGCAGCGAAAATTTGTTGAGTACATCTCTTCCAGATTCTCTGTAGAAGCGAACTAGTTTTACCAGTTCTACGACTTCTTCCTTCACGCTGGCCATGCCTATTAGCGCATTGAGTTCATCCATCGCTTCTTGTAGTAGTTCGTCATCTACCTCTATCTCTGGTAGCTCTCCTTTACCCGTTTTGAACATATTCTTCACGTCGTCCAATATGATCTCTTGCAGTTGCGTTTGATTGAGCTCTTCTATATTACCAGATTTCATAATGCGTAATCCCATATTCATCTTAGCCTCTTCTACTAGTGAGGTTACCAAACGAGCATTACCAAATGTCTTATCTCTACTACGATAAGCATCCGTAAGCTGCTTCTTAATGAACTCATAGGCTTCTTCATTGAAGATCACATTTTTCTTTTTGGCCTTCAACTCTAAAATCTCCATCAGTTCCTGTGGCAGGTAGTCTGGGAATTGAAAGATAAGGTTAAAACGTGATTTTAAGCCTGGGTTAGACTCCAGGAAGATTTGCATTTCGCTTGGATAGCCCGCTACGATAATGGCCAGATCGCCTTTTCCATCTGACATCTCTTTGATAAGTACCTCAATCACTTCTTTTCCAAAGTCTTGGCCGTCTTGATCGCCTTTACGTGCCAAGGAGTAGGCTTCATCAATAAATAGAATCCCTCCGCGCGCTTTCTCAATCAGCTCTTGTACCTTGGGAGCGGTCTGCCCGATGAATTTCCCCACCAGATCAGCCCGTCCTACTTCAATGACTGTTCCTTTAGAGAGCAATCCCATCTTATGGTAAATCTTTCCGAGCATGCGTGCTACAGTTGTTTTACCTGTACCCGGATTCCCCATAAACACTGAATGTAGGCTAAACTGGTTGGTTTCTTCAAAGCCTTGTTGCTGCCGTAGCGTCAAGAATTTTAAATAGTGTGTAAAGTCTTCTATCTTATCTTTTACGCTCTCTAAGCCTATCATTTCTTTCAGTTCCTGCATCACATCTTCCAGTGATACCTCCTTCATTGGTTGGGTATTGAAAGGCATAAAGGGTGCACCAGAGCCTGTTGGTTGGTGTACCTGAGGCGTTCCTTCAACAAAGCTGTCAGCTACTTCAAAGGGAACAATGGCAATAAGTTGATCCATAAAAAGTACTTCTAACGTGTACTTGTCGTGGAACCAAGTGCCTTTGTTTTGTGCGCCCCAACCTGAGGTAACTGTGAATTTTTGCTCATTAGGGCCTACATAACGTAGCTCAGAAGTAGAGCCTTTGAGTTGTCCTGCATCATTATAATAATTAAACAATAACTCACAGTACCAAGACTTTGTCTGCTTATTATTGACCCCAAACTCCATAAAGATGTATTGGGTATCATTGCTATCAAACTGTGTATAGTAAGTACGCTGGTCTTGTGGCAACCCTTCGTAAGGGCCATTGTACAGACGAATAACATCGATCTCAAAGTAGGGGTTTTGCCCTTCTTGTACTATGCCACCGTCTTCTACATAAAATCTTTTAGCGCTTACCCGTTCCCCATCAATGAAAGCTTCCCACTCATAATCACCTCGTGTCCAGTAAGCGCCCACTTCATCCTTCCCCCAGCTTTCTCTTACCATTACGATATTTTCGTCTTTCTTTACTTGCCTTTTAGAAGGAAGATTACAAAGCTCTGTACGATTACCGTCAGAGTTGAGGCGATAGCATTTAAGCATATTGTCTGTTTCCCTGTCTTCTTCATCAATATGCTTGTTGTAAAATGACAGTTCCGCGTACATGTAACTGGTTTCTTGGTTATCAAATACACGGCGGTACTTTTTCTTATTTCCTTCAAAACTCTCGTTGGAAGCGTATACGAGCAGGTCTTTGAATTTGTAATTTTTATCGAGCTGTTTACTCATTCGTACGATCAGTTTATTCGTCTACTACTATAAAAGCAAATGGGGCTTCAAGTTAATGATTTTAACTTAACCAAGTTTATTCTAATCTAGAAAAATCTTGCTTTTGTACTAATTGGTTTAGGTAAGCGAGTACGCGTCTAAATATATCTAAATAAAGTGTAACATACAATAAGGCAGTCATCAGCCATACAACCCATAGATTCACCCCAAATGTCGACCAGTAGCGGCTTCCTATTTTTTTCTGACTGGCAAAAAAATGGTTTTCTATAGTGTCTTGTTCCAAATAGATAGGATACAAGTCTGTTGAAATCCCTTCGGCAGTGAGGTACACACGATTTTCAGTATCCTTATTTTTTACTAGATAGGCAAGCGCCTCATTGTAATATTGATCACGCTGCGCGTTGACCCATTCTTTACCTTTTTGCTGTACTAGATCGGCCCAATATGTATTTTTTGCTTCAAGTGCTTGTTGTTGCTGGCGTTGGTAGTAGGCTTGTAGCTGAGAGAGAGAAGCGCGGGTGGTGGTAAGTGTCAGCCTCGTTTGTAGTGCTTCTCGTTGGAGGGTTTTCTCCACAATGATGCGTATCTGTTGTTGGCTATAAGTAGCTTGATCTTGATAAAATTGCTCCTTTCCTTCTAAGAAGTCCATCAAATCGGTAAGCTGAGGGATCAAGTATATCTTTTTGTATTCTGCCTGTGCGATCTGTTTGTCCCATTCATAAACGGGCTCGTAATAGTCATTATGGGTAAACTGACGTACAGCAAGCGCCTCGAAAGCCCAGCGCGAGGCCATCATCTCACTAAGTAGAGGAACTGCTTTGTTAGCACCATACTTCAGGTGAGGGTTCATTTTATCAAATTGTATTACGATTCCTCCCAACATCAGTTGTGGAATAAGTAAGAGGGGTACTAATACATAAGTGGTAATAGTTGAGTCGAACGCGCTGGATACATTTAGTCCTAACAAATTGGCAAAACAAGCACAAGAAAAAAGTATACAGAAGTAGTCCAAGAACATCCCCTCAATGCCCAGAACGGCATTACCGACACTTACTAGCAGTAGTACCTGTAAAGCAGCAATAGAAAACAGAATAGCCACCTTAGCTATTAGATAACTATTTCTACTGAGATGTAAGAAGGCCTCTCTTTTTAATATTTTTCTATCTTTATTAATTTCTTCTACACTCACGACTAGTCCCATAAAGATGGTCACAATCACTGCTATGAAAATGTAAACAGGAATATTCTCGTTTTGTCTGTATTGGTAAGCCGCTTCGCTGTATACATTATAATAGCGAGCTACATAGGCTAGTAAGAAAGCTAAAACAGGTGCTTGTAGTAAAGTAACAATTAGATAGGAGCGATTTCGCAGCTTAGAGAAAAAGTCTCTTCTAAAAAAAATACCTACTTGTTTTAAGCGATGTGGAATTTGTAAGCTCCCTGTTGTTTTCTCACCGACATGATCAATGGTAGGAAGCGCTATATTAGCTTCAAAGCGTTGGTACCATTGTTGGGGTGACATCTTCCTTTTTTCTGTAAAACGTCCGTACTCATTGACTACTTTTGTTTCAATCAAATCAAAGATCACCTCTGCGTTTACATTACCACATTCATGGCACTCTGTAGCGTCGCTATTTATTTGATTGGTTGCTTGCTTAAAATAGCGGATGGCTTCTACTGGATTACCGTAGTAAATAGGATAGCCTCCTGAGTCCAGAATATAAAGCTTGTCAAACATCTTAAAGATATTGGAAGAAGGTTGGTGAATGACTACGAACACTAACTTCCCACTTAAAGTAAGCTCTTTTAGCAAGTCCATAATATTTTCAGAATCTCTGGAAGAAAGCCCTGAGGTTGGTTCATCTACAAAAAGAATAGAAGGCGCTCTGAGCAGTTCTAAACCTATATTAAGTCGCTTGCGCTGCCCCCCACTGATCACTTTATTGAGTGTGGAACCTACACGTAAATCTCTGATTTCGTACAGACCCAAGGTAGTGAGTGTTTTCTCTACTAACTGCTCAATTTGTGTGGTGCTGTATATACCAAAGCAAAGTTGGGCAGCGTAGTATATATTTTCATACACCGTCAGCTCTTCTATAAGCATATCGTCTTGGGGTACATATCCCACGAGCCCTTCGAGCTTCTCTTTATGAATATCGATCCCATTTACTAGCACCTTTCCTTGCTGAGGAGATAGGTTACCATTGAGAATTTCCAATAGTGTAGATTTACCCGAGCCACTTGCGCCCATAATACCCAGTAGCTTGCCTGTCCCTTCTGCTATATTGATCTGATGTAACCCTATACGTGTATTAGGGAAGGTGTAGGAAACGTTTTTTGCTTCGAAAGAGACGTTTTCTTCTATTTGATCTATCCTAAATTCACTGACTACATCACTGTAGTAAATAGTAGCCAAGCGATTGCCACGAATGGAGCTTCCCGTAGGAAAAGGAGCAATTTGGTTAGGCTTAAGTATTACCCCATTGAGGTAGTAATCTCTTGATCCTAGGTATTTTACCATATACATTTCTAAGCTAGGAATACGCAGAAAGGCTAGTATACCTCTGAGGTTATCGACCTGAAGATGACGCTGTCCAGCCGTAGCACTAGCCTGGCTAGAAAAATGTAATACATAATCGTGAGAGAAATCACTTGTAGGCAAGAGGGTCACAAATGTTTGAATGGCTTCAAATTCTTCTCGGCTTATATTAAATACGGTAGCAATAGTTTCTACAAAATCCTGCTCGTGCTTGCTGATCTTCTCATCGGCTACAATCAATTCTAAGATACGTACCACCACGACGATTTTTTGCTGCTGTGTCAGTTCCTTGTTTATTTGCGCGCTGATGCGCAGCATCTTAGAAGATACTTTTACGGGAGTAAGCTTTTCGCCTGCTTCGTATACTTGGGAGGTTTTTAAATGAGCGTATTGCTCAAAAATATGTAGGTAAGTGGGAACGTCTTGTGGGTTAAGTTGCTGGCTCAAAAATGCTTGTACGATATTTCTTTCTTTTTGAGATACGCCCTCCAGCCGGACGGTAATGCCAAATAGTTGCATCAAAGCTTTTAGAAGCTCTTCACTCATATCGCTTCATTTTGTTCTTCTTTATACATAGCTCTATTGTTTGCCAAAATACTTAATTTTCAATAGCTTCTAAAAATCTTTTGAGAAAACCCAGAGAAGTCTTATTTTTACAAACTCTAAACTTCTGCTATACAATCACTTAGTTAGAATATTTATTTTCTAGTACATTTTAAACAAATCATTTTGAAGATCAAGGAGACTGTTTTTACTTGGCTAACACACCGCTACCAACTCATTTTCAGAGATGAAGAGAATTTTTCTGAAAAGAAACCAATCACTTATACCCACGGCCGGCTGCTTGCCGTTGTTATTCCCTTTACTTTACTGATTGCAGGGGGAAGCTTTTGGCTAGGACTGGCCAATGCCAATGATATTTCTCAAGTAAATTCTAAAGACTATAAACTACGAGAGCGGCTTGTATATTTATCTGTAACGGTGGACTCACTTACTGAAGTAGTTAAAAAAAATGAGCAGTATACAAGTGATTTTAAGAAAGTGATGAAGGCTGATAACAGCTTACTACGCAGTGACACAATGCGTATGAGCGCCCCAAGTATTAAACCAGATAGTATAGATACAGACTATTTGCCCCAAGCAGATATAGAACTTAGAGAGGAGTTTGAGGGCTCCATCCAGTTTACCTCTATCGCTTCTAGTATAGACGGAGGAGATAATCCTTTACGAGATATTTTCTTCTTCCCTCCTATTAAAGGTATTGTGTCAGAAAAATATAATAGCAAAGCTAAACACTATGGTACTGATATCGTATCAAAGAAAAACGAACCCATTAAAAGTGTGACAGACGGTACGGTGATTCTGTCTTCTTGGACAGAGGATACTGGAAACGTCATTGCGATTCAACATAAATCAAATATCATTTCCATATATAAACATAATTCAGTATTATTGAAAAAGGTAGGCGATGTGGTAAAGGCAGGTGAGGTAGTTGCCATCGTGGGTAATACAGGTAAGTTTACAACAGGCCCTCACTTACACTTTGAATTATGGTACAACGGAAATCCAGTCAATCCTGAGAGATTTATTTCATTCTAAAAAATTTAACTTATGGCAATGTTCGGAAATAACGCTAAAGAGATGAAAGGACAAGAAATAGATAAAATTTCAAATGCGAGTACAAACCTTGGAAAAGGAGCTACCTTACAAGGCAACGTAGATACTTATGGCAATGTACGTGTAGATGGTAAGCTCATCGGCGATGTGAGAAGCCAGTCGAAGGTGGCTACAGGAAATGCCTCTTTGATAGAAGGAAGTATTTTTGCACAAAATGCTGAGGTAGAAGGAGAAGTAAAAGGTCGTGTAGAGGTCACTGATCTACTTGTGCTGAAATCTACTGCCATTGTTCATGGAGATATTGTGACGGGTAAGTTGGTAATAGAGGCAGGAGCTATCTTTAATGGGAGTTGCCAGATGGGAGATGTTAATAAGATTAAGACCCAAAATCTGAATAAAAATATCGTAAGCGCCAAAGACAAGAAAGAGGCCAATACGAAAGCGATCAATGCCTAAGAAAGAGATCAGTAGTTATGCGAAGTATTCAGGATTGGCTATTCAAATGATCTTATTTATTGGCTTAGCTGTGTGGGGTGGTATGAAGCTAGATGCTTACTTAACGTTATCTTTTCCTATTTTTACGGTAGCGCTCTCCTTATTCTCTGTCATCGGTATCTTATTTTGGGTAATAAGGAGTTTACAGCGTTAGTTTTAAGTATGCGTATCTTTACAAGAGAAGCCATAAAAATTACTGGACTTACGCTACTGCTAGGAGGCTTGGCATTCATAGACGACTATCTGCTACAAACACCACTGATGCACACACACAAGTGGTATTTCATTTTATTCTTTTTCTTTTTATCTATTGTTACTACTTACCTTGTCAGTATTGGAATAAGGAGGTCACCTGGGCTTTTTCAGGGTTACTTCTTTGGGGCTATGTTGTTGCGTATGGGGCTTTGTATAGGGATCATTTTTTGGTTTGTACAGCAAGGCGTAACACAGTTGCTTTCCTTTATACTTACTTTTTTTGTGATGTACTTCCTCTATCTATTCATAGAGATTTATGCGTTAGTGAAGACTTTAAAAAGAAAAGTTTAGTGAGCTAAGTAGCTCACTAAACCTTAATTGAAAACAGAAATGAGCTAGCTCACCTCTGCTCCTCATTACTTATCTGACTATAAACTTTACAGCTTCTTCACCAATGCGTAGTATGTATAGCCCCTTGGTGATTTTATTTGTAGCTACCTCAAAGCTTTTACTAGTAACCACTCCTTGCTCTACCAATTGTCCTGTGCTTGATACAATACGATAAGGAACACCCTCCTGACCACTAGTAATTATAATGTTTTTACCTCTTACAGTAGGATTCGGATATACTGATAAGCTACTTAACTCTGCTTCTTGTCCTAAAATGGTCTCTATAGGTTGTGAAGTTACAGTTTCTTCAGTTGCTCCCTGGCAGTTTCCTTCGTGTAGGGCAATATTACGAAAGTAAGAGTTATTAGCAGCTCCACCGTCGTTATCATTGACAAAAAAGAGCCTATCGAAAGTACCTGTATAAAACTGTCCTACAGGAATGGTATATTTTACCCAATCTGTACCACTATAATTGGCATAATTTGTAATACCCCAGTCTTGTGTACCATACAATTTAAATGAAGCGTCAGAAGAAATGGCGTTATCCGAGTCTAAGCCTATGGCATGAATTTCTCCTTGGTTGGTACTTCTAAACTCAAACGTCAAAACAGTATTGGCAGTCACCTCGTAAGCAAGCGGCATAGCTTTCCAAGTATTATTAGTCAACACCAGCGCATCATTTGAATCTATGTAATAATCTCCTGCCAAGTCTTGACCACCGTATGCGCTAATATTTCCAAGGTCAATAGCACCACATACAGGTAGTTCGCTATTTGTATTTTTTACCTCAACTAAGTCAATGGCTATATCACTGCTCCAGCTACTCCCAGTAGTACCATGAAAACGAATTTGTAGTTGTGCTGTGGTTGGCAAGTTAACCGTGGCTGTTTGCCAGCTTTCTCCTTGGTTTCCTGCTCTCACCCAAACCTCACTCCAACTTGCACCATCGTTTGTGCTTACCTCTACCTTCAAGTTACCCATAGAGGTACCATTCATATGGTATAGAAAGCTCAGCGCTGGTGTAGATAGAGAAGATGTATTGAAACAAGGTAAGGTAACGATAGCTTCTTTATTAGGAAAGTTGGGATCAGAGGCCTCCATATATAAATATTGTGTGCCATCTGCAGCCGCTCCTGGCCCTGTTCCAGTAGAAGGGGTACTTGTAGATCTTCTTGTCCAGTTGAAGTCATCTCCTGTAGCTTGTACCCAAGCGAAAGTACCTCCTTCAAAGCTCTCAGCATAAGGTAAAGAAGCAGGTGTACCACAAGTAACAGGTGCTACACTACCGCCAAACATGGCATTCCAAAAAGAGGCTAAACGTGCATTGGTACCACTGTTGTTTCCGCCAGATGTGGAGCAGCCTCCATTGGTATGTACACCAATAGCATTACCAGTTTCAACAACAATCACTGGTGAGCCAGAGTTACCTCCTTCAGTATCGGCATTATAGTACAGTTTATACGTCGTTGAACTTGAGTAGTTTCCCACATGGGTTTGTTGTACTTGGTTGCGCTCTGGACGGTTAGGGGTATTATAGCTTCTTACGACACCAAAGCCTGTCACTCTAATATCTCTAGCTTGGTCTACTTGTACAACATTATAAAACTTATTCTGCCCTGCTAATGCAGTAAGCCCTGTAGTTGTATTTACACCTAGTTCTGCTACTGCCCAGTCTTCAGCAGGATAGCCAGACTTTACCGTGTTGAGTAGTATCGGATACTGATCGCTTACTGGCGGATGTTGTATGTTACCATTAGCATCAGAGAGCGGTACATTAAATTCGAGTATTTGTGTATTACTAGAAATACAATGCCCAGCAGTTACCATTTTTCCATTACTGATGAGCCAGCCAGTACATCCAATAGGTACAATGCGCCCAACAGCATCATCATTTGATAACGCCCGGTTATCTGTATTACCACATTGTGTTCGTTTATTAGCGTCATTTACTGGGTAGCCTACTATCATTTCGTCGATTTCTACGAAAATATTTTCTCCATCTCTGGAATCTTTGATAACTTCAATGCGCAGCTTGTTGCCATTGAAATAAGCACTTGTATTACCCCATTGTGCCAACTGCTTGGCATTGAGTACTTGCGTCTCACCATCTTGCAAGGAGGTAAATACTACTTTACTATAGGTACCTAAGTTTACGCTACTTACCACAAATCTACCATAAATGGCTTCTGTGGGTAGCTCGATCGTTTGTTGTAGCGGTGTGACGCCTCGTCGATTATTGTATTGATAGCCCACTTTTTCTACTGATTCGTTTAATGGCGCTTGTGCTTGTGCTGGAAATACCAGCGTAGTGGAGAGGCAAGCAGCCAACACGGCTGATATAACCCCTAGTTTGAAGTTTTTCATTTTAATTTGTTTTAGAGTATTTAATTGCCAAAAATTTCTAAGCGCAATGAATATACAAACCCTAAATAAAATAAGCAAAAAATCAAATTAAAAAATATCAATATAGCGGCAATTTTACTAGTATCAATAATTGACTAATTAATGATATATTTTGTTGAATAAAAATTAAACAAAACGTACAAATGGTTATTTTGATGTTACCCAGTAGTTTTTTAGAGGTATTGGAATTTTGCTTGTAGCATTTATGAGAAGATACTTTTGTTCGGGCTAAGTACTTTTATAGGGAGTATAAGCGCTTAGACCAGCCGGTACGACACAGTAAGCGTTCGGTACGATATGAAGTATAATTGAAAAAGAAAGTTTAAATAACCTTTTAGTATTGTATGACAGACTGCACAGTATGTTTTTGGAGCTTTTCTCTTCCTTTCAAAAAAGTGAGTTCTACCAAGAAAGCCAAGGCAGCTACTTGACCACCTGCCTTCTCAACAAGATTACAAGCTGCCACGGCTGTTCCTCCCGTAGCTAGTAGGTCGTCGTGAATTAGTACTTTATCTCCTGGTTGTATGGCATCCAAATGTATTTCCAATGCATCTGCACCATACTCCAGTTGGTACTCTTCACGAAGTGTGTGGGCGGGTAACTTACCAGACTTACGAATGGGTACGAAGCCTACACCCAACGTATTGGCTAAGATAGCGCCAAACATAAACCCTCTCGATTCTATTCCTGCTACCTTATCTACTTCAAAACTCTTACAAAGGGCTTGTAAAGCCTCAGAAGCGCGCTGGAAACCTATGGGATCTTTTAGGAGTGTTGTGATATCTTTAAAGACAATACCAGGCTTAGGAAAATTTTCTATTTCACGTATAAAAGAGGAAAGATACGAGTCCATATTTTTGATTAATACTAAAAGAAAGAAAACTAGGGAAATAAGGAAAACGTTCCCGTTTTAATTTACTCTTTTAGTGTGTACCACCTTTTAAAGAATCTTTAGCAAGGGGATTTGACTTGCTATAGAATAATCTCTAACTTATTCCAAAGCGCAGTAGAGATATGATTTTACTGTGTTACATACTACCTTAAGCAGCAAATACTTTATGAAAATAGGCATTATTAGAGAAGGAAAAGTACCTGTGGATAAGCGAGTAGTACTATTGCCTGCTGCTTGTCAAGAAGCAAAGGCACGCTTTCCAACCATAGAGATTATTGTACAAACCAGTATTATACGTTGTGTCAAAGATGAGGCCTATCGGCAAGCAGGCTTTCCAATCAACGAAAGTATGAAGAGATGTGATGTATTACTAGGTGTAAAAGAAGTACCTATCAAAGACCTCATCCCTCATAAAACTTATTTGTTCTTTTCTCATACCATTAAAAAGCAACCTTACAACAGGCAACTTCTTCGCGCCATCTTAGAAAAAAACATTACCCTCATCGACTACGAGTGTCTTACAGATGCACAAGGCAATCGTATCATTGCTTTTGGGCGATATGCAGGTATTGTGGGCGCTTACAATGCTTTCTGGACCTATGGCAAACGCTATGATCTGTATGATTTACACAGAGCCATTGATTGCGAAGACTATGACGATCTCCTCAAAGGCTTACAAACTGCCTACCCGCATCTTCCTCCACATTTAAAAGTAGTACTTACTGGTAGAGGGCGCTCTGGGGGCGGGGCAGCCGAAATGCTTGAGGGTATGGGTATCAAAAAAGTGTCGCCTGAAGCGTATCTCAGCGAAAGCTTCAATCAACCTGTTTATACACACTTGGCTTCCTCAGATTACTATCAACCTATACAGAGCCAAGCCCCTTCTTTCTATGAAGCCCCTGAAAAATACCAGTCTGACTTTTTAAAGTTTGCCAAGCAGAGCGATATATTCATTAGTGCGCATTACTGGAATCCAAAGGCAGCGCGGCTTTTTACAAAGGAAGATGTACGTCTAGAAGATTTCCGATTGCGCATTATTGCCGATATTACTTGCGACATAGACGGTTCTGTACCCACTACTATTCGTGCTTCTACTATCGCCGACCCTGTTTATGACTACAATCCAACTACTGAGCAAGACGAGTTAGCCTTCTCTGAGGAGCAAAATATCACCGTAATGGCGGTAGATAACCTTCCTTGTGAGTTACCCATTGGGGCTTCACGTTCGTTTGGGAATCAATTTATTCAGGAAGTATTGCCTCATTTTTTCAACGGTGATCCAGCGCAAGTTTTAGCAAGTGCTACTATTGCCAAAGCAGGAAAGTTGACCCCATCTTTTCATTACCTACAAGATTTTGTAGATGGTAAAGTGTAAACTAAACTTTTTAGTAAAATATGTCCTATCTTTGTAGATAGACCTTTTATAAAATCTATTGGAAAGTTGAGCAAGAGACTATACGCTATCATTGACCTAGAGACTACGGGAGGGCGTCCTTTTCAAGATGGTATTACAGAAATAGCTATCATCATACACGACGGCGAGCGTACTATAGACAGCTACGTTACGCTCATTAACCCAGAACGCTTTATTCCTGATCATATTACAAAGATTACAGGTATTACTAACGAAATGGTGCGTTCAGCGCCCAAGTTTCATGAGGTAGCCAAGAAGATCGTCACTTTTACAGAAGGTAAAGTGTTTGTGGCGCATAATGTACACTTCGACTACTCCTTTATTAAAGCTGCTTTTAAATCGCTCGGCTACAACTATCAGAGGAAAACCCTTTGTACGGTACGACTCAGCAGAAAACTTATAAAAGGGGTTCCTTCTTATAGTTTAGGAAAACTCTGCAAATCACTTGGTATTACGCTTAGAAACAGACACCGCGCTAAAGGAGATGCAGAAGCAACAGCAACACTCTTTAGCCACCTGATACAGCTTGACAAACAAACTACAGAAGCGAGTATAAAAGGAACGAGCATTATAGAAGACGAAACCAAACAACTTACACTTCCTCCTAAAATAAGCCACCATCAAGTAGAGGCACTTCCAGAAGAGGTAGGTGTCTATTACTTTATTAATGCTGATAAACAGATTATTTATGTGGGTAAGAGTAAAAATATTCGTAAACGGGTAGTCTCTCACTTTCAAGTTTTTCATAAAACGCGCAAGCAAGCAGAGATGAAGAGCCAAATCGTAAACATAGAGTATACACTTACGGGTAGTGAATTGATGGCGTTGCTTCTAGAATCGGATGAGATCAAACGTATTAAACCTAAGTTTAATCGTGCACAGCGAAGGAGTGTCTTTAATTATGGCGTATTTTACGAGCGAGATAGTGATGGCTACATTCAGTTTTACACTGATAAAATTAAAAACCAGCGTATGCCTGCCTTTTTTGCTGACTCTTCGCACAACGCCCGTAAAATTCTCTCGCATTATGCCCAAAAGTACCAACTCTGCTTGAAACTATGTGATATGTACAGCCACGCAGGGCCTTGTTTCAACTATCATATTAAGAAATGTGAAGGCGCTTGTATTCAAGAAGAAACGCCTCAGTCTTATAACGAGCGGGCACTACAAGTCCTTAGCCATTTGACGACTTACGCACGCCCTAATTTCTTCATTATTGGGCGAGGAAGACAACACCAAGAGAAAAGTATCGTTTGTATTGAGAATGGTAAGTATGTTGGGATGGGTTATATAGCCACTACGCTTCTAAAAGAAAAGAATACGGCTGTACTTAAATCGCATATTACCGCTTACAAGGACAATAAAGATGTCCAAAAAATTATTCGTGGATACTTGAAAGATACCTCCGATGAGCTGTGGTATTACTGAGTGCATTGATTATCTAACAATTCCTTGCTAACATAGCCAGAAATTTAATAAACTTACTAAATTTGGAGCCTACGTAGTTTTATGTCTATCCTTGTTAAAAATCTCTCTAAAGTCTACGGTCAGCAAAAGGCTGTGGATAATATTACATTCGAAGCACACCCTGGACAGATCGTGGGCTTCTTAGGGCCTAATGGTGCGGGGAAGTCTACCACCATGAAAATCGCTACAGGCTACCTTTCTCCCTCGGCTGGTACGGTAGAGGTAGGTGGCTTCGATGTACAACAAGCGCCGCTACAAGTGAAAAAATGTGTAGGCTACTTACCAGAGCATAATCCGCTCTACCTAGATATGTACGTGAAGGAGTACCTTCAATTTATAGGTAAACTTCACCAAATGAAAGCGGCTATACGTAAGCAACGTATCAAAGAAATGGTAGTCCTCTGTGGCTTGGAAAGGGAACAAGGCAAAAAAATAGGTGCGTTATCCAAGGGCTACCGTCAGCGTGTCGGACTAGCCCAAGCCCTTTTGCACGACCCGGCTGTACTTATTTTGGATGAACCTACGACAGGCTTAGATCCCAATCAAATAGTAGAAATAAGACAGGTAATCAAGACTGCCGCCATTGACAAAACGATTATTTTCTCCACCCATATTATGCAAGAAGTACAAGCGATTTGTGATCGTGCCATCATTATCAACTTAGGTAAAATAGTAGCTGACAGCACTGTAGCAGCCCTAAAAGACGCGAAGGGGAAAGAAAACCGTATTACTGTAGAGTTTGCTGAAGCCATTTCAGTGGATGCTTTAGAGCAGCTCCCAGGTGTACTGGAAGTCTCTACACTGGGAGAACATCGTTATGAGGTAAGAAGTGAAGCAAGTGAGGATGTCCGCGCTCATATTTTCAGCTTGGCCTCCACTCAACAATGGACTTTACTAGGATTACAACAGGAGGAACAAACCTTAGAGACCATTTTTCAAAATTTAACCCAACAAAAGTAGGTCATTGCTATGTTTACCATCTTATTTAGAGAAATTAACGCCTTCCTTAGCTCACTGATCGCCTACATCGTCATTACTGTATTTCTAACGGCTATGGGGCTTATTGTTTGGGTATTTCCTGATACTAACGTGTTAGACTACGGTTTTGCGGATTTGCATACACTTTTCTTCTTCGCTCCTTATGTATTTATGTTTCTTATTCCAGCCATTACTATGCGCACCTTTGCAGAAGAAAAAAAGACAGGCACCATTGAGCTCCTACTTACCCGACCTGTAAAAGAGTGGAACATTATTTTAGGAAAATATTTCTCAAGTTGGCTACTCGTTATTTTTGCGCTTCTGCCAACCCTTATTTACTACTTTACCATCTACTATCTTTCTTTGGTACGTATCAAAAGCCCTGAAGGTACACTCATTCTGACGGAGAATATGGACTCATCAGGTATTGCGGGCTCGTACATTGGATTGTTATTACTAGGCGCTGTTTTTACTGCTATTGGTATTTTTGCTTCTTCTATTAGTAGAGATCAAATTATTTCTTTTATCACAGCCGTTTTTTTATGCTTTATTCTCTATCTAGGTTTTAGCTCTATCGCCGCTATTGATGATACCACCCCCTTTGCCTACTTTATTGCGCAACTAGGCATCGACTACCACTATAATTCCGTTAGTAAAGGGCTAATTGACTCGAGAAACTTAGTGTATTTCGTCAGCGTAGTAATCGTTATGCTCTCCGCTACTAAATTAGTATTGGATAGTAGAAAATGGTAATTGATATGAAAAAGAAGAGCTTTTTATACTTTGGACTTAGCCTCGTTGCAGTAATACTACTCAATTTTTTGGCGCAGCAGTTTATCTTCCGTGTAGACCTCACCGAAGACCAGCGCTACACTATCTCTCCTGCTACTAAAAAGCTATTGGGCAATCTAGAAGAAGAAATTTATATTAAGGTTTATCTGAAAGGAGAAGACTTACCTGCTGAATTTAAGCGCTTTCAGAATGCCATTGAAGAAACACTCGATGAATTTCAAATCTATGCAGGACGCAAGCTCATTTATCGCTTCATTGATCCGCTCAATGCAGAAGAAACCCTCACCCAAGACTCGCTCTTGGTAAGGCTAGCCCAAAGGGGGATTCAACCTACCAACGTGGTGATGAACAAAGATGGGAAGCGTACAGAGAAGTTTATTTTTCCAGTAGCTACCATTACCTACCAAGACAAAGAAATTACCACACTCCTCTTGAAAGGTGACCAAAGGGCCAGCGTAAGTAGTTCTGGTGAAGTCTTGAATCAGTCCATTGAGAATATAGAGTATGAGTTGGCAGCTAGTATTAAACAGTTGGTCAATACAGAAACGAAAAATGTAGGCTTTCTCGTAGATAAGACCGTCCTCGACAAGCTAGAAGTAGCAGATGCTTGGTTTACCCTAAATCGGTACTACAAAGTATTTCCCGTTTCGCTAAGTGAAAGTCCCAACTTACAGGGGCTCGATGCTATCATTATCGCTAAACCTGATACTGCCTTCACAGAAGAAGACAAGTACAAGGTTGATCAGTTTATTATGCAAGGAGGGAAAGCCCTCTTTTTTATAGACGCTTTGGACATCAGAGAAGACAGCATCCGTACCCAAGGCGTTACACCCGCTATTCCCTATCAGCACAATTTGATAGACCTCTTCTTTAGGTATGGTGTACGCTTTAACAATAATTACATAGAAGACCTTAATAGCGGTATTATTGACCTCATTGTAGGGTATACAGGGAATGTACCTAAGATGGAATCCCTTCCTTGGCGCCCTTATCCCATTGTAAATAATTTCTTCGATCATCCTACCGTAAAGAACTTAGATGCGCTTTATACACGTTATGTCAGCACCTTAGATACCGTAAAAACACCCTCTACTATCCGTAAAATCCCTTTGGTAACTACCTCTCCCTACACAAAGGTAAAGCCTATTTTGGAAGGCATCTCTTACAACGATGCCCGTATATATCCTACGCCAGATGATTACAAAGAAGGTGCACTAACCATTGCTTATTTGTTGGAAGGTAAATTTACTTCCTTATATAAGGGACGTCTTTTACCAGAAGAGGCTAAAGCCAAAAACTTCATTGCACAAAGCGTACCTACTAAACTATTGATTTTTGCAGATGGTGACCTTATTCGTAATGATGTACAATGGCGCACAGGTCAGTATGCGCCTCTTGGCTACGATAAAACTACAGGAGTACAGTTTGGGAATAAACGATTTTTACTCAACGTATTAGAATATATGCTTGATGATGAAGGCATTATTCTGGCACGTAATAAAGAGGTTACGTTACGACCACTCGATAAAGAAAAAGTACGTACCGAACGTACTTGGTGGCAAGTAATTAATTTATTACTTCCTGTACTCATCATCTTATTAATTGGTATTATTTATTATTGGGTAAGAAGAATAAAATATAAAACACCTTATGAAAAATGATCTTCTCATACGTTGTGCAAAAGGAGAGCAAGTAGAGCGTGTGCCTGTTTGGCTCATGCGCCAAGCGGGGCGTATTCTACCTGAATACCGAGCCGTACGGGCGAAATTCCCCAACTTTGTAGAATTTGTGAAGCAGTCAGAAGCTGCTGCAGAGGTAACCGTACAGCCCGTAGATATACTGGGGGTAGATGCGGCTATCATCTTTTCTGACATCTTGGTGATTCCAGAAGCCATGGGGCTGCCTTATACAATGGTAGAAAAAAAAGGCCCTGTATTTTCTTCTACTATTCAGAATGCAGCAGATGTGGAACGCCTGCAAATTCCTATCCCTGAAGAAAAATTGGGCTACGTACTGGAGGCGATCCAACTTACCAAGCAAGCCCTTGCCGATCGTGTACCGCTGATCGGCTTTGCGGGTGCACCTTTTACCATCTTTTGCTATATGGTAGAAGGAAGCGGCTCAAAGACTTTTTCTAAAGCTAAAAAAATGCTTTACCAAGCCCCTGCGCTAGCGCATCAACTCTTACAGAAAATAACAGATAGTACTATTCACTATCTAAAAGCGCAGATTGGTGCAGGAGCAGATCTTATACAAGTGTTTGACTCTTGGGCGGGAATCCTTTCGCCTCAGTCTTATGCTACCTTTGCATTACCCTATATTAAGCAAATCTGTGAGGCAATTGATGAAGTCCCTAAAACAGTCTTTGCAAAAGGGGCCTACTTTGCCAGAGAAGCCTTTGGGAAAATGGCTTGTGATGTAGTAGGGCTTGACTGGACAATGAATCCTCAAGAATCAAGGAAGTTGGTAGGGACACAAAAAGTACTACAAGGTAACCTTGACCCTTGTGCCTTGTATGCTGACTTTAAAGACATTGAGCAACAGACTGTTCAAATGCTAGAAGCTTTTGGTGGTCAAAAGCATATTGCTAACTTAGGACATGGCGTATATCCTGATATTCAACCAGACCACGTAAAGTGTTTTGTTGAGACGGTACAGTCATTCGAAATAGCAGATAGGTTTCCTGCTTCGACCAATTAAAAGGTAATTATTGTATAAATTCATATTTTACATCCATGAGACATCTTATTGTTGATGTAGGCAATACACTTTATAAAGCAAGTATTTTTGAGGCGTCTGATCAACAAGTAGCTATTGAAACCACCACTTGGCAATCTGTAATAGACTTTGCCCAAAAGTATGCACCCCAAAGAGGTATCGTAAGCTCTGTAAGAGAAAAAAACACCCCTCTTATACAGTCTCTTGACTCCCTTCTCTCTTATCCACTCTTATGGCTTGACTATACAACTTCCCTTCCTATTACCAACGCTTACGACACACCTCATACATTAGGTATGGATCGCTTGGCTGGGGTTGTAGGAGCAAAAACGCTCTATCCAGAAAATAATTGTTTGGTGATTGATGCAGGCACTTGTATTACTTACGATTTTATAGACGCCACTGGTGTATATCAAGGAGGCAGCATCGCCCCAGGTATTCGTATGCGTCTAGAAGCCATGCATACTTTTACAGCGAATTTACCCCTTCCCGATTGGAACCCGCAGACCTCACGACCCAGTTTAGTAAGTAAAAGTACAGAACAAGCGCTCATTAGCGGAGCTGCTAACGGCACGATTGCTGAAGCGGAACAAATCATTGCTACTTTTCAAGAACAATATGCTTCTACTCAGGTATTAGTTTGTGGAGGTGACCGTAATTTTTTTGAAAGTACAATAAAACATCCCATATTTGCAGTTCGTAACTTAGTATCGATAGGCTTAAATCGTATATTGGAACATAATGTCTTTTAAAAAAACCAGCACCCTCTTTTTTATTTATTGGCTCACTATCCTTACTACACAAGGGCAGAACTCCCCCTTCTCTAGTATAGGAATAGGGAATATTAGAAGCAATGGTTACATAGCGCAAGATGGGCTAGCAGGAGCTGGTATCGCGCTAAGCAATCCTCTTTACGTAAATAATCTCAATCCAGCTTTACTTACAGCCAATAGACAGTTTATTTTTGAAGTAGGTGTTTCTGGACAGTTACAACAACTCAGTGACGATCAATTCACACAGCAAGACTTCGCCGCTAATTTAGGTTACTTTGGTTTATTATTACCCCTTTCCAAAAAATGGAGTGGACAAATTGGCCTTAAGCCTTACAGCACTGTTGAATACGAAATTAACACTAGTGAGCCTATCCCGGGGAGTGATTTTAATGCTGACTACACTTATATTGGTAGTGGTGGGCTAAATAGTTTTTTCTTTTCTAATGGGGTCAATGTTGGAAAAAACCTAAACCTAGGCCTTAAAATCAATTATATTTTTGGGGCGCTTGAAACAGAAAGTATCTCACAAGTACGTACAGGTGGCTTCAACACCAATGTAGTATCTTTTGAAAGACTCAATGTAGGCGACTTGATCTTTACACCGGCTATTTCTTACACTTATCCGCTCAACGATAAAACCAATCTAAGTGCGGGTATCGTATATGATGTTGGTGTGCAAGCAAACACTAGGCAGTTTAGATCAGTAGAACGACGTGACCCACTAGGTGGCCCGCTCTCTATTGACACGCTTGTGGTAGATGAAGCAACTTCTATTTTTCTTCCTCAAAAACTACAAGCAGGGCTAGCCTATGAAAAACGTAACCGTTGGGCCATTGCAGCAGACTTTACCTGGCAACCTTGGCAAGAATATAGAGAGTCTGACGAAGAAGTAGGTTTACAAAATACGATAGGGGTAGCATTGGGGGGACAATATACGCCCGATTTCGGAGCTGTAAAAGGCTTGTTTAAGCGCGCTACTTACAGAGTTGGGGTACGCTATCAACAACTTCCTATAGAAGTGAATGGTAACCAAGTAAATGATGTTGGCATCAATTTTGGCACTTCTCTACCTATAGGTGTTAATCAACTAGCTACCACCTACTTGCATTTGGGGTTTGCTGTTGGACAAAGGGGAAGTCTCAGCGAGAACGACCTTCAAGAAAGATATATCCAGTTTTCTTTGGGAGCCTCCTTAAGCGATCTCCTTTGGTTTAGACGTCCAAAAATTAATTAATTCAAATAGTATAAGTAATGAAAGTAAACGTATTTCTATCGATATTAGCGATGATGTTAGGTAGCTTTGCTGCCTACGCACAGGCACAATACAACTGGCCTGATGATCCTAAACAAAGAGCAGAAGCCGAAAAACATAACGTCCTCTACTACGATGCTATGCAGGCAGGTAATTATGAAGAATCAGCCAAGAGCCTAGGTATTTTACTCACCAAATATCCTAAGCTTTCTGAAGAGGTTTATAAAGGTGCAGCAAAGGTTTACCCTGAGCTAATCCAAAAGCTTACTGATGAGGAAGCAAAAAAGGCTTATCAAGATACTTTTATGATGAGCTTTGACCAGCGCATTGAGCACTTTGGGAAAGCTCCCTTCGTAACCAACTACAAGGGCTATTATGCTTACCAATTTTATTCAACACGTCCTGAAAAGCATCAAGAAACGTACGACTTGTACATGAAAATCATGGAGTTGAATGGCAATAAAACCTATTTCTATAATGCACAATATGCCATGGCCATTGTAGCCACGATGTATGTAGGAAAGAAGTTGCCTTTGGAACAAGGTATAAAAGATTACAAGCAGATTTCAGCAATTGCCAAGCACAATGTCTCTAATAATGAGAAAGAGAAGACAGAGTGGACGAATACAGAGGAAGAGATTAACAAGATGTTTGCACAGTACTTTAAGCCTGCCCTTACCTGTGATTTCATTAGGGATAACCTTTCTCAGAAATTTAAAGAAACAAAATCTTTAGAAGAAGCCAAGAAACTACAAAATTTAATGGTGGCGGCTGATTGCTATAAGGAAGACTTGTTTGTACAAGTGATGGAAGTTACCTCTAAGGAGGAGCCCTCTTACGAGAACATGAAAGCTCTCGGTAAGCTCTATGAAGCCAAAGGTAACAATACTAAGTCTGTTGAATATTATAATAAAGCAGCTAATATGGCAAGATCGGGAGTAGAAAAGGGAAAAGCGTACAAAGAGATTATGGAAATCTACGTTCGTACTGGTGCAAAGCAATCTGGTAGAAGTTATGCGCAGAAAATGATGCAAGCTGACCCTAGCCAATCAAGTTATGGCTACACAGTAATTGGCAATCTCTACTTAGGAAGTGGTGGTCAGTGTAGTAACGATAACAAGGTAAAAGCCAAAGCCTACGCCATTGCCGCCTATAATGCTTATCAAAAAGCAGGTAATAGCGCCAAGATGGCTACAGCGAAGCAGTACTTCCCTTCAAACGAAGAGATCTTCTTTGAGAAACTAAAAGGACAAAGTTATACTTTAGAATGTTGGATTGGCGAAACCGTAACATTCCCGTAATCGTTATGGCTTATAAAGATTAAAATAATAGGCGGTCAGTAGTTTACTATTGACCGTTTTATTTACATGATTTTGTTATGAAAAATCCTTTACATTATTGTCTATACTTTACTATTATTCTCAGTGTGTGGTCTTGCCAGAATAGCAAGAAAGAGCTAGATGAATTCCAACCTTACCATGGCCCCGTGATAGAAGCGAGAGATATCGAAACAATTTACAGTGACTCCGCAAAAGTAAAAATGATTGTAGAAGGCCCGCTGCAAAGACAATATGAAAACCAAGACCTCGATTATCCAGAGGGCGTTATGATTACCTTCTTCAACGAAAAAGAAGAAAAAGCTTCTGTACTTACCGCCGACAAGGGACACTTCGACAAAGAAAAAAATATCTATACGGCCACAGGAAACGTCATAGTAATAGACTTGATTGGAAAAAAAGATTTAAAGACGGAAGAGTTGCACTGGTCACCAGTGAAGAAGCAAATTTACACCGAAGAGTATGTTGTCATTACTACACCCAAACAAATCTTAAAAGGAAACGGACTAGTAGCTGAGCAAGACTTTTCACAGTATGTGATTACTAAACCTACGGGTATTATCAGTGTAGATGAGGACGAATAAATACGATTAGCTATGAAATTAATTGACTACTTACTTCTCTCCGTCACCGTTGGGCTGCTTATCATAGGGATTTACGAAATTTTTATTGGTAATTTTCAGCGTAATTATTGGCTCTTTATGCTAATGTTGATCGCGCTGTTTACCTACGGCTATCGCAGGCAAAAGCGGGTAGAAGCAGCGGCCATACAGCAAAAGAAGAGTACTCCTCCGAAAAATAAGCCGAAGCGTAAAAAGAAAAAGCGTAAGTAGTATAATATCTAAGATATAGCTATCTTTTTACTATAATAGAGATATTAAAGTCCGTTCTTCTATGTCAGTTGATAAAGAGTACCAAGCAGTATACAGACTAAAAGAAGCCATAGAGCATCACGCTAAAATATCTGATGCTTGTTGGATTAATATTGAGAATAACCTGAAAGAAAAGACTTTACGAAAAAATCAGTTTTTCTCAAAAAGTGGACAGTATAATCGAGAGTTTGCCTTTATTACTTCTGGAGTTGGTAGAATATATATTATTACCAAAGAAGGAAAGGAGTTTACAAAATACTTTTTTCAACAGAATGAATTTTTGATGGCAAGCATTGAGCCTCAAATGCCAAGTCAGGTCAATGTTCAGGCACTTACCGAAATTAGATATATCTACCTGCCATTTTCAATTTTTGAATCACTACTCAGTAAACACAAGGAGTTATCTCAAATATTAAATAGCCTTTTGCTGAGTTACTTTGGGAAAAAACAACAACGAGAGATCAACTTACTGTCCAATAACGCTATTGATAACTTTAAACTTTTCCGAGAAAATTACCCTAGCTTAGAAACGCAAGTTTCACATTATCATATTGCCAGTTATTTGGGTATTACCCCCGTTCAACTAAGTAGAATAAGAAAAAAGCTTGCCTATTAACATTTGTTAATGTAACTGTTGCAGAATTAATAGAGCTTTGTTGAGTAGCCTCTTTAAACGAGGATTTAGAAAATTAAATCTTTACTCATTATGGCAGTTAAGTTCAAAAGCACTTCGGTTAAATTACAAAATATTGGTAGCAATCTCAGACTGAGTAACGCTAATACAGCTATTATCGTGATCGAGTTTCAAAAGACGTGGACACAAAAAGGTAATTTTCTTAACCGACTCATTCGTAAACCACTTAAAAAGCGTCAAGTAATTTCCGTAACGAAACGTTTCCTTCATTTGGCTAGGCAAAAGGACTATACAATCATCCATACACCACTCATATTAGATAAAAGCCAAAAGGAACAATATAAGAAGATGCCACTAATGCCTAAATTAATGGGCGCCTTTACAGCTAACACTTGGAAAGCTGAATTTGAAGAAGACATAAAAGAAGATAGCGATCTAGTGGCTGTCGGACGAACTGGTTTCGATGCTTGTGAAGGAAGTAATTTACAAGAATTAGTTAAGGGATATGAGTATTTACTAATTGCTGGATTCCTAACAGATCAATGTGTGGAAGCAACTCTGCAAACACTTCAAGCAAAAGGTTATACCTGCATCATGATTTCAGATAGTACAGCAACCATCTCAAACGGTATACAGCAGAAAATAGAAAAGCGCAACCCTTCTATGCAAACTAACGAGCTGCTAGCCATTATGAATCAATCAGCTTCTCAGTAGCCACAATAATCCCATCAGCGTCAGCATATAAGAAGTGACCAGGTGTAAAAAGTGTACCTGCGAAAGTAACAGGAATATCTGTCTCTCCTTGATTCTTCTTGATGCTCTTCATAGGGTGTGTTCCCAAGGCTTTGATTCCTACATCTAGCGTATCGATGACAGCGCTATCACGAATACAACCATACACCACCAAGCCAGCCCAGCCGTTATTGATGGCCAATGTAGCCAGATTATCCCCTACTAGCGCACACCTCAGCGAGCCGCCGCCATCTACAACAAGCACGCGTTGCTCACCTGCTTGCTGTAAATACTGTTTCACTAAAGAATTGTCCTCAAAGCACTTGATGGTAGCAATGGCTCCTCCAAAGGCTTTTTTCGCTCCAAAGGATTGGAAACCAATGGGCATTACAACATTGATTTTATCGGCATATTGATCACATAAATCAGCAATAGGCGTCATAAAATTATAGATTATAAGATTTATCTTTTCTTAGTTCTCTTTGTATTTCTTCTTTCCCTTTTCTTCTGCACAGTCGCCTTTTTCGCTCCATTGACGCTTTTTACTTGTCTAAAATCTTCTTCAAATACTAAGTCGATTGTGCGACGCGCCAAATTGGTTTCTTTTACACGTACATCTACTTCATCTCCAAAGGCAATCACTTTTCCTGTTTGTTTTCCGATGACACGATAGTTTTCAGCGTCTAGCTCGAAAAAGTCTGCTTCTATATCGCTCATACGTACCATTCCTTCACACTTAGTTTCTACAATCTCCACGTAAATACCAAACTCTGTTAGTCCTGTCACAATACCCTTAAAGGCTTTTTCGTCGGCCAACTTCATAAACTCTACTTGCTTGTACTTGATAGAGGCACGCTCTGCATCGGCAGCGCGTTTTTCCATTTCAGAGGAATGCTTGCACTTTTCTTCGTAAGTTTCTTTGTCTACACTTTTCTTATCGTCAAGGTAGTGTTGCAGTAAGCGATGCACCATCATATCTGGATAACGACGTATAGGCGAGGTAAAATGGGTATAATGCTCAAAGGCTAACCCAAAGTGCCCTCGTGCTTCGGTAGTATACTTGGCCTTCGACATGGTTCGGATCGCCAAGTTCTGTAAAAAGTTCTGCTCCGCCTTTCCATCCATACGTTCTACCATTCTATTGAAGGAGCCTGACATCTTTTTACCTTTGGTGGTAATTTGATAACCAAACTTTTGCACGAAGGTGGCGAAGGTCTGCAACTTCTCTGGATCAGGCGCATCGTGGATGCGATATACCATTGTGTACCGAGGATCTGCTTTTCTCTTATTGTAAATAAAGGTCGCCACCCGCTTGTTAGCCAGCAGCATAAATTCTTCAATTAACTTGTGGGCATCTTTTCTTACCTTAGGTACAACACTGATGGGTGTTCCTTCTTCATCTAGCTGAAAGCGCACCTCCATCGTTTCAAAACTAATGGCTCCTTCTGCAAAGCGCTTTTCTCTTAGGTGATAGGCGAGCTCATTGAGTAATCGGATTTCCTGTACGAAGTCCCCTTTCCCAGTTTCTATTACCTCTTGTGCCTCCTCATAGGCAAAGCGCCTATCGGAATGGATAATAGTCCTACCAAACCACTCTTTTACAATGTTTGCTTCTTCGTCTAGCTCTAAGACCGCCGAGAAGGTGAGTTTATCCTCATGTGGACGTAATGAGCATAGTTCGTTAGAAAGCCTTTCTGGAAGCATAGGTACTACCCGGTCTACTAAATATACCGAAGTAGCCCGTTGGTAAGCCTCTTTCTCAAGGAGTGTTCTGGGCTTCACGTAGTGGGTCACATCTGCGATGTGTATCCCTATTTCCCAGTGTCCGTTGGCTAGTTTCTGTATAGAAAGAGCATCATCGAAATCTTTTGCATCTACAGGATCAATGGTAAAGGTAGTTACCTTTCGCATATCGCGCCGCTTAGCGACTTCTTCTGGTTTTATTGTAGCTTGTATACGTTTGGCAGCACTTAATATGTTTTTGGGAAACTGATAAGGTAAATCGAATTCAGCCATGATGGCATGCATCTCTGTTTGGTGTTCGCCTGCTTTCCCCAATACCTCTGTTACTACACCTTCAGGCTTTCTGTTGTTAGCAGCCCATTGGGTAATTTTCACCAGTACTTTCTCCCCCGTTTGGGCTTCTTTAAGCTTATTTTTGGGGACGTAAATATCCATGTGGATGCGCTTGCTATCAGGAATGACAAAAGCAAACTGATCAGAGACTTTAACGGTTCCTACAATAATTTCCCTTTTACGCTTTAGTATTTTTACTACTACTCCTTCGGGATGTACCCCGTGGTGAGGATCAAATACTTCTATTTCTACAGTGTCGCCATCAATCGCTCCGTTAAGATCTTTGGCGTCGATGCGCACATCATTTTCCAACCCTTCGACTATCCCAAAAGCAAAACGAAAATTTACATGATCGATTGTAGCTACCGCTGTAGCAGGCGCTTCGTTGCTAGATTTAAACCTTCCTGTTTCAGTGAGGTATACAGCTTCTTCTTGTAAAAGAGCTTCTAAAGCCTCTTCTATTTGACGTTTCGCTTTTTTATTCTTTAAGTTGAGTTCTCTTAGTAGCGTTCTAGAAGAATACCCTAAACGCTTCTGTTTTTTCATCGCCTTTAGGATGTTGCTCTTTAGTGTGGTTAGGTCAATAACGTATTCTTTTTTACTTGATTTACGACTCTTCTGAGCCGATTTCTTATTTCGTTTTGATTTCATGATTTCATTTTTTTTAGCAAAAGTGTGCTAGATAATGGTGGGAGGATCAGCTTGCCAATAGGGTATTCTGAGCAGGAGCAGTGGTTCTTGCTTTGTCGCATACACACTTTTTGCAGTATTTTTACATTTTTGCTTGCATTCTTTTTTCTTTCTCTAATTTACGTCTCAGTTGTGCTTTACGCACATCCTCTAAGTCTCCTTTTGGTATAGCTTTAATAAGATTTTTGGTATAGGCCTTTTGTGGATAATTATAGATATCTTCTGCGAAGCCCATCTCTTCTATTTTTCCTTTGTTCATCACGATCATACGATCTGCCATGAATTTTACTACAGATAGATCGTGAGAAATGAAGATATACGTAAAGTGAAATTTTTCTTTGAGTTCATTTAGTAAGTTTAAGACTTGTGCTTGTACAGATACATCTAGTGCTGATACCGATTCATCGCATACCACAAACTTAGGATCTAACGCCAATGCTCTTGCTATGCAAATTCTTTGCCGTTGTCCTCCCGAAAACTCATGGGGGTATCTATTGAAGTGATCGGCCTGTAGGCTAACCGTTTCTAGCAGCTCTACTACGCGGTTTTTACGCTCTTTATCATTTTTATGTACTTTAAACAACCGCATCGGCTCCATAATTGCCTCTCCAATCGCTATACGCGGGTTGAGTGAAGAGTAAGGATCTTGAAAAATAATCTGCATGTCCTTGCGGAGTCGGCGCATCTCATTTCCTTTGAGCGTGAGTATATTTTCGCCCTGAAAAGTAACTTCTCCACTGGTAGGTTCTAGTAACCTTAATAATAAGCGTCCTAGTGTAGTTTTACCACAACCAGACTCACCTACTAGCCCTAAGGTAACGCCTGGATATACCTTAAATGATACATCATCTACTGCTTTTACGTACTCTCGATGCCTGCTTAGCCAATTCTTCTTCAATGGGAAGTATTTTTTGAGGTTATTTACTTCCAAAATGGCAGGACGCATCATCAAATCTTTGGTACGGTCTTTTATTTCATCTTCTGTTTCAAAGTTGAGCAAGAGCGCCTCTCCTACTGATTTATATTTATTGTTTTCCTTTTCTATCAGTTTACCTTCCTCATCTACTTCCATAAAGTCGTTGACGGTAGCCAATACTTTCATCTTGAAATCGAGGCGAGGGCGACAAGCAAGGAGCCCTTTGGTGTAAGGATGCTGTGGCTCATTAAAAATATCCCAGACGTCTCCTTTTTCTACGGTTTCTCCCTTGTACATCACCATTACGTGATCGGAGATTTCTGCCACTACCCCCAAATCATGTGTAATGAATATTACGGAAGTTTCTTCATCATAACGAAGGTCTTGTACAATATCTAGAATGGCCTCTTGTACCGTTACGTCCAGTGCAGTGGTAGGTTCATCGGCAATCAACAGTGATGGGTTACAAGAAAGCGCCATGGCAATCATTACCCGCTGCTTTTGTCCACCTGATAACTCGTGTGGATAGGCATTGAATATCTTTTTAACACGAGGGAGCTTTACACGATCAAACAGGGCAAGTGTGCGCTTTTTCGCTTCTTCTACACTTACTTGTTGGTGAAGTAAAATAGCTTCCATTACTTGGTTGCCACAAGTATAAACGGGGTTAAGCGAAGTCATGGGTTCCTGAAAGATCATGGCAATATCATTCCCTCTGAGCTCTTGCATCTCATCCTTTGACAGACTTAATAAATCTACTTTTCCCATCTTAGGGGAGTCAAAAATGATCTCTCCTGAAGCAATCTTTCCCACGGGCTCTTGGATTAGCCGCATAATGGATAGAGAAGTAACAGACTTCCCTGAGCCTGACTCTCCTACGATGCCAATGGTTTCGCCTTTTGCTAAAGAGAAATTAACGTGTTTTACAGCTTGTATAGTGCCTTTTTCGGTGGTAAACTCTACGACTAGGTCTCTTACTTCCAGCAAGTTATCAGTTACCAAGGAGCTTGTCTCCATAGTTTTTCTTCTATTATTCGTGTAAAATGCCTTTCAAAGATAATTGTTTTATTTCAATTAAGTTATCTTCAATGATCGTTTCAGGTAAAAAAATGAATTTTTTATCAAAAATCTGCCTGTCTATATAATAACTTACCCAGTATTCACTACATAACTGAAATACAACAGGATCGATCGGTTCAATAAGTGCGTGGCTCTCAGGGGCTACATATTCTATCAAATGACGTAAAGTAGAGGTTTTGCGTTTTTCTCCTTCTATTTCTCCATAGCCTTGAGAGGTAATTAAGACGTTGTCTAAACCGAAATCATTGGTATTGATGAGGTAGGCATACCATTGTTCCTGATTCAGCTCGTTGATCTTCTTTACAATCGCTACTTTTACCCCTACTACTTTGGGAAATTCAATGTCTTTTTTCATACAGCTACCAATTCTTCTATTTCCATTTCAAAAAGCTGTGCGATCTGCTTTAGTAATTTGCGCTCTACCACAGCCTGATCGACTGGTGTGCCTAGTTCTTGTGCCATAGAAGTCACACCTTTGTCTTGAATACCACAAGGAACAATATAGTCAAAGTATTGAAGGTTTGTATTTACATTGAGCGCAAAACCATGCATGGTGACCCAGCGGCTTGTTTTGACACCCATTGCGCATATTTTTCTAGGGTTCTCTCCATTGTCTGTAATCCAAACCCCTGTTAGCCCTTCTATACGTTCTGCTGTAATATTGTATTCTTGAAGGGTTAAAATAACGGCTTCTTCTAAAAAACGCAAATAGCGGTGAATATCTGTAAAAAAGTTGTCCAAGTCCAAGATAGGGTAACCAACTAGTTGCCCCACTCCGTGATAAGTAATATCACCCCCTCTGTTAATCTTATAGAAATCTATTTGGCGTTTCCTCAGCTCTTCTTCACTAAGAAGTAGATGTTCTAGCGTTCCACTTTTTCCTAATGTATATACATGTGGATGCTGGCAAAATAGTAAATAGTTCGGTGTAGGATGTGTAGTACCTTGCTTTCTATTTTCAATTTTGAGGTCAATGATACGTTCAAAAAGTTGTGTTTGATAATCCCAACCTTGTTTATAATCTATATTTTTCAAATGTTGATAATGAACTACTTTATTCATAGATACTAACGCAAGAAGGTTATACTTTTGGGTAGTGTAGTGAACTCACGATGTACTGACTTTTGCCAGTTCACTTTTGAGATGTCCTATGATAGAAACTGGAAACGGATCTACTTGGTTCAGCTCCGCTAGATAGAACGACAACCAGTCGAAAAGGTGAATCAAGTAAAGCGACTGTTCTATCAGGGTAGTTCCTTGAGGCACCACCTGTAAAAATTGTGCAGCCTTTTCTTTAAAAATCGGTTCACAAATATCCATTCGTATCTTTACACGCGCTGTATCGAGTGACGAGCGCAACATAGTAACGACCATATGCTGGTAGTGTGCCTTTTCTCGTTGCCAACCTACTAGCTCGTTGTGGTTCATCTCAGGGAATACGTGAGTATGGCACAATTGCTTTGCATTCTCATTGATTTGTTGCTGCAAACGCATAATGACTGCCGAAAAATGGCTGTCAGCGTAGATGATGGGTAACCTTCCGTGATAGGCTTTGGCCATCGTTCGCGCTTCTTGCTGTATTTTTTCTCGATGGGTAATGATTTGTTCTACACCTGCTTCTAGGGCTGCCTCAAAAGTATCATCAATCAGTTGATAATGCTTTAATAAATACATAAGCTGTACGAAAGAGTAGCCTAAGAAGGCCCTAGGACAAGGCGCTTCGTTGGGTATTTGTACTGCATCAAAAGGGGTGTCTTGTGCCAGTGACATCAATGTACCACCAGAAGTAACACAAGCGACTTTTGCACCCGTTGGTAAGGCTTTCTCTAGTGCAGCCAGTGTTTCTTCTGTACCGCCTGAAAAGGAAGAGGTAATAAAGAGGGTGTGTTGATTGACATAATTGGGGATATCATAACTTTTAATGACCTGTACAGGTACGCTTAGCCAGGCAGTTGTCCATTCAGCTACCAAGCTTCCACCAATACCAGAGCCACCCAATCCAGCGATCACCACATTCCTAATTTCGTGGCGAGGAGGTGTTACAGTTTGCTTTTTACCAATAAGAAGTGCTTGCTTAAGTTGCGCTCCAAACCCTTCAATTAGTTGATACATCATAAAAATTCACTATGTTTAATTATTACTGTAAATTAATAGAATTCTTATAAACTCTTGCCATGAAATGGGAAACAATCTGGAAAAAGGAAGAGAAGGTGAGCAACTGGCGGCACAATTCCTCAGGGAGAAAGGATACCAGATACTTACCTACAACTACCGCTATAAACGAGGAGAAATCGATTTAATTGCCTTACAGGGGGTTTTACTTGTATTTGTAGAGGTAAAGCTACGTAAAAATACCACCTTTGGGTACCCAGAAGAGGCTGTTGATGCCCAAAAGGCAAAACGTATTATACAAACAGCCGAACAGTATATCTTACAACACAACTGGCAAGGTGATATACGCTTCGATATTATCGCTATTGTACAAAGTGCACCTAGTAAAAAAGAAATAAGTCACTTTGAGGATGTTTTTTACTGAAGGGTTATAAGCTTACTTCATTTACTTGGCTTCCTAGTCCATTAGACTCCTCTAAGGGAATAATAGATACCTTAGAGCGAATAAAGTCATTTTCGCCTACATAAGTGCGTAGAATATCATAAGGAGGTTTTACGTCTCTCAAGAGCGTACCATTGCGTCGGTACAGTTCATCATCTTTGTTATTCTGCATTCTTTTAGAGACCAGCTCCGTCAATTTCTGTAGAACGCTTGCCACCACACCATAGGTAGGTTGAGCTTGCAGGATGGTTTTCAATCCTAAATCAACCGCCTCAGATTTTACTACCTCTTCTACTACTTTCCCTGCTTCTCTGATGTCAGCATCGCTTTCCATAAAAAGAATAGAGTACGTTACAAAACTGCCCGGATACTTCGGGCCGTAAATTAGATGTCCTTGTCCATCGAAGGTAATGGTATCACCTTTCCGCATGTTAGGGAAAGGCATCGTATTAAAACTAATTGCTGGATTCGCCAACCCTGCTTCATCAATGGCCATTGATACGATGTAAGGTTCGCTATAACGCTCAAGGAAAAAATCTGCTTTCTTTAGGAGTGTAAATTCTGTAATGGTGACAGCAATAGGCTGTTTTTCTTCCTTAAAATCGTAAGTTTTGGTCTTACTCATAGGTTTAGTGATGGTTAAATAATAAGAAGTTTGCCATGAAGATACTAGAAATATCTGGTAATGCATACTCATTTATCTATAAGTTTTAAGAGGCAGTTAGTATGTATCTAAAACAATCGTTATGCGTGGTACTTTCTTGGTAATATTGATGTTGAACGTAAAAGAAAAAGATAGGTATTCTAACTTTAGGCTTTGCCTATACTTCTTTGATCAGTTATCTACCAAATATATAAGCAATTAAACATACGGATATGAGCACCACAGTAATTATGACAGCACTGGGAGAGATCGAGTATCGCTCAGTTGGAAAAGGCACACCAATTCTATTTTTACATGGAGGGCATTCAAACTGTCAAGAAACACTTAGTTATCAAGGGTTTGATCTAGAAAAATACCAATTGATTACTCCTTCTCGTCCTGGGTATGGGAAAACACCCTTAGGTAATAACAAAACACCACAGCAAGCAGCTAGCTTAATGATCGCCTTACTAGAGCACCTAGCGTTAGAGAAAATAATAGTATATGGCATCTCAGCGGGTGGCTTGACAGCCATAGCATTAGCAGCGAACCATCCTCGTTATGTAACAAAGCTGATTCTTGCCTCGGCGGTTTCTAAAAAATGGCTTCAAGCCGATGAGAAGATTTACAAAACTGCGCAATGGATTTTCAATCCCAGCGTAGAAAAGATTACTTGGGGTATGGTCAGAGTATTTTCGAATATTTTCCCTACTATGATAGCAAGAAGTTTTTACCCTCAGTTTTCCACAAAACCACTGCATAAGCTGGCGAAGAAAGATGTAAAAACGCTAATTACAGCGATGAAATACTACAGTTCGGGAAGTGGTTTTTTGAATGACATCGACCAATCTATAAGCGATTCAGCACTTGCAGCCATCCAATGCCCGACGTTTATTATCCATAGTAAAAATGATAGTAGTGTTCCATTTGAACATGCCTTACAGGCAAAGGAAATGATTGACGACGCAAAGCTTGTAGCGCTAAACAACGAATGGGGACACTTATTTTGGATTGGGAGTGATACCCAAGAAATAATTGTAAAGACAATACAATTTATTGAAGGCTAAAAACTAGCACTTTACTAAGTGCTCACCTTAGTATTTGGGTATTGTTTGTCTCTTTACTATTCCCTCAATTAAATATAAAGAGCTGCTTTAGCCGCCTCTATAGTGCGCGCTACATTGGGCAGCGTAGCTTCAATAAGCGTCGGTGCATATGCTAAGGGAACATCCATACTATTGATACGATAGACGGGTGCATCAAGGTAATCAAAAGCATGGCGTTGGATGTAGTAAGCGATCTCTGCAGAGATGGCTGCTAGCGGCCAAGCTTCTTCTACTACCACAAGTCGGTTTGTTTTCTTTACAGAATCAATAATAGCAGGGTAGTCGATAGGACGTACACTACGTAAGTCGATTACTTCGGCTGAGATACCTTCTTTATCTAGTTCAGCGGATGCTTGGGTAGCAACCTTCATCATTTTCCCAAAAGAGACCAGCGTGATATCCTTCCCTTGTTTTACAATCTTCGCTTCCCCTATAGGCAGCGAGTATTCTTCTTCTGGTACTTCTCCTTTGTCACCATACATCAGCTCTGACTCCATAAAGATGACAGGATCATTATCTCTGATCGAAGTTTTGAGCAAGCCTTTGGCATCGTAGGGATTAGAAGGCACTACTACTTTAAGACCCGCGGTATTAGCAAACCAATTCTCAAAATTTTGAGAGTGCTGTGCTGCCAACTGACCTGCATTTCCAGTGGGTCCTCTGAATACCATAGGTACTGTGTACTGTCCTCCAGACATCGCATTCATCTTAGCCGCAGAGTTGATGATCTGGTCAATAGCGACTAGCGAGAAATTGAACGTCATAAACTCAATAATGGGTCGCAAACCATTCATAGCTGCTCCTACCCCAATTCCAGCAAAGCCTAGCTCTGCAATAGGTGTATCAATGACTCTTTCTTCCCCAAATTCATCGAGCATCCCTTGACTTACTTTATAAGCACCGTTGTAGGCAGCTACTTCTTCTCCCATTAAAAAAATGCTTTTGTCTTGGCGCATCTCTTCTGACATGGCTTCTCTTAAGGCTTCTCTAAATTGGATGACTCTCATGTATATTTCTCTTTAGAACAGGTGGTTGAGTTATTCAATGCTAAAAATATATATTTTATAAATGATTCTCAAAATATTTATATGTAAGCACCCTTAAAAGCCATTAATTTTCTTCTCTCAACTGTAAAATGAGCGCCATTTTTTCTTCAAAAAGGGATTTTTCTAGCCCTACAGGATAGCTATGTGGATTAGTGAAACGCTTTACTCCTCTATGAAAATAAGCAAGCTGCTGCTGAACACGCGCACGTACATCATGAATGGAGGGTACTTCATACACGCAAGCACCTTGTTTAAAGATAGGGGCAAGTAAGTCTTCATAAGAGGTGTCAGCCATAATATTTTTTCTACGTGTCATATCCATAGGATCAACGATGGTATACTGTGTAGTTGGTAAAGGGTGTTCTTCTGAATAAATCATATCTGCTACCGCTTCTTCTTGCTGGTAGAAGCGACGCACTTGCTGTATACCTGGGTTCGATACCTTGATGGCTTGTTCAGAAAGCTTTACCTTATACTGCCAGCTTTCTCCTTTACGAATAGCAGCGATCTTGTATACACCACCCAGCGCTGGCTGATCGTATGCAGTAGCTAGCTTCGTACCAATGCCCCAAACAGCGATCTTCGCATCCTGCATTTTTAAACTTTGTACAGTGTACTCGTCTAGATCGTTGCTGGCTACAATGGCTGCCTGAGGAAAACCCGCCTCATCCAGTATTTTACGAGCTTCTATGCTCAAATAGGCCAAGTCACCAGAATCTAAGCGTATACCTGCCATTTCGTAGCCTTTTTCTCTCAGCTTTTTTCCAATACTGATCGCATTTTTCACTCCCTTTATGGTATCGTAAGTATCAACCAAAAACACACAGTTATTAGGAAGTACATCTGCGTAAGTCTGGAACGCTTCTATTTCTGTATCAAACGACATCACCCAGCTATGCGCGTGGGTTCCTTTGACAGGAATATCAAAAAGTTTACCAGCTAGTACATAGGAGGTAGCATGGCAACCACCAATATACGCCGCGCGGCTGGCCGCCAAGCCACCGTCAATTCCTTGCGCCCGACGTAGCCCAAACTCTAACACCTGCTCTCCTTTGGCTGCTAATACCATACGAGACGCTTTGGTAGCAATAAGCGTTTGGAAGTTGACCATATTTAAGAGGGGTGTTTCTATGATCTGGCACTGAATAATAGGCCCACTTACTCTAAAAAGTGGCTCGTGGGGAAAAACTACGGTTCCTTCTGGGATAGCTTCTACTGAACAACTAAACTCCATTGCTCCCAAGTAGTCGAGAAAGCCTTGCTCAAATAAAGGTTGGCCGTCATTTCCTTTTAGGGTAGATAAATACGCAATATCCGTGTTGGAAAACTTAAAATGGTTGAGATAATCGATAATATACGCTAGGCCACAAGCGATTGTATACCCGCCTTGAAAAGGGTTTTTTCTGAAGAATAGGTTAAAAACAGCTTCCTGCTCACCTCTACCCGACTTCCAATAACCATAGGCCATGGTAAGTTGATAGAGATCAGTTAGCAGAGATAAAGAGCTATTATAAAGGCTTTCAGTAATCTTCATATCTGTAAAAGTTTATAGATTTTAGGATTTTTCTTTATATTGTTTGAAGTATATTAAATGCTTACCTTTCGCCTAAGAAAGGTTTTTTCATAAATTTATTTATTTTTGGAGAACTCTCAAGTATTTTATAGTAGTTCTGTTGTGTAGTTTTAAGTATGGCAAAAGAAAAATCTTCTAAGGGAGTCTTTAATGTAGCTACCATTCGAGGTAGGATTAACGTAGGTATCTTAATTATCGTCGGTGTACTCCTTCTTTGTATAGGTTTTATTATTCATCGCCTCAATCAAATTACTTTACAGCAGGACTACATCACAGAAGTAAGTCGCCCTTCTCAGGTCTATTTACTTGCACTTCAAAGCAGCATCACCAAGACCAACAATGCTTTACAAAACTACTTACGTACTGACGGAGAAGAGATTATTCATAAAGGAGAGAGAAAGGCACTTTGGAAAAATCAAGTAAGTGTTTATTTAGACTCGCTGGCTTTCTATGAAAATCACTGGCAAATCATAGACGATAGGGTACTACTAGGAGAGCTTACCAATGACCTACGTACCTTAAATCGCCTACAAAAAGTATTGGAAGACAACGTCATAGATCGTTTGTATACAACCACCCTAGAGCTAGAGGAGGCTACTCTTCTGGAAGCTAATGAGGGAGACTCTCTGTATGTTGACCCTGAACAAGAGGAGGCGCAGTTTCAAGGAGATACAACTGATAGCGACTTTGATCTCTTTGAAGGGTTTGATGAAATTAACCGCATAGATTCTCTCGTTGATGTGTCGCCTACTGAAGACCTAGAAGATGCTGCCTTTGATGAAAACTTTGATCTTATTACGATTGCACAAGATGAAGTACAAGAGAAAGACCTTGTAAAGGCATATCTTCAAAAAGTAAACGATCAAACACGTAAAATTGAGAATACCATTAACCGCCTCTATGAAAATCAAAATTTACAGATCACTATAAAGAAAGAAGATGCTTCCTTTCAAAAACTTTTACTAGAAGGGGGCTTATTTTTATTGTTTACTTTACTTATTACCATTACGATTTTACTAGGTAGAAGTATTATTGTACGCCTAAAAGGTAGTTTACGTAACGTTCACGGCTATTTAAGTGAGCTTGCCCAAGGAAACGTACCACTCGTGAAAAGTAATGTAAAAGATGAGACAGAGATTATCGTAGACGACATTGATACCATTAGCCGTAACCTCTCTAATATTAAGTACCTCGCCGAACAGATAGGAGAAGGGAAGTTTGAAACAAACATTAATATCTTTAATAACGAAGGAGATATTGGTGCTTCGCTAAGTAGTATGCGTGATGGGCTTAAAACAGTAGCCAAGCGAGATCGTACTAGAAACTGGACGAACGAAGGTTTTACGCTTTTTGCTGAGATTTTACGGGATACTTCTAATGTACAAGCCCTCTATGATAAGCTTGTAAAGAACTTGGTAAAATACGTGGAAGCTAACCAAGGGGGTATTTTTATTGCTACACCCACGCCCGATGAGGATTACCTAGAGCTCAAGTCTTGCTATGCCTACAACAGAAAAAAGTACATACAACAGCAGGTAGAACTAGGGCAAGGACTTGTAGGACAGTGCTGGCAAGAGGGAAATACCATCTATTTACTTGAGGTGCCCGAAGACTATGTACACATTGGCTCTGGATTAGGAGAAGAGAATCCACGTTCGGTATTGATCGTTCCCATTAAAGTAGCCGGTGAAACCTACGGAGTTATTGAACTCGCTTCTTTTAGCCAATTTACACCTATCGAAAAAGAGTTTGTAGAAGGCCTAGGAGAAGACATTGCTTCTACCATTTCATCTATACGCTCCACTGAACAAACCCAGAACCTGTTGCGTGAATCGAGGGAGATTACCAATCGTATGGTCTCGCAAGAAGAGCAAATGAGGAGTAGTTTAGAAGAACTTGCCGAAACACAAGAAGAGCTAGAATACAGGAACGCTGAGATGGGCGCGATGATGGAAGCGATCCAAAAGGCAACAATAGTGATGGAGTTTGACGCAGAAGGTAATTTCACCTTTGTCAATAAGCGTTTCTCTGAGCTTTCCCAGTACAAAAGTGAAGAAGTTGTGGGGCAACACAGAAGTTTTTTTGCTCCTAAAGATTTAGACCCTGCCGAGTTTAACCTAATGTGGTCGCAGCTTACGGAAGGAATGCACCTAGAGCGTAATGTAAGGCGGATTCGTAAAGATGGAACAAGCTTTTGGTTGCGGGCACACTACTTCCCTGTTGTGAGCACTTCGGGGAATCTCATCAAAGTTACCTCCATTGCTACCGATATTACTGAGAAGATTGCCAAAGAGAATAAGGCCATAGAAGACCAAAAGACAGTCAACTATCGTAGCAATGCTTTCGATAAAGCCTTCATTATTTTTGAAACAGATCGTAACTTCATTGTCAAAAATCTCAATGGATTTGGCTGTAGTATTTTACAAACCACTAAAGAAAATTACCAAGGCAAACACATCGACGAAGCGATCATTGGGCGCCTCGACTACAAAATGATCAAGCGTCGTGTACAATCTGGTGGTACAGAAGAAGGGATTGTCCTGCTAAGAGCTGGTGATAAATCATTTAAGTTTATTAGTATGATGACTGTTGGTGCACGAGATGCCAACTTAGGCACATTAGAAAGCGTCTTTTTTGTTGGTACAGACATTACCAAAGAGAAGCTTTACGAAAATCAACTTGTAAGTAAAGTAGAGGCACTACAACAAAGCTTGCGTAAGGTGCGTACCACCTTGGTATCGTAAGTCTTTCTGTGTTATTTCTCCATAAGCAATTAGGTCTTTTAAGTTTAAACATTTAACATTGCGTGTTTAAATTACCAACCTGATGGCAGAAATAAGACCCTTTAGAGCTTGGCGTTATAATGCTTCTCTTTCCAAAAATATAGCGCAGCTTACTTCACCATTGTTTGATGTAGTCTCAACCAGACAAACAGAGGTGCTTTACCAAAACCCTTACAACAGCATACACCTTTCTGTACCTGCTCAGGGCGTGAGTTATGCGGAAATCGCCCAACGCTTACACACTTGGGAGCAAGAAGGTATCTTGCAGCAAGATGCCCTACCCAGCATTTATGTATATTACCAACATTTTTCCATCGCAGGGAGTACCCGATCGTATTGCCGCAAGGGCTTTATCTGTAATATCAAAGCTTACGACTGGAACGAACAAGTGCTTCTACGACACGAAAATACAATACCCCGCTCTGTCAATGATCGTACAGCCTTGCTCAAAGCTACCCAAATAAACGCGGCCCCTACACACGGCCTTTATAGCGACCTTACCTTTACCTTAGAGCACTACATGGACGAAGCCATGAAAAATCCCCTCTACGAAACAGAAGATTACCAAGGTGTGAGGGATGTGCTGGCTGTGATTCAAGATGCAACCATTATCCAACATTTTATCGACCAGCTCAAAGATAAGCAGATTATCTTGGCGGATGGCCACCATCGGTATACGAGCTCTTTAGCCTATAGAAAAGAAAAAAGGGAAGCAAATGATCAGCATACAGGTTTTGAGCCTTATAATTATCACTTGATGTATTTAACTAATACAGAAAGCGACGACCTGCGTATTTTACCTACCCATCGCCTTATTAACGGACTAGCAGATTTCGATGCCTCTGCTTTACCAGAAGCCCTTAGTAAGTATTTTGAGGTGCAGCCCATTACCGATCCCTATAACGTACACGAAGTAATTTTAGGTAAAAAGTGGGCTTTTGGTTGTATTACTGCCGAAGCGGCTTTTATAATTCGTTTAAAAGAGGCAATGATTGAGGAAATGGAATGGTCTTTCCCGCCTGTTATTAAAGCCTTGGACCTCACTGTACTTCATTATTTTGTTATCGAGAAAGTACTAGGTATTCCTGGAAAACAACAAAGAAATTCAGAAAAAATCACCTTTTCAAGGAGCCTTTCCGAGTGCCTTGATCAGGTGAAGTCAGGAGCAGCGCAGGCAGCCTTTATTACACAAGACATTCCTATTGAAGTCGTAAAACAAGTCTGCAGAAGTGGCTATACACTTCCGCAAAAGTCTACTTATTTTTATCCCAAAGTAGTATGTGGCTTTGTTTTTAGTAGCGTAGCAGATAAGGCTTTCGAACACCTCGCCGACCAATATTTTACACAACAAATACAGGTAAACCCATAAATATTACAGGTCTTTTATGTTGATAAGCAGCTTGAGCTTTCCTCTAGCTGCCCCTTTAGCTACAATCTGATCAGGTAGGATAAGAATATCCTCTGGTGCAAGCTCATTGAGATCACCATTGATAGTAACATATTGATTGACCTTATACCCCTTTAAATATTGGTTGATCTGTTTACTAGCTTCATCGATCTCCGCCTTGATAGGAATCTGAAAGTTCTCTTGTATCGTTTTATTAAACTTCTGATGCATTAACCAACCAGCAGCTTTTGCCAATACATTTTTTGTTTTCAAGTCGAAATCTACCTCTCTGAGCCCTACCATCTGGCTTTCCTTATCAAAATAAGGCTGTCCTCTGAGGTATACAATACCATTAAGGCTACCTGTCATGCCTACTTTTACTGCTAGCTGCTCATTACTGCCAAATATCTCTAAATCTGTAAGGGTAATATTGTATTTACCATCTTTAAAGCTGTAAGACTCTCCTACGAAAGTTTTACGGAGCATCTCTGTAGCATACTGATGGGAAACAGAGGCAGTCAGGTTTACTACAAAATCATCAGGGAGCGTTTTTCGGAGGCGTAAAGGAGGTAAGTCAGCAGGCTTTTTGGTAGCAGGCTTCTCTCCTACAAAGGTTTCTGTATAGGTAGTAATACCTATCTGCGTCTCTATATATTTTGCGTTACTCTTGATGGGCGTCATCGCTATGTCTACTGGCTCAATAGTAAGCCAAGTTTTATACTCTTCTGACAGTTCAAAGAGTGTGTAAGCAGAGGTCCAAGCCTCTTCTGCATAAGACTTAATTTCTAGGTATTTACTAATTTCTTTATCAAGTATTTTAGAAAGGCTCGCCTGTTGTTCATCAATCACGTCTCCTAGAATGTCATCGAGGGGGATGTCAAACCCACCAAGGCTTATTTTCGGCTTTTTAGTCCATTTGAAGCCGTTAGGAGAGGTTTTGGCAATCACTCTCCAGTCTTTGGTCACTGAAAAACGGGTAGCAAATTGTAAATTTAAGGAGAAATCGGCTGTTTCGTTGAGCGAGAGCAACCCTGAACCTGCTTTTAGATTCGTCCAAATTTTGATGGGTACTACAGAAGTAACCACACTATTTTTACCTGCAAGCTCAATTTTACTATTCTTATATACTTTGAGATTTACTTTTTCAATACCGGTCTGAGAGTAATCTTTCAGTTCGTAGAGCGTTCCTTTTACGTAGCGATTCAAGGTATTTTGTACATCTACGATAGATAATTGAATGGGAACGTTAATCTCTGATTTTACCTTCTCTATAGCAGCCGCCTCATAGTTTTCATTAGGCTTCTCTGGTTTAATACTTTTACAAGCCGTAATTAATAGAACAAATGTAAGACTTCTCAACAATGATTTCATTATATTAAGGTTTGTTTTAGATGTAAGTATACAGGATGTTTTGCACATGCACTTCTTGTGCTTCTATAACATCCTACTTCTTTTTAGGAAGAAAGTTATTACAATATTACAGCAAATCGAATTTACATTCAAAAATTACTAAATTTGTTCTCCTAGGCGCTACGTATGAGTAGAACTCGCATAAGAAAATATAGCCAGCTACTATTTTTACTCTTGCTTCCTCTTAGTTCCCTTTATGCCCAGCAAATACAAATAAAGGGTAGAGTGACAGATACAGAGACTGGAGAACCTATTCCATTCGCTAATATCTTTTTCAAAAATCATACAAGTGTGGGTACTTCTACAGATGTAGACGGCTACTATACACTACAAACGGAGTGGAACAATGACTCCTTACAGGTTACTTACCTAAGCTATCAAACTGCCGCCAAATTCCCTAGCCAACAATTACTACAAATTATTGATTTCCAACTTACCCCAGATACGCAAACTTTAGACGAGGTGGTCATTCGTCCTAGTGAAAATCCTGCTTTTCGAATTATTCGGGAAGCCGTGAAACATAAGGCCCAAAACGATAAGCGTAGCTTGGAGGCATTTCAATACAATAGCTACAACCGTATTGAAGGCTACATGAGCAGTACTGAGAAAGGTATTAGTCGGCTAAAAGTGATGAAAGACATGAAAAAGGTGGCGGAAGAAATGCCCGCACTTCAAGACGAAGAGGGTAAAACGATGATTCCTATTCTTGTCAGTGAAAGTGTATCGGAAGCCTATTTTCTTGGCAAACCACAAAAAGACCGAGAGGTGATCCAAGCGACCAACCTTGAGGGAATAGGTCTAGAAGATGCACAAGGTCTTGGTCAAATTCTAACAGGAGGGCAGCTCAACGAATATAATTTCTATAAGAATCAAGTCTACATCTTAGATAAGTACTTTATATCGCCGATAGCAGATGGCTGGCGCTTTACCTATGACTTTGACCTTACCGATAGCCTCTACATTGGTAATGACTGGTGTTATCAGCTCAATATAGTACCTCGCAATGACCAAGACTTGGCTTTTGTGGGTACTATTTGGATCACTAGTACCGACTATGCCCTTAAAAAAGTAGACGTGGCCATCTCTGACAATGCTAATATTAATTTTGTAGAAGGTCTTCGGGTAATGCAGCAGATGGCACGTACTTCGGCAGGGGCTTGGTTGCCGAGCTTAGTAGAGTTTGAGGTAAAGCTCTCGGAGTTTACGGAATTGATCCCTTCCATTACGGCACGTTGCAAAACGATCAACAGTGATTTTGTCATCAACCAGCCTAAACCTGGCGCATTCTACGATGTAGTGGCTCCGCCTGATGCCAAAGAGATAAAGGCTACGGATTATTGGCAAGAATACCGTACTGATACTACTGCCTCCATTAACCAGATAGATATCTATGCTTTTATCGATACACTTAAAACCATTCGTTCTGTAAAAAGCTACACAAAGATTATAGAAATACTTTCTACAGGATACTACACTCCTGGTAATGCAAAAGTAGAGTTTGGTCATTACATAGGCACCTACGCTTGGAACGACATCGAGGGGCATCGTATTGGCCTTGGGATGCGTACCAACTATCGCTTCAGTGATAGATGGCGCTTCCAACTACAAGGGGCCTATGGTACGCGCGATGAACGTTTTAAGTATAGTACGGAGTTACAGTACATTATTTCTAATAAGAAGTTTACCAAAATTGGGGTAAAACGTACTGAAGATGTTGACCCGCTTATACAACTCAACCTTACTGACAATGATCTGCCAGCTTTTTTCATAGCTTCCAATCGTTTCTTTGATCTTTCCGAACGAAGACCTTTTTTACGAAAAGAAAACGTAGTATGGCTAGAGAGCCAGTTAAAGCCCTCTTTCAAACAAAAAATCACCCTACAACAACGAAATCTTATCCCTTTATATAATTTTGCTTACTTCGAGGGTAATAATGAAACGCAGACTTTTTCTGAAATCAATACCTCAGAGATTATCCTACAGTCCACCTTCAACAAAGGAGGGCGTCGTGTGAGATTGCGTAATAACGACCAGGTAACACTTGGCGGGGCTACCAAACCCAAAGTGACTCTTACAGGTGTATTTGGTATTAAGGGTTTTTTAGATGGTCAGTTTAACTATCAAAAGCTTTTTCTTGACATTACCCAACGCAATGCACGTATCTTTAGTGTAGGGCACGCCAACTATTCACTTAGGGCAGGCTATATTTTCTCAGAAGTGCCCTATCCACTACTGAAAGTACACCTGGGTAATAATACCCCTGTGTTGATCGAGAAGGCTTTTAACCAAATGAATGGCTTCGAGTTCGTAAGTGATCACTACATTGCTCTTAATTATAGTCACTACTTTGATGGGGTTGTATTCAATCGTGTACCCCTCTTAAGAAAGCTCGATTGGCGGCTTGTAGGTACATTTAACATTCTGTACGGAGGTCTAAGAGAAGAAAACTTTGCGCTGATTCCCGAAGAAGATGCTGTGGGTAATCCATTAGAACCTGTTGGACGCCTTCGCTCCGATACACCCTATGCAGAAGTAGGGTATGGTATTGATAATATCTTCAAAATATTTCGGGTAGACTTTTTTCATCGCCTTACTTATTTAGATAGCCCACTGGCACAGCCTTTTGGCGTCAAAGTGTCTGCAGAACTCAAGTTTTAGGTTAATTAACTTAATGCTTGTCTTTGTCTGACGGCCTCAAATACAATCACGGCAGTAGCTACCGAAACGTTCATAGAGTCTATCTCTCCTTGCATGGGAATGATAATATTTTGATCGGCGGCGGCCAGCCAAGTCGCTGACAAGCCTGTGGCTTCTGTTCCCATTACGATGGCGGTTGGTTTCCTAAAATCTATCGTAGTGTAAGGTTGAGAAGCAGACAGCGCCGCAGCATAAGTATGAATGCCCTGTTCTTTAAGGAAGTTAATACAAGTTTCAGTGGTACATACTACTACAGGTTTGGTAAAGATACAACCTATACTAGCCCGGATTACATTAGGATTATAAAGGTCGGTTTTTGGATCACACACGATCACAGCGTCTACTTTAGCAGCATCTGCAGTACGCAGAATGGCCCCTAGGTTGCCTGGCTTCTCTACTGCTTCTAACACTACGAGAAGGGGGCTTTGTGGCAATACAAGCTGTGCTATAGGAGTAAAAACAGGCGCTGCCAAGGCTAGCAACCCTGTAGCGTTTTTCCGATAAGCTATTTTTTGAAATACCGTTAAAGAAACTTCTATGAATTGTGTTGGCTGCTGTTGCGCCAATAGCCGCGCTATCAGTGCATCATCTGCTAACGCTTTACAAAAAAAGAGAGTCATTACTTTGAGATTTGCTTTAAATAGCAAAGTTATTTCTATTTCTCCTTCCACTACTATTAAACCTTGTTTTCTCCGTTCGGAGGCTTTTTCTTGAAGTTTTACGACATTTTTGATGGTAGTATTTTGCAGAGAAGAAATCATCAAAGTACAGGGAGTTAATATTTTGTAAAGCTAAAGGGAGTTTTTAGTTTTTACAACCTATCTGTATACTACTTGAGAACTAAACGAATCATACAAATATTTCTAAATTAGGTTAGATTTTTTATTTTTGTTAAAACGCAATTACTATTACCTATTAATAATACAACTATCCTTATGAATACTGAACACAACCCTCATGAGAAAAATAATGAGTACGAACGACTTATTCTTAATTTATCTAAAGCACATGCTTGGTTAGAAAATTGTCAAAATAAGGTACTGAAGCAATACGACTTGGCGACCCCACAGTACAATGTATTACGCATTTTAAGAAAACAAGCGCCAGAGCCCGCCAATGTAGCACTTATTACTAGAAGAATGACGTGTAAAATGTCGAATGCCTCTCGTATTGTAGACCGGCTCGAAAGAAAGGGCTTTGTAGCACGTATGGCCTCATATAGCGATCGGCGTACTACCCATATATTTATTACCAACGAAGGGTTGGATGTGCTGGGAAAAATAGAGGGTTGCCAACAACACTTTCAAGTTCAACTTGAGCCCTTTTCAATTGAAGAGGCGCAACAACTCAATCAATTACTAGAAAAGCTTCGCCAGAGCAACTTATCAAAAATGTAACGCAATACTCAAAACGCCTATTAGCATAATTACCTTACAGAAGGTGCTCAGAAAAGCATAATCTTTTACCCGATCTGCTCTGTACAAACGTATAATTAACCAGGCTACTGGGAAAAAGATGATTCCCGCTAGGTAAATGACTACCCAGCGATCTAGAAAAAAAAAGCTAACGGCTAAGTTGGTGATAAAGCTTACGATGAGAACAAAGAGTAAAAGCTTTGTTTTGCGAATGCCCCACATAATGGGAAGCGTGTAACAGTCAAAAGCTTGATCGCCTTTCATGTCTTCCATATCTTTGATAATCTCTCGAATAAGTGTGATGAAAAAGGCAAAGGAGGCATAGATATACAATACACCCTCTTGTGCTTGGTAATACACGGCTATGATGAAAAGCGTAAGGGCGGCAAGTAGGGCAATACTTAAGTTGCCTAAAAAGGGAAGGCGTTTTAAGCGATTAGAGTACAACCAAAGTAAAAATATAGCCCCTATAATCACGATAAATATACGCCAGCCTAAGTAAAGCGCAATGAGCAGCGCGAGTGTATTGATTACAACATTGGCCCCCATCGCGACACGCCTACGAATAGACTTCCCTATTACTACTCGCTCTGGCTTATTGATAATGTCTATTTTTACATCATAGTAATCATTGATAATATACCCAGCCGCCGCGACCATAACGGTAGCCAGCGACAAAAGAAAAAACTGTGTATCTAGAATATCTACTAAATGAAAAGGAGGCTTATCAATAATAAAAAGCTTGATGAGGTATTGCGTAAGTGCAATAAGCAATAGGTTTTGAAAACGAATTAACTTTAAAAAACCTCGCAACGAGAAAGCACGCTGAAACTTGACGGATATAGAGGAAAAGATACTTGTCATGTAATTCGTTTTTCAAAAATAATAAGCTGCTTTTATAGAACGAAGGTACTGGATAGAACGATCCCCTCTAACAAACTATTTCTTATGAAAAGAAATACTTGCCTTTATTTTATCCTATAAGAGGCTTTATCTGACAAAAAATAAATACAAATCCATTTCGATAGTACTATTTCTGTCTTATCTTTATACTCTTAATAATTATTCTATTAAATACACATATACCATGCAAGATTTGTTTAAAAAGTTTATTTATACCAGTATTGGTTTAGTATCAATCACTGCCGAAACCCTTAAAAGCACTGTAGATAAGCTCGTAGAGGAAAGCAAGCTCTCTTCTGAAGAAGGCAAGAAGCTCGTGGATGACTTTATGAAGAATACTGAGGATAAAAAAGACGAGTTTGAGTCACAGTTAAAAACCTTAGTAGAAAAGATTGTATCAAACTTTAAGTTTGTGACTGAAAGTGACCTCGATGAGGTAATGAAAAGAGTAGAAGCTCTAGAAGATAGAAAAGAAGCCAAGCCCAAAACAGTAAAGAAAGTGGCACCAAAATCTTAGCTATTACTTCCAATTAATAAATACTGACTGTTTGTATAGGGATACCTTCTCGTTATGGTATCTTGGAGTAATTGGTTTTGACCAAAGCTGATCGTATGTTATTCAATCGTACCGTAAAGAATATCAATAGAATTCGCCAAATGATTAACATTTTGGCTAGGCACGGCTTTGAAGACATCATTACCAATACTCCCCTAAGAAGGCTTGTCTCTACCAAAAGGCAAACGAACTGGCTTCGTCAAGATAAGCCTGTTTTTGACTATACCCGTTGGGAACGACTGCGAATGGTAATAGAAGAGCTAGGCCCTACCTTTATCAAATTTGCACAGTTGCTGAGTAATCGGCCTGATATTCTCCCTGCACCACTCATTGTAGAGTTCGAGAAGCTACAAAGCAATGTGCCACCTTTTGATGCCCAAATAGTAAAAGACACTTTTCTAGAAGAAACAAAACTACCGGTAGAAGAAGTATTCAGCTTTTTCGATGAGATTCCAATCGGTTCGGCTTCTATTGGGCAAGTACATAGGGCGAGGCTGCACTCGGGCGAGGATGTTGTGGTAAAAATACAACGCCCTAATATTCAAACTAAGGTAGAAGTAGACCTTAATTTAATCCGAGAGTTTGTAAAGCTCACCGAAAACTTTTTCAAAAATCTAGGTATTCTTAATCCACTAGATGTAGTAGATACCTTTGAAGAAAGTATGCAGAAAGAGCTCAACTACATCCACGAGTTGAGACATTTAGAACAATTCAGAAAAATTTATAGCAACTACAAGCAGTTTCAAGTACCTAAGCCTTACAAGGCCTTCTCTACTGCTAGAATTCTTACCACGGAGTTCGTAAGTGGCTGTAAAATCACAGATATTGTACAAATGAAAGCCTGGGGCTTGGTACCCGAAAAGGTGGTAGAAAGAGGCTTAGATATTTATCTGACACAAATATTTGAGTATGGCTTTTTCCATGCGGATCCTCACCCTGGTAATGTATTAGTACAACCCAATGGGCACATCGTTCTGATTGATTTTGGCATGGTAGGTAAGCTGACGCGACAACAAAAATATGCCTTTGCTGGCATGTTTATCAGCCTAGCGAGAAAAGATGCCAAAGGAATGGCTATCAGCTTGCGTAGGTTGGCTTTCGATAGTGACATAGAGAGTATGCGCGACCTAGAAGATGACCTCAACATTATGATAGACGATCTGGTCGTTTTAGATGTCGGCGATACAGGTATGCGAGAGTTCACTGCTAATCTCCAGAGTGTCATTTATAAGTACAGCCTTAAAATACCAGGTACGATCTTCTTAATTCTTCGTTCTCTGGTTATTTTAGAGGGCATTGGACAAGCCTTACACCCTGCTTTTGATACCCTTAAGGCGGTAAAGCCTTACGGTGCGAAGCAAGTGGCAGAGCAGTTCTCCTTAGAAAATGTTGGCTTTGAGGTTTCCAATACCCTTTCACAAATTGGTTCTCTGGTGTATAGGTTTCCTAGTGAAGCCAAAACGATTCTTTCTAAGCTTCGAAAAGGCGACCTTCATTTTCATATCGAATTCGATGGGCTCGATCGCATCCTCTATGAGGTAGACTCCATCGCCAATAGGCGCTCTATCACTTTGATCATATGTGCCTTGCTTATCTTTTCGGGTATCAGCCTAATGGTCGATTTCTCTAAGCAGATTCCACACGTATTGGGCGTATCTTATGTAACGGTGATTGGCCTAGGACTTACTTTATTACTTACCATTGTTCTGTTAGTCATGACCATACGTAAAGGTCGTAATCTATAGCTTCATGATTACTTGGGAAGATTTTGAAAAAATAGACATACGCGTAGGGACGATTATCCAAGCCCACCCTTTTGAGAAAGCGCGAAAGCCCGCCTATCAACTAACCATTGATTTCGGCCCTTTGGGCATTAAAAAATCAAGTGCGCAAATCACAACGCTTTATGCACTTGAAGCGCTCGAAGGGAAACAAATTCTTGCTGTCGTCAACTTTCCTCCAAAACAAATAGCCAACTTCCAATCAGAATGTTTAGTGCTCGGCATTTACGGAACAGATAAAGAGGTGATCCTTATACAACCCGACCGAACTGTAAAGAATGGATGGAAGTTGGGCTAATCAAAGAGGCTGCGCTGATGGTTACTTCATCTTTTTCACCTTAGGTTTGTTTTCCTCTTCTTCCATTTCCTCTTCTTCCTCTGTCTGCATGGCTTCGTACAACTCAAAGATGGTATCAGGTACCAATTTATTCTCTTGAAAGATCGCCAGCTCTGGTTCTAGTACATTAGTATCGATTAAGTCGAACTCAAAAAGCTCATCTATACGACGTTTCAAATGCGCTAGGTTGGCATCTAACACATCGCAGGTAACTACTGAGATAAAGGTAACATCATCGTCATAGTCAGAATTATCGAAAATGCCCTCTTCTTCTCTAAGTTGTTCCATTTGTTCATCATCTAGATAATAGTCTATGAGTTTAGCAAAAATTTGTTCAATTGTTTTTTGGTGTACCGGGTAGTAATTAGCCATCTGTGCCAACCCTCCTGAAACAGCCATCTTTACCTCTAGATGCATTTCATAAAGCATTGCTTCTAATTCACTCAAATAGCCTTGTCCATAGTGACATACATAATACCAAAACTCATCTACAAAAAAGGTTTCACCCAAAAGTTTATCGAGTGTGGCTTCATCTTCCTGTGTAAATTTCAGAAGATAATCAAATACCTTAGGTTCACCATTAATGTCTCTTAACAAATAGAGGGCATGCCTAGGAGCAAAGCCGCCGCCTGCTTCACTGTATTCCTCAGTGTAGAGACGCGTATTGAGAGAAGCATCTTCTAGTATTTTCAATAAGTCATCGGTAGCAGCCTTGCCCAGCGTTATAATTTCTTGAAGAATCGCTGGATCGATGGTGTAATCTCCTTCATAAAGTGCATAAACCGCCTCATTTTTGAAGGAAAGGCGTGTATTACTCATTAGTAAAATGTATTTTAAAAAAGTAGAAGTAAGCAAAAATTTTATACGAACAATTTACAAAAAATGTTGATAGATAATACTGGCTTCTTTAAGATTTTTAAGCCTCTCGATTCATTTTTTACAACAGTTCTTTAACCAAATAGTAACACAACTAACGCGAGATGGCTTTTGCTTATATCGATAGATTGTAGTAATATGTGTTGCTAAGCAAAAAATGAATTAAAAAATAGTATTATGGCAAAGAAAAGTAAAAAAGATGTAAAGCATATTGCAGTAGCCCTGCAAGGGGGCGGTTCTCACGGTGCTTTTACTTGGGGAGTTCTCGACAGATTGCTTGATGAAGAAGAGATTGCCTTAGATGGCTTCTGTGGTACCAGCGCAGGAGCGATGAACGCAACAATCTTAGCGCACGGCTTACAGGTAGGTGGCCGCACCAAAGCAAAAGAACTCCTTTATACTTTTTGGAAGAAGGTATCTGACCAAGCCATATTCTCCTTATTACAACCCAGCCTCTTAGATAAGTCTATAGATAATGGGAATATGGACTACTCTTTCGGTTTCTGGTTCTCTGAAATTGTTTCCATGTATGCTTCTCCGTATCAATTTAATCCAGTAGACTATAATCCACTTAGGGATATTCTTCTAGATATTGTTGACTTTGATAAGCTCAAATCCTGCGAAGAGACCAAGCTTTTTGTATGTGCTACTAATGTAAGAAGAGGAAGAGCAAAGGTTTTTGATATGGAGCATATTTCTTGTGACGCCGTACTTGCTTCTTGTTGCTTACCTTTCTTATTTAAGGCTATTACTATTGATGGAGAAGATTACTGGGACGGAGGCTACATGGGCAACCCACCTATTTTCCCTTTAATAGATGGTACAAGTTCTAGTGACATTCTCATTGTACAAATCAATCCCATTAATATTGATGAAACGCCTAAGGATGCTGTAGGTATTCGTGATCGTGTCAATGAAATTAGTTTTAACGCCAGCTTGATGCACGAGATGCGTAAAATTGACCTCGTAGATCGACTACTCAAGAAAGGCATGAACTTAGATGATAGATTTAGAGATATGTATATCCATAATATTAACCCAGAGGTAGATCTTGCCTACTACAACGTATCGAGTAAGCTCAACGCCACCTGGGATTTCATCACTTACCTACATGACCTAGGTAGAAAATACGCAGACGAATGGATCGAAGAAAACCTTGCCTATGTAGGTGTAAAATCTACCTGTGATGTACGAGAGACTTTTTTGTAAGAGCAGTAGCTATTGGCTATAAGCCTTTAAATGCTCGTAGAGCCGATGCACAGGTAGCCCCATAACGTTGAAGTAAGAGCCTTCGATACGCTCCACACCCACCATACCCATCCATTCTTGTGCACCATAGCTGCCCGCTTTGTCGAAAGGCGCATAGGTATCTATATAATAATAAATTTCTTCGGTAGTTAAGGTTTTGAAGGTTACATAGGTCAAGTCGCTAAAAGCTGTTTGCTGTGCTTTTGTATACAGACAAACGCCTGTAATTACTTCGTGTACGCTACCAGATAGCCGTTGTAGCATTTCTACTGCTTCAGCGCGATCTTTGGGCTTGTTGAGTACGCTACCATTATGTACCACAATGGTATCTGCTGCAATGACCAACTCTTCTTGTATTTCTTCCTCAAAAGCTACCGCTTTTTTCTTTGCTAAAAATGTAGGAATTTCATTGGTAGGCATCTCTTCAGGGAAGTGCTCTTCTACATTTTTTGACTTCACCTCAAAAGTAAGTCCTAAAGCTTGTAGTAGCTGTTGCCTACGTGGCGATTGCGAGGCAAGGATAATGGGTCGGGATATATTGAGCATAAACCAATTTAAGTCGTATTGTACCACTTCGCATGCTAATATAATAGGCATTTCCGAAGAAACCACTTGGTGTCAGTTTTTATTTAAGGTGTACAGCACGCAGCATAGGCATTAAAGTCAATACATTTCAACTACTCAAAATCTTTCAAAAGTACTTAACCTTCTGGTACAGACGAAATGTTCTTTCTAGGACGTTGAACGCCCTGTTTAGAGGCTAAAATATCTTGTTTAAACAGCTTGATTGCTTTTATAGGCATTAATGTTGTGCCTTTATATATACTCATACACAATACATTTATGAAATCACTCATTACAATACTCTGTTGCTTGAGTTTCTTATCGATAGAGCTATGCGCACAACAAGACCATAATAGTACGTTTTACAACTTTACTATACAAAAAAAAGTAGCCTGTACTAGTGTAAAAGACCAGTATTACTCTTCTACTTGTTGGAGTTTTGCGAGTTTATCTTTTTTAGAAAGTGAATTGATAAAAGCTGGAAAAGCACCCATCGATTTATCAGAAATGTACATTGCCCGCTATTCATACCTCGATAAGGTACGTTTGCATTTAGCCTCGAAAGGAACGAACTTTTTTACACCAGGTGGGCAGTACCATGATGTTATGCGAGTTAGTAGAAAGTATGGCTTGGTGCCCGAATCGGTATACACAGGGCGCGTAGGAGATGAAACTGGCCATGATCATGAGAAGCTAGACACCTTAATGGAGCGATACGTAAAAAAAATGCTCAAAGCAGGAAAAACAAGCCCTACCGACCGCGATTGGAAGTACATCAACAAACTTTTAGATAAATATTTAGGTGAAGTACCCAGCAGTTTTACTTATGAAGGGAAAACATACACGCCCCTCTCCTTTATGAATGATTACTTACAAATCAATCCAGACGATTATATTGAAATCACCTCGTATACGCATCATCCTTATTATCAAGCATTCATTTTGGAAGATCAATACAATTGGACGCAAGATCTCTACTACAACCTTCCACTAGAAGAATTTATACAAGTAGTTGATGAGGCCTTAGCCAAAGGCTATACTGTAGGGTGGGATGGCGATGTATCCGAAGAGACCTTCCTTCACGAAAGAGGCATTGCCTATTTGCCTACTTCCCAACAAGCAGTCACCACTGCGTTACGTCAAAAAACATATGAAGACAAGTCTTCTAAAATTGATCATTTAATGCATATTGTGGGAATTGCTAATGATAAATTTGGCAAACAGTGGTATTGGGTCAAAAACTCTTGGGGTCAATCGTTGAATCCTGAAGGTGGTTATTTGTACATGTCTGCGCCTTACTTGAAATTAAAGACAGTCGCTTTGATCGTCAATAAAAAAGCACTATCTAAAGACATTCGCGCAAAACTGAAAGTCGATTGAAAATGAATGGTTTTCAATAGGCTTATGACCAGCACATCAAGGCTACGAGATAGCTGTGAGGCATAGGTAATAGGTCGAGGGATGTTGGGCATAGATAATTACAATTTTTACAGATAGTGTAGCTGGATATAATATTTCAATTAAACTAAGTTGTATACATTTCTGGTGTTCATATACGTTAATTACTCAATCTATAGTAGGGTAATTGTATGGTAGGCTCGAAACCAAGTTTTTGGGCTAGTTGAAGCGAACCCGTATTCTCTAGTCGGCAAGCCCAAACAGGTGTATAGTTTTTTTGTAAGCAGTAGTCAATAAGGCGGCTGCAAGTGTACTGTGCCAGTCCTCTTCCACGAAACTTTGGTACAGTTTCCATACCGAGTTCAAGCTTATCATCAATTAAAAACGCTGAAAAAGCGGTACAGGCAAGTGTATTATCGACATAAGTGCTATAACCCATTCCATTAGCAAGAAAATCGGCTGCACCATTCCAGAATTTTGAAGGAACCACTGCTCCTTCCATAGTAGCATACTCTTTTTGGGTGGTTTCTATAACTGCCCCTACGATACCTTCTAGCTTATTTTTAAAGGCTGCATATGCCTTAGGATTAAATTTGAAATTAACTCTCGTATGTAGCGCTATAAGGTTTGAGGGAAAAGGGTGCTCATTTTCCGAGGGATGTACTAAGCAATCTGCCAGTAATTTTTTCAATGTACTATGCCAACCATTTGGGAACGCTTGCATCCACTCGTATGCCTGTCTATTCCCATTTGTATTTAGTGCATATTCCTTGAAAGCCTCATTAAAGTCTTCGTTATCATTTTTACCTAATAAAAGGCTCATTCCATAGGGATGAACGATATAGAATGTACTAGGATTTTCTCTGTCATCAACATATACTTTCCCTGATATATGATGCTCAACTACTGCTCGTGCAAATAAGTGATTGATGGTGACAGGCTCAAGTGCTTCTATAACTTTAGGGTAGTTTGTTTTATCCAGTAAATCCATTTGTGCATCAGTTTATGCTGAATCTTCTTATTTATTCTAAAAGAAAGTATAGGTTTTGAATTTGTACAGTACTTTCATCACGTTCCTAACTTTTGTCCCTTAATACCACTTGCACAGCCATAGAAGTATTCAACATACTCAACTTCAAAATTATGTCGTTGGAAAGCCAACCTTATGTGTTTGGCATTACCAAATTTTTGTGTGTAGATTCCCAGCATTTTATAGTTTTCAGGGCTACCAAAGAAAAGCCATCCTAAAACTGGGATAATCCTTTTTAGATAAAACATATAAAAAAAGCGTAGTAGTTTATTTTCAGGAACGGACACATCAATAAGCGAGAACTTTCCATTGGGTTTTAGTATTCTATCTATCTCGTTGGCTAGTGCTTTCAATTGTGTATGATTGAAAGTCTTTAAGCCAAACCCACAAATTATATAGTCTGCTGTGTGATCCTCGATCGAGTTGTTCAATACATTCTCCTTAAGGATGTTAACGTTATGGTACTTAGCTTTCTTTTTTTCTGCACGCTTTAGCATTTCTGATGAAAAGTCAAGAGCGATTAGTGTTGAATGCGCGTCACTTTTTTTGAGTATGTGCTTCCAGCATTCTCCCATGCCGCACATCAAGTCGACTACTACTTTTCCCTTTTCAATCTCGATAGCTTCTACACATTGTTTTCGCCATCTCTCGCTAAAGCCAAAGGAGGTAATATAATTTACTTTAGCATAAGAGCTACTCATTTTGTCGAATAGTTTTTCTACAAACTTTAATTCGTAAATTTTTTTCATTTATGATTAGTTATTACTAGTTAAGTACCTGAAGTTTGGTGTTGCAAAATAAGCTATTTTAAAATAGATAGGGTAGTAAAAAGGTATATTCTTCTCTCTACTGCTTGTCAAATACATACACTCGCTCAGGCGTCACACAGTAGTCCATACGCACATCATGATGGTCTGTATCGTTTATTTTTTCAATAGGCGCTTCCAAAGATAAACCTACTTTACGTATTTTAGCCGGGCAACGCTGTAAAAAACGGTCGTAGAAACCTTTACCATAACCTACCCGATAACCGTCTAGATCAAAGGCTAATAATGGTAGGAGAATCATCGCTATGTTTTCATCAGGGAATGGTACTGCGTTTACTACCTCAGGAATCCCCCAAGTATTTTCTTTGAGGGGTGTATCTGGGTTGAAATAAAAACTTTTCATCTGTAAGGTCGTAAAATCACTCACAGATACCACTAATTGCAAATGAGGATACGCTTGCCAAACCTTACGAACGATGTACCAAGTATTAAGTTCTTTCAGCTTCTGTATAGGTAAAAAAAGGTGTAAGCTCTGAAGGTGCTGTACTTGGAAGTACTGGAAGAACTGCTGCGCGACTAATTGACTACGATGTGCATGCACCTCATCGTTCATATTTTTTCGCTTTTCCTTGTAAACCTTACGAAGGTAGGCTTTATTAGTGGGCATAGAACAGATCAATCATCAATTATTATACGACCATTTTATAAGCCAAAGATAAGAAATGGAACAATTTAATGTGTATTTTCAAGTGGGTTTAGCGCATATTACCGATATACGCGGCTACGATCATATCTTATTTATCATCGCACTTTGTGCTGTCTACTTCCCTAGGAATGCCCGTCCACTCTTATTATTAATTACTGCCTTTACACTCGGACACTCTATCACCCTTGCGTTGGCTACCTTTGATATTGTACAGATTGATAGTCAACTCATTGAAATGTTGATTCCTGTTACTATTATCATTACAGCTTTGTTCAACTTTCAACGCCCTAGGCGAGGCCTCCAAAAAGTAAAACAAAAACATTATTTACGTTATTTACTAGCAGCTTTTTTCGGACTTATTCACGGCTTAGGTTTCTCCAATTACCTTAAAACACTCCTGTTACAATCACAGTCGATTACTATTCCCTTATTGGCCTTTAATGTGGGACTTGAGGTAGGACAAATATTAGTTGTTTTGGTCTTATTAATATTATGTTTTATTTTTGTTTATATCTTTAAACTAAAAGAAAGAGACTGGACGATCTTCCTTTCTGGAATTTCTTTTGGTGTAGCCCTTTCAATTTTAATAGAAAAACTTTTAAACTAACACTCCTATGAGGAAGATACTACTCAGTATGGCCTGTCTTTTTTGGCTTCATACTTCTTACGCTCAATATAAAAGTGATAAGTTTGAGCAACTAGGTACTGAACTACCTACGCCCAATGTATACCGCACCGCTGACGGCTCTCCTGGACACAAATACTGGCAGCAAAAAGCCGATTACGTGATTAAGGTAGCACTCAATGACGAAAACCAGTCTATCAAGGCCTCAGAGACCATTACCTATTACAATTACTCGCCGAATACACTCTCCTACCTGTGGCTGCAGCTAGACCAGAACCGCTTCAAGAAAGAGTCTGATACCTACAGCACACAGGCATTTGATTTCGACGGAAAGCCTAATTTTTCTTATTTCTCATGGCAAGCGGGTGTCAACTCCAAAGGAGGTTATACCATCAGCAACGTGAAAGATGGCAAGGGAAAATCACTCAACTACACTATTAATAAGACGATGATGCGCATCGAGCTACCTGAACCACTCAAAGCCAATGGAGGTAGCTTTACCTTCTCGCTTGACTGGGCTTTTAATATCAACGATGCAAACAAGATGGGCGCGCGTGGTGGTTACGAGTACTTCCCTAAGGATGACAACTACCTCTATGAAATGGCACAGTGGTTTCCTAGAATGTGTTCATATAATGACGTATATGGCTGGCAAAACAAGCAGTTTCTAGGAAGAGGCGAGTTTGCTCTTACCTTCGGTGACTATGAAGTAGCGATTACCGCACCTGCTGATCATGTAGTAGCCTCTACCGGTGTGTTACAAAATAGAAAAGAAGTACTTTCTGCCACAGAGATGGATAGATGGGAAAAGGCGCAAAATGCAACTACCCCACAACTGATCGTAACACAGGAAGAAGCGGTAGCTAAAGAACAAGCCAAAACAAAACCTAAAAAAACTAAGACTTGGATTTATAAAGCTGAGAACGTACGTGATTTCGCTTGGGCGAGCTCTCGTAAATTTATATGGGATGCGATGCCTGTAGAAGTAGGAGGTAAAAAAGTATGGGCAATGTCGTATTATCCTAAAGAGGGTAATCCACTTTGGGGAGCAAAATCTACCAATGTAGTAGCGCATACCTTAGATGTATATTCTAAGTATACGTTTGATTATCCCTACCCAGTAGCGATCTCTGTACACGGACCTGTATTTGGAATGGAATACCCTATGATTTGCTTTAATGGTGGTCGCCCTGAGGCAGATGGTACGGTACCTGATAGAACCAAGTATGCCATGATTTCGGTGATTATCCACGAAGTAGGACACAACTACTTCCCTATGATCGTCAATTCTGATGAGCGCCAGTGGACTTGGATGGACGAAGGTTTGAACTCTTTCTTACAGTACCGTACAGAAGTCGAGCTAGCGGGTAAAAGCTGGACAAGCGACGTAGCCAATCCTTACCCCTCTCGCAGAGGACCTGCTAAAAATATTGTACGCTATATGCAAAGCGACCCTGAAACGATGGTTCCTATTATGACCAACTCTGAGCAAGTATTACAGTTTGGTAATAACGCCTACGGAAAGCCTGCTACTGCCCTAAGTATTTTAAGAGAAACGGTTATGGGTAACGAGCTTTTTGATTATGCTTTCAAGTCTTACGCACAGAAGTGGAAGTTTAAGCATCCTGAGCCGGCTGATTTTTTCCGCACCATGGAAGATGCTTCTAGTGTAGATTTAGACTGGTTCTGGAGAGGCTGGTTCTATACCACTGAGGCTTGCGATATTGCACTCAAGGAGGTAAAAGCCTATCGTTCTACAGAAGCCTCAGGAGATAAAGCTGTTTTTGCAACCACTTCTCTTGATACCGATGGCTTTAAGAAGTTTTTTGATCTTGTAAAAGAAAGAGCAGGCATAGCACTTTCTGAAGAAGAGGAAAAGATCATGCTAGGTAGTGAAGGTAGCTACTTTTACAGTCTGAAGTTTGAGAATAAGGGTGGTCTCGTGATGCCTGTCATCTTAGAAATGAATTTTGCAGATGGTACAAAGCGTGTAGACCGTATTCCAGCAGAACTTTGGCGTAAAAGCCCCAAAGAAGTAAATAAGCTTTTTGTTACGGATAAAGAAGTAGTAAGCTTTGTGATAGATCCTAACGAAGAAACAGCCGATATTGATACTAGTAATAATGCCTTACCACGTGAGGCTGCCAATACAGAATTTGACAAGAAATAAGCTTTAACGTTAGTTACTTAATTTTATTAGAAGGCTTTCCTCTTGAGAGGAAAGCCTTTTTTTATAAGATATTGAGCAATTGCTCCTTAATTTTCTCTAGTTCATCTTTCATCTCTACTACATAACGTTGTATCAGAAAATCATTGGCTTTTGAGCCAATGGTATTGATTTCTCTACCTATTTCTTGTGCAATGAAGCCTAGTTTTTTTCCATTAGATTTATCAGTATCAAGCATTTCTTCAAAGTAGGCTAGATGGTTAAGTAGGCGTGCTTTCTCTTCGCTAATGTCTAGCTTCTCTATGTAGTAAATCACCTCTTGTTCAAAGCGATTCTCATCAAACATCTCGTCGTTTCTAATTTCAGTCAATTTCGTTTGTATGCGTTGTCGTACGTGTGCAGTGCGTTTAGGATCTTGTTCTTCCACGAGGGCAAGTTTCTCTCTAATCGTCTGTACATATTGACTAAACAGCGCTTTCAGGGCGGCGCCTTCATGTACTCTAAACTCATTGGTATGCACTACGGCTTCCAAAAATGTTTTTTTAATGTTTTGCCAAGTTTCAGGCGCCAAAGTTTGCATTTGGGTGCCATTGAGCGCTCCAGAATATTGTACCACCAAGCGCATTAAATCTTTTTTATCTGCTCTTAACACTTCTGCCAAATCTGCCAGTTGTTTGTAAGCGCTTGTAAAGGTCTCTGCGTCAATACTCAGTGCTGAATCATTTTTTTGCTCGTATTCTACAGTAATAGATACCTTACCTCGTTCTAGCTCTTTTTGTACGAGGTGTTTGAGCGTAATCTCTTGGTCGTACAGTTCCTTAGGAAGGCGAATATTCACTTCAAAGTATTTGGCATTAAGTGTTCTTACCTCTACATTCACCAGTAAGTTTTCGTCTTCATACTGGGCTCTACCGTAGCCCGTCATAGATTTTAGCATATAAAAGATTAAGTGATAAGAGTTGAATATAGTATTTCTTTATAAATTATCGAAAAGCATTTTTAAGAAAAACAAACATCTTGTAACTTGCTTACATTTTCTTTAAAGACCTTATGGAGTCGTATAAGATATTTTAAAATGATTAAACTCACTCTCATATGAAGTTTGGCGTATTAGTATTTCCAGGTTCCAATTGTGATGATGACATGGTATATACACTTGGGCAGGTATTACAACAACCTGTAGAAAAAGTATGGCACAAGAATACATCCTTAAAAGGAATTGACTTTGTTATAGTACCAGGTGGCTTTTCCTATGGCGATTATCTCCGCTCAGGAGCCATCGCTCAATTCTCTCCCATTATGGCAGAAGTGGTAAAACACGCTAAACAGGGAGGCTACGTATTAGGAATTTGTAACGGCTTTCAGATTTTGACGGAGGCAGGTCTCCTCGAAGGGGTACTACTCAAGAATGATCATCAGAAATACGTTTGCAAAAACATTTATTTAAAAGCACAAACCAAGAAAACACTGCTTACCCAAGCACTCTCACTGAAAAAGTCTTATAAGATTCCCATTGCACACGGCGACGGACGGTATTATGCCGACAAAGATACCCTCAAAAAGCTCAACGATAAGGATCAAGTGCTATTTCGCTACTGTGACGAAGCAGGTAAAATTACTAAGGCAGCAAACCCTAACGGCTCTTTGGAAAATATAGCGGGTATTACCAATAAGGCGCGTAATGTATTTGGTATGATGCCTCACCCTGAGCGGGCAGCCAATGCCTTACTAGGGAATACGGATGGGAAGCTTATCCTTGACTCGCTTCTTACAGTAATGGCCTAGATGACTTGGTACAAGAAAAAGAAAGAAAAGCAGTATACTTCTGTAGAAAACGCACTCATCAAGATGAGTCAGTTTTGTGCTTATCAAGAGCGTACCCAGCAAGAAGTAAGACAAAAACTACTCGATGAATACATCCTTAATGAAGATGAGCGAGAGTTTATTATTGTACGCCTCATTGAGGAAAATTTCTTGAATGAAGAACGCTTTGCTAAGGTTTTTGCAGGCTCAAAGTTCAGGGTAAAAAAGTGGGGGCGAAGAAAAATCTTGCAGGCACTAAAAATGAAAGGTATTTCTGAGTACTGTATTCGTGCCGGTATGAAAGAAATAGAGGAGGAGGATTATGTGGCTACACTTATGCGCTTACTCGACAAGAAAATGGCACAGAGCAAAGAAAAAGATACCTACAAACTGAAGCAGGTGCTAGCAAGATACGCCATCAATAAAGGCTATGAACAAGACCTAGTGTGGGAACAGATCAAACAGCTTCTAGACGACGCGCACAATTAGCGCTCGTATCCACTGTCTATAAGCAGTGCGTCTCCTTTAGCAGCTTGTACCGCCAACGTATCACAACGCTCATTCTCCACATTGCCTGCATGGCCTTTTACCCACACAAACTTCACTTGGTGTTTTTTGAACACCACTAGAAAACGCCGCCATAGATCTGCATTTTTCGTTTTCTTAAAATCTTTTTTCACCCAACCCCAAAGCCACTTCTTCTCTACAGCATCTACCACATACTTAGAATCAGAATAAATGGTGACCTCTAAAGGTGCTTTCTGGAGCGCTTCTAAGGCCACGATGACCGCCAGCAGCTCCATGCGATTGTTGGTAGTAAGCCTATACCCCTGCGCCAACTCTTTACGGTGTTGTTTATACTTCATCACTACTCCGTAACCACCTCTACCGGGGTTGCCTAATGCTGCTCCGTCTGTATATACGATCACCATATCTATCCCAGTTTATTGAATCCTATGGCATTTTGGAACAGTTTTATAGCAATTGCTAGCAATACAATACCAAATACCTTACGTAAAATATTCGCACCCGCTACACCCAAGCGTTTCTCTATCCAACCAGAAGTTTTCAAAATTACATACACTACTAATAAGTTAATCACCACTCCCACAATTACATTTATCATCGCATACTGTGCTCTCAAAGAGATGAGCGTCGTCATCGTACCCGCGCCCGCTATCAACGGAAAAGCAAGCGGTACGATAGAAGAAGTTTTGGCATCGTAATTATCCCTAAATAATCTAATACCCAATACCATCTCCATTCCAATAAGGAAAATAATAATAGAACCTGCAATAGAAAAAGAAATAACATCTAGCCCTAAGAAACTCAGAATAAGCTCTCCATAAAAGAGAAAAAGCCCCATGAGTACACCTGATACAAGCGTAGCTTTACCAGAATGAAGTGAACCACCCGCTTTTTTTCTAAGGTCGATGATGATAGGAATAGAGCCCAGAATATCTATTACAGAAAAAAGTACTAAAGAGACCGTAATAAGTTCTTTAAAATTTAACTGATCAAAATCCAACATAGTATTTCAAAAATTGAGGCACTTATTGCCCAAATGAATAATGAAGGGGCGAATATAGTAAGGATTCTTTATTTTCTATGTGTTACAGCAATTAAATAACTACAAAAAGAGTTTTTTAAGTTGTGCTACCTCCTCCTCTGTAATGGCGGGAAAATTAGCTATTCGGAAAGTAGTCTCTTTCCAAGGTCCATAACCATTTCCAAGAAGTAGCTGCGCGGCCAGAGCTTTTTCTTTTACCGCTTGTATGGTATTAGGTGTTCCTTTTACAGCAATTACAGTATCCGAACGCACTCGCTCGTTTTTAATGAGTAAGTCAAGCTCCAAAATACTATTGAAAAGCTGGTAGTAAAAGTGTGCCCGCTCCTTAGTAATTTTTTCGACCTCCTCTATAGACGGCATATGCGCCAGTACACATTTTAATAGATAGATACCTAATACATTGGGGGTATGGGTAGTCTGATTCTTCTGCATTTTATCGTACATTTGCGCTAAGCTATTGTAATGTGCCCGATCATCTATTTCCATAATACGCGCAATCGCCCTCTCAGAAAGTACTAACACAGCTAACCCTGCAGGTAAGCCAAAGCACTTTTGTACAGAGGCATACCAAATATCGCCACAATGCCAATCGAAATTGACGCCCGCCATAGAAGAAGTAGCATCTATAGCGATTAGTTGTTGTGGAAAAGCTTCTTTTACTTTCTGAATCGTTTCGATAGGCATTTGAGAGCCATTAGAAGTCTCGTTTTGTGTAAAGCAAATCAGCTCCTTGTCTTGGATGATGAGCTCTCCTCCTCTTCTCTCTGCAAAACCAAAAAACTTTTGTAATTGCTCTAAAGAAATCTCTTCTTGGATGTCTAGTTGGAAGCCCTCTGCATCAGGCTTGATCTGCTGTGTATAATTGAACCAACGCTCCCCAAAGTTACCACTGTATATATGATAGCTTTTTTGTACTGTAAGTGATTGGGTGATAACTTCCCAACACTCTGTAGCCGAGGAGGCAAAAAGGACTGTGTATTCCGATGGAATGCGTAATTTATCCTTTAAAAGCTGAACGGTTTGCGCTACTAGATTCATAAAATCTTGGCTACGATGAGGCATACTAAGGATACCCTCTTTATAGGCTTCTGGTAAGCATTGTTCCAAGACAGGATAAACCTTGGCTGGTCCTACGTTGAATGTCGTCATGGCGAGTTGAAATTGTATTAAATATATTTTTTAATCGCTCTATACTACACTTTTGGTTTTTCTGTAAGATACTGAATCGCCAATGCGTAGCCTTCTAGCCCTAAACCTACTATACAACCCACAGCTTGTGTACTGATATAGCTATGATGGCGAAAGGACTCTCTTTTATATATTTGAGAAATATGTACTTCTATCACGGGACTCTCAATCGCTGCCAAGGCGTCAGCAATGGCAATAGAGGTGTGTGTATAAGCGCCTGCATTTAATACAATCCCTTTGTATAGATAGCCCACCTCCTGGAGTTTATCAATAATGGCACCCTCACTGTTCGATTGGAAATAAGAAAGCTTCGTGGTTGGAAAGCGAGTTTTCAACTGTTCAAAGTAAGCCTCAAAAGACTGTGTACCGTAGATAGTTGTTTCCCTCTTTCCTAATAAATTTAAATTAGGCCCATTGATGACAATAATATCCATCTTACTTTCTTTTATTTTTCTTTTTTAGGTGAAGTACGCTTTTTAAAAGGTAGTTGATAGTAAATATAATAACTAAAGCCGAAGTTACTTCTATTGGGATCTCCATAGGCAGGTACTCTGTATACATCGAAGCCTTGTGTACCATTTACAGATGCCCCAAACATATAACGTACTGTATAACCCATGAGTAATTGCTTCCAAGCTCTAAATTTTATACCAAAATTCATCTCAAACCAACTCGCAGCAAGCTGGTTATCAAAAGTCACTTCACTATTCCCAAAAAGTGGATCTTCTATAGTGGCGCTTACCTCTTCATTAAAAGCAGTTCGCGCGTATTTAATACCAAAAAATAAAGACTCATCTCGGAAATCTTTATAGAGAATATTGATTTCGCCTCCTACTCTTACAAACACCCCTTCATTCTGATAGTCGAAATCGACTGTCTCGCTTACTTCTGTATTGTTGTAAAAGCCTAGATCTGTTACAAGATGCCAACGCTTCCAAAATATATCTGAAGAAAGCTCAATTTGCTGAGTAGGATCAAAAAAGGCAAGGCCTGCATTGTAAGCATCTATCCCTACACGAAAACCATTCGGCGTCCACTTACTTTGCCCTGTACTTACCATTGGTTGTAATAAAAACCAACTACCTATAATAATAAATATCCAATGCCGCATTATCACCTGTAATTGTAGAAATTACTACCGAGTCGAAAGAGTTGAGTGCCTCTTGAGGAGTAATGAGCGTAATACCCACAATGTTGGTTCTTAAACCACACTCAGGATTAATTACCTGTGCATCACGCGCATAAGTGAGTGCTAAGCGATCTTCTTGCTGGTTACCACCTTCATTATCCCCTGTAGCAATCGTTAGCTCAGTAGTATCACTATTAGAGTTAAAAGGAATTTGATTACTAAAAACTCTTCCAGAGTCTCCTTGTAAAAAAACACTATCTGTACCTCCTAGTGCCACGCCTTGTATATAGACGAGCGTATCTGTAAAGAAAACTGAGTCTCTTCCAAATTGGTCTGGTACAGTAAACCTTTGTTGAAACCGAAGTGTAATATTCTGTGCGACAGCACCTCCACAAATATCTTCTGTTTCTACACAAGCCAACTGCATCAAGCATAACCAAATAGTGATTCCCCAAAAGAATACTTTCTTTTTCATCTACTATCTCATTAAAAACAGCTTTAAAGATATGCATTCATCTCTCAGAGAACAAACGATCCGACAGCTATTTAAAAGACCCCTCCTAAATCAGGTACTATACTTCTGACACTTTGATGACTCCTCTACCTCTCCACTTAGTCAGATAACTTATTTATGTCAGGTACAGATCATTAACGATGGACTTCTATCGACTCAAAATGACATTATGACATATATTATTCGTTGGCATATCCCTTGTTTAAAAAGGAGTAGAGCGAAAGAAATCGATCATCAAACATATACAATTTTAGTTTAATATGAGCAAAATTATAGGAATAGATTTAGGAACAACCAACTCTTGTGTGGCAGTGATGGAGGGTAATCAACCTACCATCATTGTGAACGACGAGGGTAATAAAACGACCCCTTCCATTGTAGCTTTTTTAGAGAATGGTGAGCGTAAGATTGGAGACTCTGCGAAACGTCAGGCAATTACCAACCCCACTAATACGATCAACTCTATCAAGCGCTTCATGGGTAAGAAATTCTCTGAAGTGAGTAATAGTTTAAAACATGTAGCCTATACTGTAGAGAAAGGTGCCAATGATACTCCCCGTGTCAAAATTGGCGACAGACAGTATACTCCTCAAGAGATATCAGCGATGATTCTTCAAAAAATGAAGCAAACGGCTGAAGAATACTTAGGTACTACTGTTACTGAAGCAGTGGTGACTGTACCTGCTTATTTCAATGACTCAGAGCGCCAAGCCACTAAAGAAGCAGGCGAAATTGCTGGTTTAAAAGTAAAGCGTATTATCAATGAGCCTACTGCAGCAGCCCTTGCTTTTGGTTTAGACAAAGGTGACCAAGAAATGACTATCGCCGTATTCGACTTAGGTGGGGGTACATTCGATATCTCTATCTTGGAACTTGGCGATGGCGTTTTTGAAGTAAAGTCAACCAACGGTGATATTCATCTTGGTGGTGATGACTTCGATCAACGCATCATCGACTGGTTAGCAGAAGAGTTTATGAAAGATCATCCCAAGGTAGATTTACGTAAAGACCCTATGGCACTACAACGCCTGAAAGAAGAGGGTGAGAAAGCAAAAATCACGTTATCTAGTTCTTCTGTAGCAGAAATCAACCTACCTTACATTACAGCGATTGATGGGGTACCACAACACTTTGTGAGAAAACTCACAAAAGCTAAATTTGAGCAATTAGTAGACGACCTCGTACAACGTACTTTAGAACCTTGTCGTAATGCTTTAGAGCAAGCAAGTTTACAAGTATCAAACATTGATGAAGTAATTCTAGTGGGTGGCTCTACGCGTATCCCTAAGATACAAGAAGAAGTTGAAAAGTTCTTTGGAAAGAAACCTTCTAAAAGTGTCAATCCTGATGAGGCTGTAGCAGCAGGTGCTGCCATACAAGGAGGTATCTTTACTGGAGAAGTAGCAGAAAGAGTGCTATTAGATGTTATTCCGCTTTCACTAGGAATAGAAACAATGGGAGGCGTATTTACAAAGTTGATCGAAGCCAACTCGAATATTCCTACACAGGAATCTGAGACTTTCTCTACCGCAACTGATAACCAGACTTCTGTGGAAATACACGTCTTACAAGGAGAAAGATCACTAGCCAAAGATAATCGTACCATTGGTCGCTTCCACCTGGACGGCATTATGCCAGCTCCTAGAGGTGTCCCTAAAATTAAAGTGACCTTTGATGTAGATGCAGACGGTATTTTGAATGTCTCTGCCAAAGACGAAGCCACAGGGAAAGAGCAGAAAGTACGCATTGAAGCTTCTTCTGGCTTATCAGATGCAGAGATAGAACGTATGAAGAAAGAAGCCGAAGCCAATGCTGAAGCAGACAAGCAGGAGAAAGAAAAAGTAGATAAAGTAAATCAGGCTGATTCACTCATCTTTACTACTGAAAAGCAGTTGAATGAATATGGAGATAAATTAAGCGCTGAAAACAAGACGGCCATTGAAAGTGCGCTTGCTCAACTGAGAGAAGCACACACAAAACAAGACTTGGCTGCCATTGATACAGCAATGCAAGCGCTTAATGATGCTTGGCAAAAAGCTTCTACAGATGTATACAATGCACAAAATACAGAGCAAACGACTACAGAAGAGTCTACTACTGATGATACCACCAATAGTAATAATAATGATGGTAACGACGACGACAAGGACGTAACGGATGTAGACTACGAAGAAGTAAAATAGGTTTAAATTATTAGAACTACATAGAAACGCTTACCACTTTTGGTAGGCGTTTCTTTTTGTAATAGAATTTATCTTAGATTTTTTTTACTTTATTTTGCATCTCCTGGTTTATCCCTAAATTCGCACAAATGCTGTATCTAAACCCTTGAAAAGCTATGAAAGATCTACTTCAAAAATTTGAGCATAAAAAGCCCGCGATTACCTTTGAATGGCAAGACCCTGAGACTGATGCAGAAGGCTGGGTAGTCATCAACTCCCTAAGAGGAGGCGCTGCGGGCGGAGGTACACGTATGCGCAAAGGATTGGATAAAAGAGAGGTAGAGTCACTGGCCAAAACGATGGAGATCAAGTTTACTGTATCAGGGCCAGCCATTGGAGGCGCTAAGTCGGGTATTAAATTCGATCCTAACGACCCTAGAAAAGAAGGAGTGTTGCAGCGTTGGTACAAAGCCGTATTTCCTCTCCTTAAAAATTACTATGGTACAGGGGGCGATTTGAACATAGACGAGATTCATGAAGTAATTCCTATTACCGAAGCTTATGGCCTTTGGCACCCACAAGAAGGCATTGTAAATGGTCACTTCGAGCCCACAGAGGCTGCTAAGATAAAAAAGATAGGGCAGCTCCGACAGGGAGTTTCTAAAGTAATAGAAGATGCGCGATACATTCCTGAAGGGCAGAAACGCTATACCGTAGCCGATATGATTACCGGTTTTGGTGTAGCCGAAGCCGTTCGACATTATTACGAATACTGGGGAGGTGATCTGCGAGATAAAAGAGTGATTATCCAAGGCTGGGGAAACGTAGGCGCTACAGCAGCGCTATACTTGGCCAAAGAAGGAGCTTCTGTCGTAGGCATCATCGACAAGGCAGGTGGTCTATTGAATCCACAAGGGTATCATTTAGAGGAAATCAAACAGCTTTTCACTAGTCGAAAAGGGAATGCGCTAATAAGCGACCAACTACAACCCTTCGAAACAGTAAATGAGGCAATATGGGGTATAGGTGCTGAGATATTTATTCCGGCTGCCGCTTCTCGACTAGTAACAAAACAGCAAGCTGATACAATGATTGCCCACGACTTAGAGGTAGTCTCTTGTGGTGCTAATGTCCCCTTTGACGATCCTGAAATCTTCTACGGCGCCATTGCGCAGTTTGTAGATGAGCGCATTTCACTTATTCCCGATTTTATAGCTAACTGTGGTATGGCACGTGTATTTGCCTACCTTATGGCAGAAGAGCATAAACAACTTACAGACGAGGCTATTTTTACAGATACTTCTCGTACCATTGCCCAAGCACTACAAAAAGTGCATCAGGCCAATCCGAACAGTATACGTCTTTCAGAAACTGCTTATAAAATTGCCTTAGAGCAGCTTTTATAGTATATTTCTACTATGATGAACATAGAAGATTTTCGTACTTATTGCCTTCAAAAAAAAGGAGTTACCGAAGAGCTTCCCTTCGATGAATACACCCTTACCTACAAGGTAGCAGGGAAGATATTTGCCTTGACCTCTTTACGTGGCGCCTTTTCTATCAACTTGAAGTGTGATCCAGAAGAGGCCTTATTGCTCAGAGAACAATACGAAGCGGTAACAGCAGGCTACCACATGAGTAAAAAACATTGGAATACCATCAAAGTAGATGGTACAATTCCTTCTTCTCTTATTTTAAGCTGGATTGATGATTCCTATAATTTAGTAGTAGCAAAGCTGCCTAAGTACAAACGTACCGACTTAAAGAATGCCTCACACTAAACATGATGCTCATCTACTAATTCTCTTATAAGCTTTGGTAAACCCTCTCCTGCTTTTGCTTCTATAAACCTAAGATAAGGGTCGTTTATTCCCATTTCAGGAGCTTTTATATCGATAATATATTTCGCTATACTAGGGTCAACGTAGTTGATCAAACCAGCCGCAGGATACACGAGCAGTGAGGTTCCTACAATTAAGAAAATATCCGCTTGCTGGGTTTCTTCTATAGCACGTTCCATCATAGGAACCATTTCGCCAAACCAAACGATATGTGGGCGTAATTGAGAGCCCTTCTCACAAGTTTCTCCTGGCTTAATCTCCCAGCCATCAATATCGTAGATCAGATTTTCATCTACAGAGCTACGCGCCTTGAACAGCTCTCCGTGAAGATGTATTACTTTGCTAGAACCCGCTTTTTCGTGAAGGTTATCAACATTTTGTGTAATGACCGTTACGTCAAAGTATTTTTCGAGCTCCTTTAAAGCGAGGTGTCCCGCATTAGGTTGTGCTGTAATGGCTTGCTTACGGCGTTGGTTGTAGAAATCAAGTACGAGGTTGGGGTTCTTCTCCCATCCCTCTGGAGAAGCCACTTCCATTACATCGTGTCCCTCCCAGAGTCCACCTGAGTCTCTAAAGGTAGCTATACCACTTTCTGCGCTGATGCCTGCCCCCGTAAGCACCACCACTTTTTTCCCTTTTTTCATTTTTAGCAAGTTTAAGAGCCACATAATATTTCTAGGCATATTACCTATTTTTATTAGTTGTAAATGTACAAAAAAATGTTGATACAATGCCATCTGCAGGCAGAGGCTGAAGGAACTCCCCTTTTATTTTTATTGTAGTACTAGCGTATTACACTAAAGGCAATTGATCTAATCTTTATGGCAGAGCATTTATATATTCCTACAACTAAGGACAGAAAAGGTATTTACGAAGCAATCATTCCTCAAGTTGAAGCACTTATCAACCAAGAAACAGACTTGATAGCTAATCTAGCCAATACAACGGCTGTTTTAAAAGAAGCCTTTTCTTTCTTTTGGGTTGGTTTTTATTTAGTTAAAGAAGCACAGTTAGTGCTTGGGCCATTTCAAGGGCCTTTAGCTTGTACACGGATTGCTTTTGGAAAGGGTGTATGCGGTACAAGTTATACACAGCAGAAAACATTGGTTGTACCTGACGTAGAAGCTTTTCCAGGCCATATTGCTTGTAGTTCACTGACACAATCAGAAATCGTTGTACCCGTCTGGCAAGAGAAAAAGGTGGTAGCTATCTTAGATATTGATAGCGATCAAAGAGAAGACTTTGACCAAGTGGATCAGCTATACCTAGAGCAGATCGCTTCTCTGCTAGGTAAAACACAAAAGTGGTAATCTTTTATTGACTATCTTTAGAATATATCGGGCTTTTAGGCATAACAATATCTCCATGCCATCTGTCCGCTAAGATATCCTCTATAGTACCTCCTGGTGGAAGATCTATGATAGGGAAGTTGTTGTCACCGGGCATTCCTCCATCATCGTCATTATCAGGTGGATAATTACTACGGCTAATTGTTCTAAGCATTACCCAAGTAATGAGAGAAAAACACAAAAGACAAAGAAAGAAATATAAGAGCGCCATAATAAAAATAAAATGCTGATTTGAATAGGGTCATTAACTTCTAACAAGTGGTATTTTGGTAAAAATTATGTTTCACCTACCAATTAGTTAAAAAGTACGTATTTTCTCCAAAAAAACCAAGCAAAGTCTACTTTTGTTGTGAGGTATTATCAAAAAGCCAAGCGCGTGCTTCTACAAGATTATTAAAGTACTTTTGACGAAGCTGCGGATTAGGCGTTAATACCTTTTCATTAATAATTTCTACTGCTTCTCTACTAAAGTCATTTCTCGATAATACATATGCAATGTAACACGATTCATCTATGATATCAGCGAGTCGAGGGAGCCAAATATCTGCTACCCATTGATGGTTCTCTTTAGATAAGAAACTGATCGCAGAAGTATCTAATAAAATGAGCTTAGTCTTTCGCTCTTTTACCAAATCCAAGACGGCTAACATGCTTTCTTCGTGTAAAGATAGTGGGATATACCCCTTCCACCTGAGGCAGATTGACTGAATGATTTCGTCGAAAAAGAGCTTATACCCATTACTTGTTGTTTCAAAATAGTTTGCTGGAAACATCTTCAAAAGTTATATGTATTTTAGTTGTAAGTGGTTATAAAATTACGCAACAAATATAAAATTTGTTACAATGATATTGTTCAAAAACTTACATGAACAGCAATTTAGAAGGGAAAGTGGAGGATAACGGATTCGAACCGATGACCTCTTCGCTGCCAGCGAAGCGCTCTAGCCAACTGAGCTAATCCCCCATGGGGTAACAAATATATTAAAAGGATTCGATATTATCAAAACACTGATAGCTCCTTTATTGCCACCATCTGACGCCCCTCTCACTAGATATTACTATAACCAAAAAACAATTCTTAGGTACACCAGCTTATCTAGGTATCCACATAAATTATTTTTTAAACGATTAATAATCTCAAATTTATGAAAAGATTTTTTTTACTTTTATTAGGCGTGTGCCTCTTAAACGCAGGTCAAGCACAGAATAATAAGGCTTCTCTAGAGAAAATAAAACAAACGCTTCAATCTTTGAACTATAAGTTCCAAGAAAAATCCGTAGACAGTGAAGGATTGCTTGAGGTGTCTGTAAAATACGAAGCAGCTACCAATACCAACGACTCTAACATTCCCGTTATAGTTCGTGTCAACTCTTACAACGATTTAGAGATTCTAGATGTCTCTGTACTTGCCAAGAAGATTTCTCTTGAAAGCAATGCTGCTGGTGCTACGCAATACGATGAGTTAGCTAGCTTTTTAGCAGCTAATACTTCTTATAAAATCGGTGCTTTACAGACAGTTCCTAATACAGTTGGAAAAGGAAAAGATGTCAATTTAGTGTATGCTGTAAAAATACCTTTTACGGCAGAAAAAGCTATGGTAGAACAACTCATGAAATTAATGGTGCAGGTAGCTACCGATTTTGACTAAGTTTAATGGCATTCAATACGAAGTCTATTTACTTACAAAACAAAGCCTCATTTCTGTTACGACAAAAAATGAGGCTTTTACTTTATAGAATATCTTGCAGCTCACTAAGGCAACTTATTTCGTAAGCAGTCGTCTCTTCATGCACTTCTCTTGAAGGGTTAAAGTAGACTGCCTCCATAGCTATGTTGGTTGCACCACGTATGTCGGTTGCTAAATTATCCCCTATCATAAGGCAATCGACTGGATCAGCAGCTAACTTTTCTAACAAGTACTCAAAAATCCTTTTATCAGGTTTTTTACAAGCAGCATCGCAGGAAGTCACCACTTCCTCAAAAAAGTGTAAAATACCACTCTCCCGTAGTTTCACCTGTTGTATATCTGAGAAGCCATTGGTAATAATATGCAAAGGATACCTAGGTTGTAAATATTGTAAAATGGCTAGCGCATGAGGAATGAGATAAGGTTTTGCAGGACAACGCTCGCTGTACTGTTGGCTTATCTGTGAAGGTACTTGCACCTTAGAAAGCCCCATTCTTTCAAATACTTGCCCAAAACGTATCTCTCTCAACATCTGTTGAGAAATTTCTCCATAGTTATAGCGTTTCCAGAGTTCTCCGTTTACTTGTAAATAGGTTTCGACAAACTGTGTTGGTGTAACGTCGAAATGGGCTAATCCATATTCAGTAAAAAGCTCTAGAAGTGTCTCTGTAGCACTTTTGTTAAAATCCCAAAGGGTATGATCTAAATCAAAAATAATATGTTGATACTTCATAGAAGATTATCGGTAGCGTGGGTAAATTTCTGCCATTTACGAGCATCTATTTTACAAACAGCCAACTCACGATTGGAGTGTAAAATACGATACACTTCTTGGTCTTTTTGCAAAGTAACATCTTTTCCTAAATATTGTAAAAGTCGCTGTACAATATCACTTACTTCTTCTTTAATTTCATAAAAAGTCCATTGGTCTAACTTTTTAGTTTGTAGTAGACCTGCATTTTTAAGATAAATTAAATGCCTAGACGTTTTGGTTTGTGTAAAATCTAGCACTAGCTCTAGATCAGAAGTACACATTTGCTGATTTTGGTATAAAAGATGTATAATTCTTGCTCTAGAGGTATCACTAAAACACTTAAATATGTTGATCCCTACAGGTAGTGAGAAATGTTTAAGTCGCATAATCCTCGAACTTTTCTTTTCGTAAGGAACAGTTTTTCAGCAGAGAAGGTTAAATCATTGTTGGAAAATGCTTAAATTGCACTGCACAGATTAATCGTTTATGAAGACATACCTTACTATTCTATCGGTTGTTGTATTCCTTTGTAATAGCCACTTGCTATTAGCACAGGGTGATGTAGAGCCTATGATTCTAACTGGCTTTTTAATAGATGCTGAGACCGAATCTCCTATGCCCTATGCTAACGTACTTATCCCTAGAGCAGGCGTAGGTACTTCTGCCAATCACGAAGGACAGTTCAGGATGCGTGTATTTGCAGGTGATAGCTTAGTTATTTCTTCTGTAGGCTACAGAACCTCCTTTTACATTATTCCTGAGGATAAAGTAGAGTCTTACACGGTGATTATTCCTGTCAATCAGTCTGTAGAGATGCTTGCCCCTGTGGAGGTCTTTCCTTACCCTACGGAACAGTCTTTCAAAGAGGCATTCTTAGCACTTAATACAGAAGATGAGCGTACCGCCAACTTGAAAAAGAATTTAGATGCACGTAATCTTGCCAAGATGGGCTTTGAACTAGGCATGGACGGTTCATTGAACTATCGTAATACGATGAATCAGCAATCAGATGCGCTTCATAGTCGTAATTCTGTGCGTAGTACGCAATTCCTCAATCCTTTTGCTTGGGCTAAGTTCATCAAGTCCATCAAAAATGGTGACCTTAAGAAAGGGAAGTATAAAGATTACATGAAAGAATAACCTAGTAGCGTATCAGTCTACCTCGCTTTGCTAAAAGCTTTTTATCTTTATAAACCACCTCTCCGTTTAAAATAACTGCTTCTATTCCCTTAGAAAATTGATTTGGATTCGCTACAGTAGCTACTGCATCAATTTCTTTAGGATCAAAAATGGTAATATCTGCCTTATTGCCTGTAGCGATACTTCCTCGATCGTTCAGGGCGGGCCGCATTAAGTTACTAGGGAGTGTAGTAATTTTTGTTAATATTTGTGCCATGGTCAGACCAATCTTCTGACCGTGTTGAATAAAAGTGGCAAAGCAGCCTGCACCTCTTGGATGATTATTAGCAACGGGCTCTTTTTCAATACCTCCATCAGAGGCAACCATACAGAAGTCTGTCTTTAAAGCCAAATCAACTGTCTTATCAAGTGGCATCGTGCCTGGTGGTACCGCTACTAGCAGCCCTTGTCTTGTACGATAACGCCGGAAAGAAGCCTCTGTAAGTTTTTCACCAGTACCCACTACAGCTAAGTCTTTGTAAGTAATCTTGAATCGCTCTTGCCAACCTGGATCAAAACGCTTTGAAGCCAAATAGGTAGCCCAGTAACTGTAAGGATATACACAGGCCGTAATATCCAGCTTTTCTTCTCTAGCGCGTTCAATCATCGCTAAGGCTTCGGCCATATGATAGGTACCTCCTGTAGAGTGTAAATGTGCGATGTGTACTCTTACACCTGTATCTTTTGCTAACTGAATGGCCTCTTGTACGCCTTTTAACTCTGTATTTTCTGCTGAATACCGTAAGTGTAGAGAAAGCGGGCGATTGTACTTGCAAGCTAGTTTTGCGTACCCTAGCATCTCACTGTAAGGAGTAGGCTGGTACTCGATACTATGGCAAACACCTAAGGCGCCCTCATCCAAGCATTTTTCTACTTGTCGGAAGCGACCCGCCAATGTATTTTGCTGAAAACGCACAAGCATCACAAATACGCCTCCTCCATAATTTACATAATGAGGACGAGCACCAAAATATTGGTGCCATCCTTGGGTATCAGCCATACAACCGTGCATCTGCAGTACTGTGGTGAGTCCATCACCCAGCTTGTATTTTTCAAAAGTCAGATAAGTTTGTTTAGGGTTACTTGCGTTATCAGCTAGAATATCTATAAAGCCCGGGCTGACCACCTTTCCTGTAGCATCTAAAATTTGCTTCCCCGTAATGGCTTCTTTACTAAGTACGATACGATTTTTTTGGGTAATGCCTACATTAACCGACCGAAGACTCCCCTTAGTGAATACACTACCATTCTGAATGACTATCTTATAGTCGTCCGCTGGATTGGAGGCTAACAAGGAAGGTTGCAATGAAGTAGCTACCCCCATAACACTCAAGCGCTTGATCGCCTCCCTGCGAGAAATATGCTCCATATATACTTCCTTTAGATTAAAGAAGTAAATTAATAAATAATTTGAAGAAATAACCTTTAATGAGAGGAAGCACTTAGTGATTACATAAAGTTTTCAGAGGCTCTTTTTCTCTTAACTCACTTAAAGGCATTAAAATACCCTTCTCAACTTAGTACATTGTAAGTAGCCCAAGCTGCTACATAAGCAAGTACTGTCATATATACAAACTGTAGAATAGGATACTTCCAAGACTTGGTCTCCTTCTGGACGACGGCCAGTGTACTCATACATTGCATCGCAAAAGCGTAGAAGATGAGTAAAGAAGCGCCTAGTGCTAATGTATACATAGGCTCCCCCGTAACAGGGTCTTTAGCGCGTGCTAAATGTTGTGTGACTGTGAGCTCATCTTCTGAGCCAATACTATAAATGGTTGCCATTGTCCCTACAAAAACTTCGCGCGCTGCAAAGGACGTGATAAGCGCTATACCTATACGCCAATCATAGCCTAAAGGTGCTACAACAGGTTCTATCACACGACCTAGGTGTCCTGCATAGGATTGTTCTAATTGTACAGACGCAATTTTATTCGCTAGTTCATCTGTCGAAAGTGAAGGATTGTCTTTTTTTACTTCATCAGCAATCTGCGTTCTTGAACCATCTGGACTATAATAAGCTAATATCCAAAGCACTACAGAAATAAGCACAATGATTTTACCTGCTTCCCAGACAAAGGTTTTCGACTTTTCGTACATCGTCATTCCCACGTTTTTCCATCGCGGTATACGATAGTTGGGTAACTCCATAATGAAATAGCTTTTACCCTTAGCCTTTACAATAAATTTGAAGACAAATGCTACAATAAGCGCCATTGCTAAACCCAACAAGTATAGCCCCATAAGCACTAATCCTCTTAAGTCAAAAATACCTGCTATTTGTTGTTTAGGAATTACAAGTCCAATAATTACAGTGTAAATAGGAAGTCGTGCTGAACAACTCATAAGAGGGGTCACCATGATGGTAATAAAGCGTTCTTTCCAATTGTCTATATTACGTGCAGACATAATCGCTGGAATAGCACAAGCTATCCCAGAGATAAGAGGAACTACACTTCTTCCATTTAAGCCAAACTTTTGCATGAGCTTATCCATCAGTAGCATGACTCGCGTCATATAGCCCGTCTCCTCAAGGATAGCAATGATCCCAAATAAAATGGCTATCTGAGGCACAAATACCACTACTCCCCCTATGCCTGCTAAGATACCGTCTGTAAATAAATCTGTAAGTGGTGTATCAGGGAGTTGTTCATTTAGACTCGTGCCAACCCATGCAAACAGTTGTTCTATCCATTGAATAGGGTAATCGGCAATAGTATAAATCGCCTGAAACATCAAAAATAAGATGGAGAAAAAGATTAAATACCCCCCTACTGGATGGAGAAAAAGTATATCTAACTCTTTATTCAACACTACTTCACTACCATCGCCTTCCTTCTTTTTAATACTATTAGTAGTAATTTCATTAATGAGTTCGTATCGCTGAACTGTTTCTTTTGATTGTGCAGGTAAGCTCTTAAATCCGTGTTGTAAACTAAGGCGCTCTAAGCTGTTCTTATTCTCTTCCGATAGAAATGATAGTTTCTCGAAGTGGTGTATTAAGAGTAAAGCCCAGTAAGTATTTTTCAATTTGTATTTCTCTTGCACCTCTTTCAAGAGAGCAGGCGTTACATCATCAGAAGACCAAAGCGATTGGGTAGGGCGATGGTCTTTGGGTGAGGTGAGTTGTTGCTCTAAGGTAGCTAATCCTTCCTCCGTGCGGGCGTTAGTAAATACAATGGTTGTATTGAAAGCTTTCTCAAGTACCTCTTTATCAAAGTGAAGCCCTGCTTTTTTAGCAGCATCGATCAGGTTAAAGACCAATATAGTAGGAATGCCCAAGTCGTGTAATTGGGTAAAAAGAAGCAGATTTCTCTTGAGATTAGAAGCATCTACTACTACTACGAGTAAATCAGGGTGCTCAGGATGCTCTTTATCTAAAAGTACTTCCAATACAACCTCTTCTTCTAGAGATTTGGGATATAAGCTATAGGTGCCAGGAAGGTCTGTAATACTAACTTTTTGCTGGTTAGGTAGGTGACAAGTACCCACTTTTTTCTCTATGGTGACTCCAGGGAAATTACCCACCTTTTGGTTCATACCGGTTAGGTAATTAAATATAGAAGTCTTGCCCGCATTAGGGTTTCCCAAAAGCGCTACTTTCATGTGGTCATATCGTTAAGCTTGAGAAATAAAGAGAGGCCTTATTGAACCAAGACAGTATGGGCTTCTCGGCGTCGCAGAGAGAGCTGATAATCTGCTACACGAATACAGATAGGGTCACCAAAAGGCGCTTTTTGCGTTACTTCTACTTCTGCATTAGGCAGACAGCCCATTTCTAGTAGTTTTAGAGAAATTTCTTCATTTTGAAATTCCTTAATGGTTCCTTTTTCTCCTACTTGTAAATCCGCTATGCTTTTTATATACATCTTTATTTAGACTCGTTTTAAATAGAATGGTAAGTTAGCCTATAAACCTAAATTTTACAAAAGGTGTTTCTCAAAAAGCAGATATATTTTCGTTCAGTGTTCGTTATTTTACTTACTTTTCTGAAATTAGCCTAAACAAATACTGCCTTGAAAGACCTTACACAATTTTATAAAGTATTGCAGCAACAGCAATCCACCTTTAGTTCTGTTCTGCCTTTTAGCTTGCGCGATGAGGACATAATGGTAATTGACCTATCTGTGAATAAGGATAACCCACTCGCTGAAATTGATTTGCAAGATACTGCTTTACTTACTGGTTTGTTATTTCAACAATTACAAGCCGCTAACGCACGAGCGGCTGTAGGCGGTTATTTGGAGCACCGCACTATTTATGCACGTAGTCAAAACTTTGATAATGAGGGAGAGCCTAGGCGTATACATTTAGGCATTGATGTGTGGACAAAAGCTCACACTCCTGTTATAGCACCTCTACCCGCTACAATACATAGTTTTCAAAACAATGCTGGTTTTGGTAACTACGGTCCTACCATTATTCTTGAGCATCATATCGCTCCTTATACTTTTTATACGCTTTATGGTCATTTATCAATGGCTTCGCTCGAAGGAAAAATAGAGGGGACTACCATTGCACAAGGCGAGGCATTTGCCACTATAGGCAACTACCCAGAAAATGGCGACTGGCCGCCTCACCTCCATTTTCAGTTAATTACAGACCTTCTGGGGCAAAAGGGTGACTTTATAGGAGTTTGTGCTGTTTCGCAAGTAGCCTATTACCAGAAGATTTGCCCCGATCCCAATTTGATTCTCGGAATCCCTCAGCTTCCTATAAATTTGCCTTGAGAATTTCACTCGTTTTTAAAATATCCGTATATTTAGGCTAAATGTGCCAATAAAATTTGCGCACCTTACTAAGCGCTAGCTGATAATCAACTAAATACAAATATCTAACTGTATGGCAGATACTTCCGAATTAAAGCAAAACTTTCTCGATAGCTGTCTTAATGGGCACGTAGAAGACGTGTTGAAATACCTAGAGCGAGGAGTGAATGTGAACATTACTGATACCCTTGGAAGAACCGCCCTGATGCTTGCTTGCCTACGACCTAGTAATGGTCAAGTAATTACAATTCTCCTACAGAACGACATCAACGTGTATGCGTTAGATAAGGAAGGTAACTCGGCCCTTGATTATGCGCGCCAAAATAATAACCTAGAAGCAGAGAAGCTACTTAGGCAAAGTCATCCTGATAAGCAAGAGCCCTTGCCTAATGGTGTAAAGAGTTATGATCCTAGTATTGGTCATTACGTACCTAAACAACAAAGTAACGTAGACGAACTGCTTGAGCAAAGAGCCTTAGAGGCGGTTATTGCTACCTGTGACGAGTTTAAATCTTTAGAAGGAACACATAGGCCTTTTGTATATTTTAAGAAGTCAGAAGCGCTCTTTCAATTAGGTAGGCATCAAGAAGCGGTAAAGGTGCTTCATATTACGAAACAAATATTCAACGAGATTTATGGCGACTTCGAATCGAATCGTAGTTGGTCGAAGGAAGTAAAAGAGCTTTACCTCAAGATTATTTCTATTCAGGCAGATATTGACCGTCATCAAGGAGGGCAAGCCCTTTGGTTGTACAATGAAGCGTATCAACTTTCTACGGAACCAGAGCAAAAGTACGAATTCAAGCAGTTAAGAGACGAGATGTATGCACGCATGGTACGCAGTTTTGACTACGATCGGGATAAAAAAGTAGCCTTGATAGAGGAGAACTTGCCCTTCTTTGAGCCTAATTACATCTTACCACTTCTCATAGACGACTTGGGTAATCTAGAGTTTCCAGAAGGTATTCCTCAAAAAAAGACACTTTATGTAGTACACCCTCATCACAATCGTACCTTTTTCCCTTACAAGGGAGCACTATATGCTTTATTCAATGCTAAACTCAATGAGCTACTTAATCTAGTACAAGCTTTAGGCGCAATACATATTAAAATAGAGTATCTACAAGGGCACAGCCATCTGCAACAAGCACAAGATCCTGTATTTGATGACAAGCAAAAAGATAAAAAAGGACAGAATAAGGATACTAGTAACTTCGTCATTGAGCAGCAGTTCAACCCAGTACACAAAGTACATCTGCCTGCTCAGATGATTTGGTATAATCATCGTCCTGAATGGCAAAATCTTGCCAAGCAACGCTTGCAAGGATCGCTCGCTAATGCAGAGATCTTACTCTCTACCGAGAATATCATCTTAATTCCAGCACACGAGATTGAAGAAATTGAGGAAGAACTACAAGAACTGGTGAGTTTTGGATACGAGAGAAGTGGTGGGCGCTCCAAAAAACGTGGTAAGAAGGCTGCCAAAGAAGAGGAAGAAAAAGCTTTTACCTTAGAAAGGACCGCACAAGAAAAAATTGTTTGCAAAGTGAGTATTGCTTTCGAGGCAAAAGAAAAACTCACTAAGGAAGTAGAGCCTGGTATATTTACTAATCTAAATATTGAGATTCCCCGCTTTACAGAAACGCGTGAAGAAGTGGACAGCGACGCTGTTTTAAAGAAAAAAAATAAAAACAACCTCTTTGAGAAACAGGCCAAAGAATCTATTGAGTACTCCAATAATAAAATAGAGCAAAAACAACCGAGCCATACCTCTTCTGTACGCCAAAATATTCTCGTTGATGAAGCTACCAGCACCAAAACTGATGAGAAGGAAGTAGTAAAAGTAGAGGATAAAAAAGAAGTGAAAGAGACAAAGGTTGTAAAAAAAGAAACTAAAAAAACGACCCCTAAAGAGGAAGCAACTGTAAAAAGAGAGCGTGAGGTAAAGTTGAAAGAAGTTGACTTAAAAGAGAAGCTACCTAAAAAAGATGCCGTTAGTGGCGACATAGATGAACTTACCCAAGAAGAACGTTACTATTATGAAATGCTCCAACACGCTTATCAAGACGGTAATATCTCAGACGACGTCAGAAAAGTACTTGAAAGAAGACGTTCCCGCTTCAAAATTTCCCTTGAGCGTGCCAGTGAAATTGAAAAAATGATGTTAGAGAGGAAATCCTTATAGTTTTTGTTAAAGACAATACTTCTTTACGAAGTCAGCGCTACTTTCTTTTCCTAGTTCGTAAGCCTTTGCCCAATCTTGGCAAGCTTTTTCTTTATAATCTTTTGCCCAGTAAAGGGCCGCTCTGTTGTAGTAGGCATCGGCTACTGTTGGTGCTAAGTCAATGGTTCTTGTAAAGTCTGCTAATGCTTTATCGTGCTGCTCTAACGCTACCTCTGCTAATCCTCTATTGAAATAAATACCAGCTACTTTACCATCGAGCTGAATCGCTTTGGAGTAATCTTTAATAGCACCTTTATAGTCTTTCTGTAACCTTCTTTTTATTTCTCCACGATTGTTATACGCATCTGTAAATTGTGGATTCAATGTAATGGCTTTATCATAATCAAGGAGGGCTTGCTTTGACTTACCTATCGTTTCAAGGCAGTAAGCTCGATTGAAGTAAGTATCGGCCGCTGTACTATCAATACTGATTGCCTTTGTAAAAGCTTTTATGGCCAATGCGCAGTCTCCTTTGAGTACAGCGCTTTTCCCCTTTTCTACATATTGACTTGCTGTCTCTTCTGGCTGTCTACTTGCCTCACAGCCTACTATATAAAATACTATGATTCCTATGATAAACTTTCTCATTGCTATGCATTTGTTCGTAAACCTCCTGTATGCACCGCCAAAATAACACTTTTTTTCTTGAAAAAACCCTGTTCTACTAGGTCAAATATTCCCCAAAACATCTTCCCAGTATATATAGGCTCAATAGGTATTTGATAGTTTTTTGAGAAGTCATTTACAAATTCGCACAGTTTTTCTGGGCGTTTTGCATACCCACCAAAATGGTAGTCAAGTGCTATACGGTATTTTGCTTGCCAACCCAGCAGCTTTTCTTCATCATAAGCTTTTAGTAGTTGGTTTACATCATTGTATAAAAAATCTCCACCTTTTAACACGGCAAATCCCAGCGCTTGCTGAGTAGTTTTTAAGGAAGCAACCAAACCAGCCAATGTCCCCCCTGTACCAACAGGCACACAAACTGTATCAAAAGGGAGGTCAATGTCGGTTAATATTTCTTTGCATCCTTCTACAGCGAGCACATTAGTACCGCCTTCAGGAATAAGGTAGAATGAGCCAAACTTTGCTTGTAACTCACTAATTACAAACGATGTGTGCTTTTGTCTGTAGGTGGTACGATTCATATAATGCAACTCCATCCCGCAGACTTCTTTTGCGTATGCAAGTGTTTCATTTAAAGGTAAGGTCTTTTCTCCTCTGATGATACCAATGGTACGAAAGCCACCTAGCTGCCCAGCACGGGCAGTAGCATAAATGTGGTTGGAATAGGCGCCACCAAAAGTCAGTAAAGTATGAAACTTACGTCTCTTTGCTTCTGTAAGATTATACTTTAGTTTAAACCACTTATTTCCCGAAATTTGTGGGTGGATTTGGTCTGTACGCAATACCCACAACGTTATCTCTTGTTTTTCTAACCCTGTATTAGTGACTTGCTGTAACATGTTTCCCTAAAATATTTCTTATCTTTGTGCCTTTAAACGTTGGTAAAGTTATGGAATATAGGGAGGAAGAAGACGATTCGCTAGCACTTTTTGAACATTACAAATTTTACGTAGATAAGGGACAAACCCCCATTCGAATCGATAAGTTTCTAACAGATCGCATTCAGAATGCTACCAGAAGTAAAGTGCAACACGCGATAGAAGCACAGTTTGTTACTGTCAATGCCCAAGTAGTGAAAGCCAACTACAAGGTAAAACCAGCAGATGAAATAGTAGTCTCTCTTCCACAACCACCTCGCGACAGTGAAGTAATTCCAGAAAACATTCCACTAGATATCATTTATGAAGATGAATCATTACTAGTAGTCAATAAGCCTGCTGGCATGGTAGTACACCCTGCCTACCAAAACTGGACAGGTACATTGGTCAATGCACTTACCTATCACTTCAATAACCTCCCAACTTCACAAAATGGCGAAGGGCGTCCAGGGTTGGTACATCGTATTGATAAAGATACCTCAGGCTTACTAGTAATTGCTAAGACAGAACAAGCCATGACCCACCTTGCCAAGCAGTTTTACGATCACTCTATAGAACGTACCTACTGGGCTTTAGTGTGGGGCGTTCCAGCCCCTTTAAAAGGTACCATTAACGTACATCTAGGAAGAAGCCTTAAAGATAGAAGAGTAGTAGATGCTTTTGAAGAAGGTGATTACGGAAAGTCTGCCATTACACATTATGAAGTACTTAAAGACCTACGGTATGTTTCATTGGTAAAGTGTAACTTAGAAACAGGCAGAACACACCAGATTAGGGCGCACTTTAAGTACATAAAACACCCCTTGTTCAATGATGCTGCTTATGGAGGAGATCGCGTCCTAAAGGGCACTGTCTTTAATAAGTACAAGCAGTTTGTACAGAATGCTTTTAAGCTACTGCCTCGCCAAGCACTTCATGCCAAAAGTCTTGGATTTGTTCATCCTGCGACACAGCAACCTATGTACTTTGAAGAACCGCTCCCACAAGATTTTACTAGTGTACTTGAAAAATGGGAAAAGTATGTAAATGAATGATTTTTGCTTATATTTCAGAACTCATATTCAACGTAACGTTTACTTGAAAACATCGCTTACATATCTTCTATGGCTTCTTCTTGGTTGTTGCCTCTACCAATGCGCTCCTGAGGCCACTGGTACAGTAGCAGATGGCTATCACAATACCACTGCACAGTTCAACGGTTATTTCTTAGCAAGAGAAACGATGAAGGAAGCAGAGAACGAAATGTTCCAAAATCGAAGGGACAACTACAACCGTATCCTTCCTGTCATCCTTCAGCTTGATACTACAGAACTCAAAGGATTTAATAAAAAAATGGAGGAGTGCATTAAAACAGCGGCTTTTGCAATAGAAAGACATCCGAACAGTAAGTGGATCGACGACTGCTACGTATTGGTAGGAAAAGCGAGACATTACCTTGGCGACTATGCCAATGCGATTACTACTTATAAGTACGTTAATGGTAATGCCACTGATGATGAAGCGCGCCAAATGGCTTTGATAGAGCTTATGCGAACCTACATACGGCAAGATAATCTACAAGATGCAGATATTGTCAAGAACTTTCTCAGAAAGAATGGGATAGCGAAAATAAACTTGGATGAATTTTATCAAATACAAGCTCATTTTTATAGTAATCGAAAGGATTATGAGCGAATGCAAAAAAGCTTAGCTTTAGCACTACCAGTTATGAGCAGAGGAGAGCGTAAAGCACGTACTCATTTTATTCAAGGGCAGCTTCTACAGCGCTTAGGTAATGAAAAAGAAGCTTACCAAAACTATAAAAGAGCCCTTAAAAACAATCCTAGTTATGAACTTCGCTTTTATACACAATTAGCGCTACTTATCACACTAGACTTCAAAAAAACCACCTACAAGCGTATTGAAAAAACTTTCAATAAAATGCTTAAAGATGAAAAAAATATAGATTACCAAGATAAAGTCTATTATGAAATGAGTACTTACGAGTTGAAACGGAATAGACTTTCTAAAGCGGTAGAGTATCTTAAAAAATCTATTGAGGTTAGTACTTCTAATACAGCACAAAAAGGGTATTCTTTTTTAAGACTTGGTAAACTTCACTTTGAGCGCCTACAAGAGTATGAACTGGCAAAAGCCTATTATGACTCGACCATTATGTTTTTGCCTAAAGATGAAGAGAACTATGAAAAGATTGCTAAACGGCAAAAAGTACTTGGAGACTTCGTTGGATACATTACTACTGTGCAGACAGAAGATAGCCTACAACGAATGGCACAAATGTCTGAAGACGACTTAGAAGCTTTCTTAGACGAAAACCTTACAGTGGAAGTAAAGGCAAAAAGAGCGCTAGCTAAAGCCGCCCTAGCAAGGCAAAATCGTCCTAATAACCGTATCCCTGGTACATTAGAAGAGCAACGAAACATTCAGAATAGTGGTGGCTTTTACTTTGCCAATACTTTTCAAGTTGAGCAAGGAAAGCTAGCCTTCAGGCAGAAGTGGGGCGATAGGGCTTTGACTGATAACTGGCGTGTAGCAGATCGAGCTGCTTTGATAGATTTCGCCTCTGATACAACAAGTGGCGACTTTAATACTTCCTTGACAGAAGAGGAAATTGAAGCGCAAGCTGTAAAAGATGAAGTAGAACGCCTTAAAAAGGAGATAAAAGAGAAAATTCCTCGTACCCAAGAGCAAATCGCTGCCTCTAATAAGCGTATTGAAGACGCTATCTACAATCTTGGTAAAATCTATCATTTTCAACTGGAAGAGTACGTAGATGCCCTAAAGACTTACGAAAAACTTCTGACGCGTTTTCCTCAAACTCAATACGAACCAGAGGTCTTATACCTACTTTATCTCGCCAGTAAAGAAGTTAATAATCAAACTAAGGTAGAGAAGTATAAGCAATTGGTATTTTCTAAGTATCCAAATTCTACCTATACGCAATTAATTAAGAACCCTAATTTTCTTGAAGAGAACAAAGCAAAAGACCAAGAGGCACGTGAACTCTACAGCAAAGCCTATACTTACTATGAGCGGAAAAAGTATGCACTTGCACAGAAAAAACTTGAAGAGGTTCGACAAAAATATCCTAATAATACGATTAAAGATAAAATAGATTTCCTCTCTATCCTTTGCTTGGGAAGAGAAGGTGATATAGCTTCGTATAAAAAGCGATTAGAAGCTTTCAGTACACAGTACCCTGAAAGTGAGCTTACTGCTACGGCTAAAAAGATTATCAAAGATTTGAATAATGTTCCAAATCCTTAAAACATTATAGAGATGTTAAAAATTGAAAAAGGAAAGTTTTACCAAATTATTAAAGTGCTTTGGATGACCTTTGTTGTAGGCATCCTCTTAGTATTCCTATTTATCTGGGGAATTGGGGTCAATTTTATGGGATGGTTCGGTGATATGCCTAATCTAGAAGCTTTAGAAAACCCTAAGAGTGAGCTCTCCTCTTCCATTTATACTACTGATGGCAAGCTGATGGGAAAGTATTATCTTGTCAATCGCTCTCCTGTAGAGTATGAGGAGATTTCTCCTTATGTTATCAATGCTTTACTCGCTACTGAAGATATCCGTTTTGAAAATCATTCTGGTATCGACTTTAGAGGTGTATGGCGTGTGATTATTAAAACAGGACTTTTGAGACAACGTAATGCAGGTGGTGGTAGTACGCTCACCCAGCAGCTTGCTAAAAACCTCTTAAATACGAGGCAGATGAATAAAGGTGCTTTATCCGACTTACCCATTGTTGGTACGGTCATCGTAAAGATGAAAGAATGGATGCTCGCTATTCGCCTTGAAAAAAGCTACACAAAAAAAGAGATCATTACGATGTACCTTAATGAATGTGAGTTTGGAAGTAACAGTTTCGGTATCCAAGCAGCAGGTCGTACTTACTTTAACAAAGATGCTAGTGATCTGAACATTGTGGAAGCTGCTACGCTTGTAGGTCTTTTAAAGGCACCTACCCGTTATAGTCCTAAACTCAACCCTGAGCGCTCTATTCAAAGAAGAAATATGGTGCTTGCACAGATGAAAAAATATGATTTTCTCACCGAAAACCAATTCGAACATCACAAGCGCACTCCTATCACACTCGATTATCATCCAGAAACTAATACTACGGGTATTGCTCCTTACTTTAGAAATGAGGCTAGGAAGTTTTTGATCAATTGGGCCAAAGAAAAGGGCTATCCCGCTGACTACATTTATACAGGCGGGCTACAAATTTATACAACCATTGATTCTCGTGTACAGGCTCATGCAGAAGCAGCCATAGAAGAGCATATGAAAGAGAAGCAGAAGCTTTTTTATACAAGGTGGAAAGGTAAAAACCCTTGGGTAGATGAATATGGACGGGAAGTAAAAAACTACATCCAACGAGAAGCACGAAAAACAGAGCACTATAGGGTATTGAAGGAAAAGTATGGCGATGATGAAAAGGCAATCTTTAGAGAGCTGAGTAAACCACGTGCCATGTCTGTTTTTGACTGGAATGCACCCTCTCACGAGAAAGATACCGTTATGAGTCCACTGGATTCTATCCGCTACTTCAAACATTTCCTACAAACAGGCTTTATGGCTATGGAACCCAAAACAGGTCAAATTAAAGCTTGGGTAGGTGGTATCAACTATAAGTATTTTCAGTACGATCATGTAAAGCAAGGAAGAAGGCAGCCTGGCTCAACTTTCAAACCGATTGTATATGCTACCGCACTTGATATGGGTTACACACCTTGTTACGAAATGGTCGACCGACCCGTGGTATTTGCTGACTGGATACCTAGAAACAGTTATGGAGGCTTCACAGGCGCTTCACTTACATTGAGACGTGCTTTAGGTCAATCTGTCAACTCTATTGCAGCAGGTCTCATGAAAGAGCTAGGTCCTGACGTTGTTATCAAATACGCTAAGAATTTAGGTATAGAGACACCTTTACCACGTGTAGCTTCTATTTGTCTAGGTTCTAGTGCTATCACATTATACGAACTACTTGGTGCCTATTCTGTATTTGCCAATCGAGGCTATTATACTAAGCCTTGGTTCATCACTAAAATTGTCGATAAGAACGGAAAAGTACTCGAAGAGTTTTCACCTGAGGTGCGGCAAGCTATGAGTGAAGAAACTGCCTACCAAATGCTACATATGCTTAAAGCAGCTTTAGAAGCAGGCGGTACTTCTACTTCCTTAAGTGGCTACGGCGGTATCACTATTAGAAATGATATTGGTGCTAAAACAGGTACCACACAAAACCATGCTGATGCTTGGTTTGTAGGTGTTACGCAAGACTTAGTAGCTGGTGTATGGGTAGGAGGCGACGATATGCACATACGTTTTTTGAGTATTTACGATGGACAAGGCGCTATGCTCGCCTTACCTGCTTGGGGAAGATTCTTCAAAAGACTCTACGCTGACCCCGAGGCAGTGCATAAAAAACGTGCTTTTGAAAGACCTGAACGTTTAAAGGTGGAGTTAGATTGTAGTAAAATACAAGACGAAAGGCCCAAGATATCCCGTTACGAAGAGGAAAAAGATAACAAATAACAGATATAACAGATTATATTATTATAAAACTCCCTGCTAACGGGGAGTTTTTTTAATCAATTTTTGGTCTTATGTCTTCTAGCGAACGTATTCAACGGCTAAAAAAAATTATTAGCGACCTTCCTACTGCACCTGGTATCTATAAGTTTCTGAATAAAGACCACCAGATTATTTACGTTGGAAAGGCAAAACAACTGCGTAATCGTGTAAGCTCCTACTTCACTGATTCAAAGCAACATTCAAGAAAGACGTTACGTCTTGTCTCACAGATACATCATATCGACTTTGTCATTGTCAACTCAGAGTTGGATGCACTTCTTCTAGAGAACTCACTCATTAAAGAACACCAACCTAAGTACAATATTCTCCTAAAGGACGATAAAACTTATCCTTTTATTTGTATCACGCGTGAACCCTTTCCAAGAGTAATCGTAAAAAGACGCCCTACCAAGAAAGATGGTAAAGTATACGGTCCGTATTCGAGCGTCAAGGCTATGAATGAATTACTTGAGCTTTTCAAAGCTTTATACAAGGTACGTACTTGTCATTACCATCTTTCCGAAGAGAATATCAAAGCTGGGAAGTTTAAGGTGTGTTTAGAGTATCATATTAACAATTGTAAAGGTGGTTGCGAAGGCCTTCAATCTGAAGAAGATTACCTTAAAGACATTCAGGAAATAGAGAAAATTCTTAAGGGTAGAACCAGAGAGATCGCAGACTTATTCAAAACAAAGATGCAAGCTTATGCTGAACAATTGGCCTTTGAAAAAGCACAGGCTTATAAGGATAAGCTCGAAAAACTGAATATCTTCCGAGAAAAAGCCCTAGTGGTGAACACAAGTATTTCTAACCTCATTGTCATTACCATTACAAGCGACGACACACAAGCCTTTATCAACATTTTATACGTTAGTGAAGGAGCAGTTACCCTAGCTGATACTTTCGAGGTAGAAAAAAAGCTAGAAGAACCAGAAGAAGATATTGTTCTTTTAGCGCTCTTTCGTTTTATTGAAAAGTACAAGATTGCTTCATCTGACGTTATTTCAAATATTTCTATCTCTCTTTCGTCAGACAACTACCAATTTTTACAACCTAAAATTGGTGATAAGAAAAAGTTAATTGATCTCTCTCTTAAGAATGCTCTCTTTGCAAAAAAGGAAAAACTGAAGAAAAAAGAAGCCCAAAAGAGCAACGAAAAGCACTCGTTTGCTGTGCAAACGCTCAAAAAAGAATTAAGACTTAAAGAGCTACCAATGCATATTGAATGCTTTGATAACTCTAATATACAGGGTACATACCCTGTAGCAGCGATGGTTTGTTTTAAGAACGGCAGGCCTTCTAAGAAAGACTATCGTCATTTTCATATTAAAACTGTTGTAGGTGCAAACGACTTTGCCTCTATGTATGAAATCGTTACACGTCGTTATAGACGTCTCTTGGAAGAAGCACAGCCACTTCCACAGTTAATCATTATCGATGGGGGAAAAGGTCAATTAAGTGCTGCTTGTAATGCCTTAAAAGACCTTACCATATATGGAAGAATTGCAATCGTTGGCATTGCTAAGAAACTTGAGGAAATTTACTTCCCTGAAGATTCTGTGCCACTCCATTTAAGCAAGAAATCAGAAGGTTTAAAATTGATACAACGTCTTCGAGATGAAGCACACCGCTTTGCTATTACTTTCCATAGGAATGTAAGAAGTAAAAACAGTATACAAACTTTACTTCATGAGGTAGAAGGTATTGGAGAAAAGACTATTGAAAAACTCTTAAAGCATTTTAAAACGATCAAAGCTATTAAAGAGGCAGATACCAGTACCCTCTATCAACTAGTTGGTAAGGCAAAGGGTGACTTGCTAAAGTCTTTCTTAAAGCAAGAAGAGCGCTGATTGATCAGCGCTCTTCTCATATAGATATTTTCAAAAATAGCTTTTATTAGAATTCCCACAGGTTATGCTCAAATTCCATTAGCTCATACTCAATTTCCTGTGACTTAGCTAGCTCTTCTGTAATGTTCGGATATTGAACGTTAAGGTAATCACCGTCTGGGTTGGATACCTTTATGATTCTAGAAGAAAACAGTCGTAGATCAAAGGCATCTGCGTAACTCATTTTCCTTCTATTATTATTTTTGTTGTACCAGTAGGCTCTGTTCTCGTTGGAAGAATCATACACTTCACTTAGGTATTCATGTACTTCTTTAAATTTCATTTGCGCAATACGTCTGTCTTGAATACCACCTGCGTCGATATTAGGAACAATAAGGGTGAGTGACTGAATATCAAAATACATTCTCGATCTCTTCTTATCAAAGATTACATCCTCTCTCATCTCTATCAACTCAATGTCACTTCCAAAAAACATATTTGCTGTATCTGGATCTAATGCATCAGGCGTTGCATTGGCTGCAATAGCAAAGTCTTCATACGTCATTTTCAAGTCCCTCACAAATGCTTGATCTTCTGTCAAAAAGTTTGTTTGATAAGGCGTAAGCTTTTGACTCTTAAGCCCATCTAATAAAATGTTGGAGAGCACATTCTCTTCATCACTTCTTGCTTTGAAAGGCTTGTTTTGTGGTTCATTGAGATTTATCAATCGCCAGATTGTTTTCCTATACATAATATCATCCTCTAGAATAGGATAAACAGAATTAGGATTATAACCCCTTTGTGCAAGAAGGTTTGACGAGAAAGCAAACACGATTACACAAAATAACAATACTTTTTTCATATCACACCTTGTTTATTCTTACTATTTTTAAATGAAGAGCAATAGCCTCACTATGAAGCTATTGCTCTTACATCAAATACAATGCCTTAGTTAATAGGCAAATTAATGATTCTATTGGCTACTTTAGCAGGCAGGAGTTGCCCTCTAAAGTTACTTCTTTGGGCATTTTTGATTTGAATACTTAATATATCTCCTCTGTTAGAACTTGCACCAATCTGCCGTAAGTTGGCAGTAGGCCCGACAGCATTTTCTTGTATAGCTTTACGTCCTCCTCTTACCAAGGAAGCAGACCACTGATTTACACGGTAGTTAGCTTCTTTAGGCAAGAAGGAAGCAAAATCTGGATCAGGCTTCAGTTGAATCGTTACTTGTCTAGGTTTCCATCCTCTCTTACCTGTCTGCATCTCTTCTTCCGTAAAACCAGCAATGACAGCGGTAGCAGGAGGAACAGATCTTACTCTAATCTTCTCTGTACCAATCGGCTGTCCGCCACTACTCACACTAATAGTCACCGAATTAGCACCCATAGCCGGCACTACGGTTACATCTCCTACTTGTGAGCCTGGTAAGAACTGTGCACCAGAACCACCAAAAGAAGGCTTATAAGAAGACCCCAAAGCAGGTACAAGTATTTTCAACTCGTTACCACATCCTTCATAAAGCGCTTGTACCGCTGCAGATTGAATTACCATGGTAGGAGCAATTACTGTATACTCGCCCTCCACTTCGAAGGTTTCATCTTTTTCTGGTAGGCTAATTTTTCCTTTCCAACTTTTTTTCGTTCCAGCGTTAGAACCACCTGTAGCAGGTATTTTAATAGTTCCAACTCCATCAACTTGTTTAATGGCCTTTCCATTAACAGTCATATTAGTTTTTAACTTGGAAGCGCTCGCAAAGAGAAACATTTTCGCTTCGTAACTTTGCCCATTAGCTACGATGTTGGACTCCGCTGTATAGGTAGCTTGAATTTTATCAAACTTAATTACTTTTCCTTGTGCTTGTGCGCCAAGTTCCTTCAATGCCTCTGCTTCGTAGCGTAATACCTCACTCTGGCAGTAGGTAAGTACTGCTAAAGCGGCGGCCACAGGAGTCTGTGCAAAACTGGCTTGTGCGAAATTTTTCCCACGCTGCATAGGATCAGGGTTATCAGAATTGTCTTTAGCAATCTTATCTAAAGACATTCCAACTTTCTGGTTAATCATTGCTACATACTCATTGAGGTCGTCCTCCAGTTTGTAACCAATGCCACTCTCTGAACCCTCAGCTCCCACCATCATGGTCTCTACTTTTGTTTCTTCTCTAGCATTTTTGATTTTTCCGGTCTTAGGGTCTCTTCCCCCACCCGCTTTTGTAATCAATTCAGTTTTGATTTTCTCTATACCTTCTACAAGCGCACGAGAGTCTTCTTTTACTTCTCTGGCTTTTTTGAGGGCTTCCATTCCAGCTTGTAGTGCTTTATTTGCTTTTCCTGTACTGTCTGCAGTACCTAGCTCATCTACATCTCTCTTTAATGCTACTAAAGTTGAATCGTTAGTAGTCTTAGAAGCTCTTTGTGATCTTTCTAAAGAGTTATTCAGATATATGAACTTATCTATAATGGATGAGCTAACCTGCAAGGCAAGCATAGCGGTCAATACGATATACATCATATTGATCATCTGCTGCCTTGGCGTTTCTTTAGGACTTCCAGCCATATTCTAAGTTATTTTAAAGTTTAAAGAGTTTTTTTCTATAATATTTTTATTCAATAATCTAGTTTAAGACTGTGCACCTTTCATAGCAGTAAGCATCGCACCATATACCTTGTTGAGTGCAGTAATGTTAGTTGTCAAACCAGCTAACTGTGCTTTAAACTGCTCAGCATCCTTAGAAGCATTTACTACATTCTCCATAGCGGTAGAAAGACCACCGTAGTATTTATTCAATGCAGTGATATACTTCTTGCTGTCTTGTAGCTCCATTTCGTAAGCTGCATTCAAAGAGCTTAACGTCTTCGTTAAGTTCTGCACTTGTGTATGGTAGGCCTTTGCATCTTTAGAAGCATCTGCCATAGCAGACATAGCACTCATTGTAGAAGAGTAAGACTTGTTCATTTCCACTAATGAGTTGGCTGCCAAACTTACGTTTTTAGCATAAGTAGAAGTTGCTACAGAAGCTTCTGCTAAGTCTTTCATATTATTTACACTGCTAGCTAATTGCTTCATTCCTGTACCGAAGCTTTTCACATTATCTTCAGAGATGTTGTTAGCGATAGAAGCTTCAATAGCAGCTAACTTAGCGGCTAGTTTCTCGTCTTTATTAACACCTGTACTCAGTCCCTGAGAAATTTTAGACCAATCAGGTTCTGTTTGAGGGACCTCTACAGGAGCGAAAGCATACATAAAGAAGATGAATGCTTCTGTTCCTAGACCCGCGATAAGTGCATAAGATGCGCCTGGCCAGTGCATCAATTTAAATAACGCACCAATAATTACAATAGACGCACCAATACCCACTACCTTAGGAACTACATAAATATAGAATTTTTCTCTTGCGCTTAATTTTTTCTGAGCCATTTTAGTAAAAGTTTTAGTTTATTGATTTTTAATTTTGAAATATTGCACGAGATTTCAAAAGAAATGTATGTTTTTTTATCTTCTCGTATCACCAAACTCAGCTCCTGAAGAACGGCCTAGGTAAGTCATCGCACAACGGAAACCAAGAGAGGCAGAAGTAGAGTCAAAATGCTGATAGGTACGTGTTCCAGTTTGTAGATAATAAGCAATATCTTTCCAAGATCCGCCTCTTACTACTCTTCTAGGATAGTTTTCGTAATCGCTGTAGCCCATTCCATTAGGGTTGGCTCCTTTTTCCTGTGGATCAAACACAGGATTCAAATCCCATACAATCGGAACAGCCGCTTCATAATAAGCATCCTGGCACCACTCAGCCACATTACCAGCCATATCATATACACCCCAGTCATTAGCGAAGTAAGAAGCAACTGGTGCTGTGTAAGCAAAACCATCGTCGTAATAATTTCCACGACCAGGCTTGAAATTCGCCAGCATACAGCCTAATGTATTCCTCACGTAAGGATTTCCCCAAGGATACTTGGCCAAATCGCGGCCACCTCTTGCGGCATACTCCCATTCAGCTTCTGTAGGAAGTCTAAATCTAGGAGAGGCAGCTAAGCCTTTCTCTATTTCTCTGTATCTATTTAAATGATATGTTCTCCATTGGCAGAAGAATTGGGCAGCAGTCCATTTGATACCCACCACAGGATAATCATCGAACGCAGGGTGTGCAAAATAATATTCCATCATAGGGTCACCCATATGGTGTGCATACTCATTTCTCCATCTTAGTGTATCAGGATACACTTTCTGCATTATTTCAAGAGAATCTGGTTGCCCATTAGGAAAAATGATTTTCATAACAGTCTCTTCATAATCTGGATCTAGCGTTACCGCAGATTGTCTTCCTGAGGCATACGCAAGCATCACATCTGTAAACAACCTATATTGATTGTTAGTCACTTCTGTCTCGTCAATATAAAAAGCACTAATGGTTATTTGCTTATTAAAGTTGATTTGTGTAGCCGCTACATCTTCATCAGCTTGCCCCATGTGGAAAGTTCCAGAGGGAATCACAACCATACTCTGGGGTACATATTGATCCCAGCCTGGCCTCACCTCATCAAAACGGTATATCTCCCCGTTTGAGTTTTTGATTCTAGCGTTCAGGTCTTGGTCGTTCTTACCTCCCTTACCAAATAACCCACAGCTCTGCATTACTGTAGCTAACATTAAAAGAATGAAGCTATAACGATAACCCATTTTATTCATAACACCTATTTTGATTTGTAATATTTAGTTGAAAATATCTATTTTGAGTTATTAACAAACATCATGCTATTCTTTTCTCAAAGAAAACATTTATATTAAAATTAGCAAATTATCTTCACATTTAAACTTACTAATGATTATATCTTGGCGTTCCTTGTTGAACGCGGTTACCTACTTTTGGTCTAGGTAACGCATAAGTAATGAAGAGTTCATGAGAAGTAGGTGATTTCCCCTGTACACCTGATACAGTATAGTCGAAGCTATACCCTGCTCTCAATCTTACCTCTCCTTGTTTGTCTTCCATTACATTCATCCCCAATAACACGATGGCAGCATCTCCATCTCTGTAAGACAAACCTCCCCAAAACTTTTCTCTGTAGGTAGCAATCGCCGACAAGTCGAAACTGTAACTGTTAAAGTCAGACTTTACGAGCACAGATGGTGTAACTGTCCAGTCTGGTGCTACTTCCCAAATATATCCCCCAGTCACGTACATTGTTCTTTCTAGTGGGTTACTAATATTATCTGCAAAACTAAACTCTGCCTCTAAGAGACGTGTGGCACTTGCACCTATATAAAACTTAGGTGCTGAATAAAATACACCTGCTGCGATATCTGGCCTCACTTGATTGTCTCTTCCGGTAGCATCTATAAGAAGTGGGTCGTTCTCATCTATGAATCTGTAAAGATCATAATCTAAGGTCTGTGAGAATATTCCTCCACGCACTCCAAGTGATAGCTTTGCTCTCCCTCCATCAACTGCCAAATGATAAGCGTACGAAACCTGGGCTTCTAGATTATTGACAGGTCCTAACCTATCGTTCACTACGTGAAAAGCAACGCCACTATTTGCGAAAGTAAGCGGTGCATTAAAACTAAACACCTGTGTTACTGGCGCTCCACCATCATCGAAAGAAGCATTATAACCCGCCCACTGTGCCCTGTAAAATAGTGCGAAAGTAGGCTGCACTTCCAAGCCTGCAAAAGCAGGATTCAAGTATATATTATTAAACATATATTGACTAAACTGGGCTTCCTGTTGTGCCCAAGCAGAAAGCGTGAAGCAGACACTAAAGAAGAGTGTGCATATTTTAAGTCTCATGTTCTATCATCTAGTGAATTCAAAAATATAATATCTTTTACTAATAAACCAAATTCACTTTACTTTTTTTAACTATCTGAACTTAAAGCGTCTGTCATATATGACCTACGTATATCTTTGTAGGAAGGTTTTAATTTAATAAGAAGATTTGCAAGTTGTTGTAGTTACTTATTTGTACACCTAGCTCAGCTTGTTGGCTAATTTGATGTACGTTTCTATGGCTCCCGTCATGGACGGAGCATTAGGCAATGGCGCCTCAATGTCTAAAATGAGTCCTGCATCGTGAACAGCCTTTGCTGTAGTAGGACCAAAAGCAGCAATTCTGGTAGCACCCTGCTCAAAGTCAGGGAAATTGGTATAAAGGGAGTTAATCCCAGAAGGGCTAAAGAAAGCGATAATATCGTACTTAATATCTGCTAAATCTGAGAGATCACTGGCTACAGTTCGGTACAATACAGCTTCATTAAAGTCGTAGCCGTTTTCTTTTAGATAGTCAGGAATATCGTCTTTACGGATGTTAGAGCAAGGGTATAAAAATTTTTCTTCTTGATGCTTCTTTAGCAAGGGTACTAAGTCTAGTGCTGTTTTAACACCTGTAAATAACTTTCTTTTCCTAACTACGATGTACTTTTGTAAATAGTTGGCCGTTTGCTCTGAAATACAGAAGTATTTCATATCTGGTGATACTTCTACTTTTAATTCTTTACAAATATTAAAAAAGTTATCAACAGCATTACGACTAGTGAAAATAACAGCACTGTGTTCGGCAATATCTACCTTTTGTTTTCTAAATTCTTTTGAGGGAACTGGCTCAACGTGTATAAACGATCTGAAGTCTACTTTCAGCGCGTATTTATCTGCCAAAGTGTAATAAGGAGAATTAGTGTTTTTCGGCTCTGGTTGTGATACGAGAATACTCGCTACTTTTTTCATTCTGTCTTGTACATCCTTGAATTGAGCTTCTTTCATCCGTTCTATGTATCTTTTAATTAACTTAAAATGATCACTTTTAAATAAAAAACAAGAGGAATAAATTCTGAGGCACAAAGATAAGAAAATAAATATATATTTCTAAACTCTCCTACCTTATTTAAGTGTAAGCTGATATAGCCTACTCGTAAGAAATATAGCAGAGTAATTGCGTATAGGAGTCCATTGGTCATATTTTCCACCAAATAAGGCTTAGCCAAAACAAAGTAAGCTAAGACAGGAAGCAAGCTGCCGTAAATCCACCAAGAAATGCGAATGTATTCATAGAAGTGAAAGTCATAAGCTTTTCTGAGGTTAAATAAATGACCTAGTGCATAGACAGTTAAGTATTTTATCAGCAGGTTGAGCAAAACAAAGCCAAAAGCCACCACTACCTGTAAGCCAAACATTTGCCAGCTTCCTTGTAAATTACCGAAGCCGAGTAGGTCAATGGGCCTGTAGTAATTTAAGATAAGCCACAATACGATAGCGGTAGTAAGCGCATAACTTAATAGAAAAAGTACATTGGTAGTTCCAATTGATTTGTTAGCAAAAGGGTTTTCTTCAAATTTACCAAAACTCAGCATACCACGAAAGTGAAGAAACCTATAAAAAGTACCTGGAAAGGTATTCCAGAGTAGGGTAGTGTTGGCCAGGAAAACCCAAAATAGTATAACAGCAAAGTTGTGCGTAAATGATTTTGTACGTTTTTCGATTACGATAGTAGGCTTCTTCTGAACAACAGGTTGTATAGTAGGTACATATTGCTCTTTTGTACCAATACTGGTATTTGATAAGGTAAGCTCTTCTGGTGCATAAAAAGTGATAAAGATAGCTTTTTTGTATTGTTTCCATAAGCTATCTACAGATAAACTGTGCCAGCCCGCCTTAGTTGATTTGTGTACCAACTTCTGATTGATAAATATGTACAAAGGTGTAGTATGCTGAAAGTACAAATGATAAGATCGAAACTTATGAAGAGAGACCCACAAACTCACTTGATTGCTCTCTTGATGTTCGGTTGCGACAAAAGGCACATAAGCATTATAACGATTATCGTATACTTGCCAGTCATAGCTTAAGTCTTGAATCATCCTGAAAGCCTTCCCAGACGAATGCTGTGCTGGAAGATAACTGCAGCAGCTCATCACTAGGAGAAGTAGCATAACAAACCTCATAATAAAATATTTACGCAAAAATCTAAAATCTACTTATAAAACCAAAATGAACCTTCGACCTGTTGAAATCCAACGGTTGTGTACGATCTCTGCCTACCGCATAAATAAGGTTAAAGATACCAGCCGACGTGGTAAAGCTAATACCTGCTCCTATGCCAAGAGGCGTATCTGAGAAGCGCTCTTGTAAGGTGTTTCTTTCTAAGTAGGCTTGATCATAGAAGAGTAATAAGTAAGAAGTATCATCTAACAAGAAGCGATACTCTAAAGTACCTACGCCGTAAGCAGAGGCAAAGAAAAAATTTTGATTGAATCCTCGTAGACTTTGTAGACCTCCTAGTCGGAACAAGTCATTTGTAAATAAGTTAGCATTATTAAGGTAGCTACCCCTTATACGTCCTACCAGTATTTGTCTTTTGGATATCTGTCTATAGTAGGCCAACACAGCGCTCAGTTCAATTTGTAAGCTCACTTCTTCTATCCCTTCGTAAAGCTCACTTTGTAGGGCAGGATTTCTAATAATCTCTTTATTACCAAATAGGCCTTGGCTTATCCAGTGCCATCCATTTCTCGGATAGTAATAATTATCAAGCGTTTGCCACTCGTACCCTAGTCCATATCCAGTGAAGTTAATCTCCGCAGCATCAGGTAGGGTATTGACATCAGCAGGTGGAGAAAAACCTAACTGTGAGGTTTTTCTGCTTACAAAAACACTTATTTTTTTATTAGCCCCTAGGTTATATAAAAAGGTAAGCTTGCGCTCAATGTTGAGAAAGGTAGTATCTTCTCTCAATAGATTGAAGTCACCTTGTACATCAATATTAGCTCCTAGCAGGGCAGGATGGTAATAACGAATATCAAGTAGTTCAGAAGTAGGGGTTAAACGTTGATAAGCACCTTCAAAACTAATGGCACGTTGAAATAAATTACGCAGTTTTAAATCAAACTGACCCGTGAGCAAAACGCTACCCGGTGATAGTTCGTTAGGTAGCAGACCAATAATACCGTCTATTTGATTGGCGCGGCGTTGATCGGCGAAGACACTCACATAAGCACGAGGCGATTTGAAAGAAGTAGTAGAAGGTTTCTTGAGGTTTACGAAAGGGAATCGTTTTAACAAAGCATCTACTTCTTCCACTTTTTTTTGACTATATAAATCGCCTTTCTTTACACCCAAGTATTTATACAAAAATTTCTTTTTCAGCTTCATTGACCCTTCGATCTGTAACGAGTCGAAACTAAAAGCCAAGCCAGGTTGATAAGTAAGTGCTGCTTCGATAGAATGATCTTCTACCACCAATGAATCTAATTGAATGGTAGCAAAAGGATAGCCGTTATCTTCGGCATAGGAAAGTATATCTTCTTGTAGTTGACTGATCACTGCATAGTCAAATTGCTTTTCTTTAAAGGTCTGTGGCTTGTAGTGAACGGCCTTTGTAATGGCTGGTGGTAAGGAGGCTGTGCGTAATGTTTTCCAGTAAAATGGCTGACCAACCACTAAATTGGCCTTCACTATGCTATTAGTATCTATAATTTGCGTAATTTTTGCTTCCCAGTAACCGTCTTCTTGTAAAGATTGTTGTAGTTGAGATAGAGTGTTATATACTTGGGTAGAATCTGCATAAGTACGAGGAAGCTGGTAACGATTCAACACCTTCTTATCTGGTTGAGCAACTTGTACAGTAAGTTGATACTGCTGTGCCAACGAGGGGGTAGCTAGTTTTACACTTATTATAAGAAGCGTAAAAAGAAATATACTATGGCAAGTCTTTACATTCATATTCCTTTTTGCAGACAGGCCTGCTACTATTGCGACTTCCATTTCAGTACGCGTTTGGATCACAAAGCAACCCTTATAGAGGCGCTTTGTAAGGAACTGAAGCTACAAAAAGATTACCTTACTCAAAAGCAATTACGGTCTATTTATTTAGGTGGAGGTACTCCCTCATTATTAAGTGAGTATGAGTTATCTCAGCTTTTTGAAACCATTTCGCAGTACTACCATTTCGATGAACAAACAGAAGTCACATTAGAAGCAAATCCAGACGATTTAACTGATCAACAATTAGAAACCATTCAAAAGCTCCCTATTAATCGTTTGAGTATTGGTATTCAAAGCTTTCACGACGGTCATCTGAATTATCTTAACAGAGTTCACACTAGTAGCGAAGCTATAATTTGTGTAGAAAGAGCACGAGACATAGGGATTAGCAATATTAGCATAGATCTTATTTATGGTATTCCTTCTGTTGATCATTCCATCTGGGAAAAAGACCTACAAAAAGCTTTTACCCTACCGATTACTCATCTCTCTGCCTATTGCCTCACCATAGAACCTGACACTGTTTTTGGACGATGGCAAATGCAAGGGAAAATACGCGCCGTCGAAGATGATTTTGCCAATGAACAGTGGACCTTGTTACTGGAAGCTGCTGATCGGTCTGGTTTTATCCAATATGAAATCTCAAACTTTTGTCAACCTAATGCTTATGCTGTTCATAACAGTAACTATTGGGCAAAAGGAGAGTACCTCGGGATAGGACCCTCTGCTCACTCTTACAACTTAAGATCACGACAGTTCAATGTTGCCCATAACCATAAATATTTGAAAGCCATCAATATGGGAGAAATTCCTGCTGAGGTAGAGCAATTAAACGCAAAAGACCATACGAATGAGTACTTGCTTACAAGTTTACGTACTATTTGGGGCAGTGACCTACAGAAGTTACAATACTTAAGCGGTACTGACTTTCTACAAGTACAACGAAAATATATAGAAAAGTATACGAAAGCAGGCTTACTCTCTGTAGAACCTACCACGCTAAAACTTACACAAAAAGGGAAATTACTTGCAGATACTGTTATAGCAGATTTATTTCTAGTATGAGATTTTTATTAAAGAAGATTTATGCAAAAAATTGTACAATTTGACCGTGGAGAGCAATCTTACAAAGTTGATCTTTCTACACCGTTGGACATTTCTATACCCTTACAGTCGGGCAAGCAAAACCCTAACTGTTATTACGCAACGCCTCCCTCTTTTGAGACCATTAAAATGGATGGCTTTATTGGAAGCGTACAAGCAGGTGGTAGTTGCAATTATCGTAAGATCGCTTTTACACCTCACGGAAATGGCACACACACCGAATGCTATGGACACATCGCGGCGCATCCTGAAGCAACAATTGATCGTTGCTTGAAAAACTTTTGGTTTTTAGCTGTACTCATTACCGTAACTCCTACACTACAGGGGAATGATGGGCTGATCACTCTTGAGCATTTCTTAGAGCAGATGCCAGAAGAAACTGTAGAAGCTGTGGTTATACGTACTTTACCTAATCCAACAGAAAAACTACAACGTCAATATAGTGGTAGTAATCCTCCTTACTTAGCCGCTTCGATTGCCAACTGGTTAGTAGATCGCCATGTGGTACATCTTTTGGTAGACCTCCCTTCTGTAGATAAAGAAGTAGATGGAGGCGCCTTGGCTTTTCATAAAGCTTTTTGGCAATACCCTATTGCTACAAGAGAAGAGGCTACGATCACAGAGTTGATTTACGTACCAGATACAGTTATAGATGGTTTGTATTTACTCAACTTACAAGTGGCTAACATACAAACAGATGCCTCTCCGAGCCGTCCTGTCTTGTATCGTCTCGTGTAGGATTCTTATCATAAGTCGTATGTTTTCATTGAAAAACATTTACAAAAAGTTAATTTATATTATATTTGTGAAACATCTAGAAAAGTCAGCAAAGATGACTAGTGAACAAAAAAAAGCCTTGCTATTACTCAAATCTGTTATTTTTCATTACCATGGTTTGGATGAAGATGAGAAATCAATGTTAGAGCAAACAGCCAAGGAGCTGGATGCTTATGAGGAGTTAGAGTGGGCTAATAATTTTGTTTCTGAAGATTACTATACAGCTTTTGAGCGTTCTAGAGCTTATCTCAATGAAGTTGTATCGCCATTAGATAATGAGACCAAACTTTCCTATCTTAAGACTGTGTGGAACGCTAACATGGCGAAAGGGTATATTAGTGAAATTGAAGCTACAGCCCTCTTAAAGCTTGCTAAAGACTGGCACATACAAAAAGAACTGATTCAGTTCGTCAGAAATAGAGACTAGCGTTACTATTTCCCTTAACAGCGCACTATCTTTTGTAGTTGTATATTATACCAACTGTCATACAATCCTGTAGAATCAGTATAGTGAAGGTTTTTTAGCGAAATTCTTTGTATTTTGCTTACGTAAGCAGTTCGAATATCTCTACTAGCAATTTTCAAACAACCTAATCCCTCTATGACTGACACGCTATTTTTTGATAATATAACACAACAACTCCCAAGATGGGTAGACAAGAAGGCTTACAGCCAAATAGCTGTATTGGTAGATGAACACACTGCTGTAGATTGCTATCCAATTATTAGTAAGTTACTTCCTGCCCATAAAGTGATTCATATTACGAGTGGAGAAGAATCAAAGAATTTACAGACTTGCACCTATATATGGCAAGAGCTCACAGAAAGTCAATTTGATAGAAAGTCGTTACTTATCAACTTAGGAGGAGGGGTTATTGGAGATATGGGTGGTTTTGTAGCGGCTACCTACAAGCGTGGTATTGATTTTATTCAAGTTCCTACTACTTTACTATCTCAGGTAGATGCCAGCATAGGCGGTAAGCTAGGTATCGACTTCCATGGCTTTAAAAATCATATAGGTCTCTTTCGAGATCCACAGGCGGTATTCATTGATAGTCGATTCCTAAATACCCTTCCTACACGTGAACTCTGGTCGGGCTTTGCTGAGGTGATTAAACATAGTCTTATTGCCGATGCGACTTTATGGAACGAACTACTTAAAACCAAGCCTGAGCAGCTCAATTGGAAGCAGATTGTACCAAGGGCCGTCAGTATTAAGCAAAAAGTAGTAAAGGCAGACCCTCAAGAAAAAGGAGTAAGAAAAATTCTAAACTTTGGTCATACAGTAGGGCACGCATTGGAGAGCTACTACTTGTATACCTCACAAAAGTTGCTGCACGGCGAGGCCATTGTATTAGGAATGCTGACTGAAAGCTTTATTTCTTGGCGTTTAGGGCTCATCAAAGAGGAAGAGTTAGTAGCTATAGAAGATTACCTGTCCAAGATTTACCCACAACAGATGCGTTTTGAGATAGATGCACAAACGTATGCAGACATTACCCAATTGATGTATCAAGATAAGAAAAATGAGCGAGGCACTATCAAAATGGCCTTACTTGATGCTATTGGAAAGGCCATTTTTGACCAAAGTGTTTCTGCTTCTCTTATTAAGGAGTCGCTCCTGCATCAAGCACAGCTACAGCGTTAAGATCCCTATCTCTTTTTAACTTATTTATAGAGATGTCTGGTCTCTATAGTGCGTGTTGAGAGGGTGCTCCAAGAAGCCTTTAAGTCGTGCTGCACCTCTTTTGCTTTCTCAGTGATTCTTCTACGGACGATTTCTCCCTTTTCTGGCGCTAGTACAAGACCTGTAAGTGCTCCTACAGTGACCCCTGCCAAAAATGAAAAAAATATTTTTTGACCATTCGACATATATTTATATACTTACTAACAGTAAAGAATTAATTTGCAGGGCCATTTATAGACCTTCGCTTTAATTAAACAGAGATAATTGTACCAAAATAAGATTTATTATAATTATTTACATTAAATTCTTTTATGATTTTTTTAAGAAGGGTCTACACGTTCTGGTGTTTATTCTGGTTTTTTTTACCACTTGTTGTGTTTATGCCTTTCTTCATAGGGTTCCATAGAAAAGATACTTGGCCTAAGGGCATCTACTATCTAAATAAAATTTGGGCACGCGTTTATTTTTTTTGTTGCTTTATTCCTGTAGAGATAGAACGTCGTTTTGTACCTACGGATGATCGCCCCTATATTTATTGTGCTAACCATAGCTCTTATATAGATATTATTACAATGGGGCTGGTAGTACATCATCAACACGCTTTCGTAGGAAAAGCCTCACTGGGTAAAGTGCCTGTATTTGGCTATATGTACCGTCGTTTACATATTGCTGTAGAGCGAGAAAAGCCCTCCGAAGCGTACAAGGCATTGCTTCGTATGAAGCAAATAGTAGAGCACGGAAAGAGCATTATTATGTTTCCAGAAGGTGGTATTAAAACGAAGAATCCTCCTAGATTGGCACATTTGAAAGATGGGGCTTTCAGAGTAGCCATAGAAACCCAAACGCCCATTATTCCTGTTACCATTCCTTACAATTGGTTTTTACTAAAAGATGATGAGAAGTTCCTTCCTATCAGGCATAAAACGAAAGCCATTGTGCATACACCTATAGAGACAAAGGGGCTCACCTTAGCAGACATACCTACTCTTAAAGAAAAATACACAGAAATTATCCATAGAGAGTTAGATAACTATCTACCTACCTTTGAGCATACTACTAAGTATAGAAAGCATTTACCACAGTACTCCACTTCGTGAATGCTCCTCTTTTACATAGCGAAAACTTATCTATTGGTTATCCATCAAATACCCCTATTGCCCATAGTTTAGCACTTACACTACCTTCCCAGGCTTTAGTAGCACTACTAGGGATTAATGGTGCTGGTAAGTCTACCCTGCTACGCACCTTAATAGGACTACAGCACCCATTAGAAGGGCGTGTATTTATACAACAAAGAGAAATTAAACAACTGAAGAGTCATGAGCTTGCCCGTCAGGTCAGTTGGGTTAGTACAGCGCGCGTAATGGTAGGTAATATGTTGGTGAGAGACCTAGTAGCCACCGGACGTTATCCGTATACTGGTTGGCTAGGACGCCTCTCTACAGAAGATGAGCATACCGTTGAAGAAGCACTACACCTCACGCAAACAGAGGGACTATCCAAAAAACTCGTTCAAGAACTAAGCGATGGTGAACGTCAACGGGTAATGCTAGCGAGAGCCTTAGCACAAGATACGCCGCTTATCGTGTTAGACGAACCTACTGCCCATTTAGATTTACCCAACAGTATAGACCTTATCCGTCTACTCAATCATTTGAGGCGTGATTACCATAAAACGATTTTATTTTCTACCCATGCCCTCCAACTAATATTACAAACTGTTGATCTTATCTGGTTAATGTACCCAACGGGCGAGATCGTAAGTGGTATGCCAGAAGAACTTATTTTAAATAATCAAATCGAGCGTGCTTTTGGTAATCGAACCATAGGCATTGACTTCATCAGTGGTCAAGTTACGCTAACCGCGCCCTATAAAATTACCTCTGTAAAGGTGGAAGGCCCTGATGAAGTGAGCACTTGGACACGTAAAGCCTTGCAAAGACAAGGGTACCCTACTGAAAAGGGTACCGTAGTAGTAAAGTGCTTTCAGCAGGAAGGCAAGTTTACTTGGCGCTTCAAAGACCATACTTATACCCGCTTACAGGCACTTTTGGAAGCAATTCAATCGCTTCCCTAAAAAACATTTACTTTCCTTTGGAGGAAATGAAAGGGTACTTGATTGCGCTGTAGGTATAAAAGTAGGCTACTACTTACCAAAGTAATAATGGCCAATCCAAATAATAATCCATTACTACCTGCTGTTCCTAATATAGTAAGATGGAAGAATATAGCACCTAACATAAGCCCAATGGCTAGTGAAGCCCCCAGCCAGTTTTTAGAGGGAATAAATAAAAGCATAGAGGCGGTGAGTTCTAAGATGCCTACTCCTACACGCCCCCAAGGCTCCATATGTAGGGTAGTGAATAGTTCAACAGACTGTGGGTGAGCAGAAAATTTGTAATATAAAGTCTGTAACATAATAGCGGCGGCTGTAAGCCTCAATGCCCAGAGTACTATACGCTTCACGTTATTTTTCATAGTCTTATCTAATTGTGTGTATATTAATCTGAATTATTTCTGGTATAGTTTATCCCAATTTTTATCCCCTTTTTCTTTATTTACTTTAGGAGCTTTTTGCCAATCAGGAAGGGTATTATTAAAGAATCTATTGTAAAATAAATATAGCTTACCTTCTTGAATAAGGAATGTCTCAGGGTCTATTTCCATTTTTTGGCTTTTTTCTGCAATGGCATAAGCACACCAGCCTCCATATTGCGGCTCGTACTTAGCTGGTGACTTCTTGAACAAAGTCTTATTTTTATCATTAGCAAACAGATAGAGGACACCTTCGTAATAGACTGCGTGGGCTTTATTGCCTTTTATGGCTTTATTTTCTGTAAAGTAAGCTACAGGATCATACCCTTCAATGGCTACTTTCTTTTTTGTCAGGTTAAAATTATCAATTCTTTTCTGTGCTTCTTTACTTTGTGCTAGCGATACATCAGTGATGAGTGTCAATACGGCTAACAAGATGGCTGAAAAAGTACTTTTTCTTAGATTCATATGTAATTGAGTATTTAGTGTATAATACAAACTTAATGCGCTATTGATATTTAAAGTGTCGTTTGCTTGACAAGTCTGTAAGAAAAATAAAAGAAATAGAAGAAAGTATAGTTGGTTGTATTATAAATAAATGAAATACCTTGCTAAAATTCGATCGTACCGAATAATGTCACGATTATACAGATGTGAGGCAAATTATTTGTATATTAGGACTATCTTAAATTTCTAGTAGGTATGGTACTCATCATCATATTTTTGGTATTGGGGTTTCTCTTAGGTCTTTTTCAAGCAACTTCTTGAGTTTTACTCTTTGAAGGAGTCTAACCTTTTCTATTTCCTAGAACATCAAAAGTATCAGTGACTTCGTTGTTAAAATACAAAAAAGCACTCCATAAACTTATGAAGTGCCGTGTAGCTTTTATAAATATTATTTAAAAAGTGCTTTTAGGGTTTTACCTCTACCCCTTTCCAGAAGGCTACATAGTTTTCTATATTTTTGGCTAGATCACTGGCCTGCGGATAGTACCAAGCGGCGTCCTTATTGGTTTCTTCCGCTACCACTACATTGTAATAAGAGGCGGTTCCTTTCCAAGGACATACGCTTTCTGTTTTAGAAGGCTCAAAGTATTCTTCTTTAATAGATGCTTTTGGGAAGTAGTGATTTCCCTCTACTACTATTGTTTGATCGCTTTCTGCAATTATTGTATCTTTCCAGATGGCTTTCATGATTTTCTTAGATTTATAAGTGACATAGCTTCCTAACTGGCTTATCCCTCGAATTGTTCTTACAAGTCTGTAGGTTAGTATATGTATGAAATCCTCTTAAATAGAAGGGATTTTGTTTTGAACAAAAGAAAAGATTACGGAATATGTGATTTCTTTGTAATTGTTAAAACTAAATGTTGGTGTACCTATGAGACAACAAGCGCTACGTAAGTATATTGGCAGGATTATCTTTGAGACCGATACCAAGGAAGGAAAAATATTCGATGTTGTACTGCTTGTCGCTATTATAGCGAGTTTTGTCGTAACGATTATCGCTACTGTAAAAGAAATAAAGGTAGAGTATGCCACTGCTATCAAAACGGCTGAGTGGTTTTTTACTATCTTATTTACCATTGAGTACTTTACAAGGATAGCAACGGCTACCAAGCCCCTTCGGTACATATTCAGCTTCTATGGATTAGTAGACTTGCTTTCTATTATCCCTACTTATCTGGGTATTTTTATTTCAGGTACACAAACACTAACGGCCATTCGTACCCTTCGGCTTATTCGTGTTTTTAAAGTATTTAACCTTTACCAATATACTAACAGCGGTAAAATTCTAATACAAGCTTTACAAGCCAGTAAAGCTAAAATTGTTGTGTTTTTAGTTTCAGTATTAACCATTGTAACAGTCATTGGCTCGTTAATGTATTTTATTGAGGGAGCTGAACATGGCTTTACGAGTATTCCGCGTTCCATCTACTGGACCATCGTGACGATTACCACGGTTGGCTACGGCGATATAGCCCCAGAAACAACCTTAGGACAAACTATTGCCTCTATCCTAATGATCTTAGGGTATGCTATTTTAGCAGTTCCTACGGGCGTGGTTTCGGCAGAGCTTACCAAGCTAAACAAAACTATTTCGCAAAACGAGGATAAAAAGCCGCTATCTTCTACCTGTAATCAGTGTAGCCAAAAAGTAACCCCTAAAAATGTCGAATCTTACTGGAAATGAATAATCAACTTCATATACACATCGCATTTTAATCACCTTTTTATGAAATATCTTCTATTCTTTTTACTCTCACTCAGTCTATCAACCATTACTTTTGCCCAAACTGATACGCTTCAGGAGCAAACAACCCAATTGGATTCTTTGCAGCTAATACAACAAGACTCTATTCAGCGTGTTAATCAAGCTATTGCCGACTCCATCCGAAAGCAAGTGATTATTTTACAAGCCAAAGCAGACTCTATACAACGGGCCAATCGTACGGTAGCAGATTCTTTATTTACGAACAGAGTACCCGTTTTACTTGGCAAAGATACGCTCTTTTACGTGTATGGTCGTTATGGTGAACTCGACAAGCCAGCCAGAGCAAAAGCCGTTACCCAGCGGCTTGCTTCTTTGGTAGATCGTTATCTATTTAATACTGATTCTTTAAAGGTTGTATCTGACTCTGTATCGACAAGTATTTACTACGCCAGAGAGTTTGTAGTAAGTGTTACTGCTGAAGATAGTACTGCGCTTAAGCAATCTAAAAAAACAATTGCTACACAGTACTTAAAAACGATTCAGCAGGCTATAAAAGCACAGCGAGACCAAAAAACTTTAAAGCAGCGCTTGATTGAAGTAGGCCTTACAATTTTAGCCTTATTAGCTGTTTATTTGCTATATCGTTTGACGAACCTTTTCTATAGATTTGTACTGAAAAAAATATACGAAAATAGAAAGAACCTCTTCAAAGGTTTTACTTACAACAACTACGAGGCTCTCACCCCACAACGTCAATTAGAAATTGCGCAATATGGTCTCAGAGTACTTCGTTTGGTCACACACCTGCTAATGCTCTATTTTGCGCTACCGATCATTTTCAGCATTTTTCCAGCGACACAAGGATTGGCAGATACTTTATTTTCTTACGTATTGGACCCCATTAAGAAAATACTTAGGAGCATCCTCAACTATATCCCTAACCTCATTACCATTGTTATTATTTACATTGCTACGCGTTATCTGGTAAAACTCCTTAAGTTCATTGCTCAAGAAATAGAGAATGAGAAGCTACAACTAGAAGGGTTTTATACAGATTGGGCCAAGCCCACTTATAATATTATTCGGGTATTGGTGTATGCTTTTATGTTTGTGGTCATTTTTCCTTATTTGCCTGGCTCTGACTCTAAGATTTTTCAAGGGGTCACTGTCTTTATCGGGGTACTTTTCTCCTTAGGTTCTTCTGCAGCCGTATCCAATGCAGTAGCAGGGATTGTCATTACCTACATGCGCCCTTTCAAAATTGGGCAACGGGTAAAGATTGGTGATATTATAGGAGATGTGGTAGAGAAAAACCTACTTGTGACGCGTATTCGTACGATTAAAAACGAAGAAATTACCATTCCTAACAGTAGTATCTTATCGGGGCATACGGTCAATTACACCTCCTCCGCTAAGTATATTATCCACTCTACCATTACGATTGGTTATGATGTACCTTGGAAACAAGTGCACGCCTTACTTATCCAAGCAGCCGAAAAAACAGAGGGAATTATGGATGATCCCGCCCCTTTTGTATTACAAACCAGCCTAGACGACTTTTATGTCAGCTATCAAATCAACGCTTATACGAGCTACGCCAAGAGCATCCCTGAGACTACCTCTGAGTTACATCAGTATATTCAAGATGGCTTTAATGAGTCAGGGGTGGAAATACTCTCTCCACACTACAGAGCGGTTCGTGATGGTGGGCAAGTAACGATCCCTACAGATTACTTACCAGCAGACTATGTACAACCCAGCATAAAGGTCTCTGTTGAATCGAATAAAAAGGAAGAGTAGCTCGTGAGTTCACTTTACGGGATAATCACTCAAAAGCTTGTCTTAGCTATCAACCTCAAATTTCGACTGTTGAAAACCAAAAGCTGGTAGCTTTATGCTATATAGTGTTATAGGCAATGAACTATGTTATACGTATAGGAAAGACAAATAAAGTATACGACAATACTTTTAAATTCAAATTACTTCTTTTTGCTTCATTAAGAATACATCAAATATTGCTCTTAGAAGAGGGGAAAAAGGTTTCTTCCAGATGAGCCGCTTACCTATCAAAGCTAGTTTATCCAAAAAGTGGCTATGTTATTTTAATTACTCAGGAAGAAGTGTTATACTAAATTTTTGGTGTATTTGTAGTGCTTGAATAAGTACACTTGAGGGCTACCCTATAGTTATCAACTTACAAAAAAGAAATAATGGAACTTCTCAACCTTTATATCGTACTTACTATCTGGCAGTCGGTCATTTTTATATCATTGATTTTGACCTTGTGTAGTTTAATTATATTAGCACGAACACACACCCAACACAGTGGTGCTATACTGCTTTTCTGGCTTATTTTGATTCTTTTTGTACCGTTGGTAGGCGCTCTGTTATTTTTATTCAATAGAAAAAGAGGTTCTTCCACATAATCATTCAATTTTTCATGTCAGTGTAATCATCATAAAGAGAAAGAGTAACTTACTACTGAGGTAGCTCAGGAGGCTTTACAGGGTAAGGTCTCGCAGAGATAGCACCTAAAACAGCTTTTAATGCCTTCTTCTCTGCCGAAGTTAAGTCTAGTTTCTTTAAAAGAGGAGAACTTTTAGGAAGAAGCGGTCTGTCTTGCGCAGATTTTGGAATAGGCTGTGGCATGCCTAAATTGTACATATCAATAATTTCATCCAAATCGGCCATTGTGCCTGTATGCATCCAAGGGCCCGTAAACTGTACATCTCTTAAAGAGGGCGTACGAAAAGCGCCTACGTCTTTAGGGTCGTTGGTGACCCAATACCTGCCTAAATCCTCTTCAGGTCTCCCGAAAAAGGTAAAGCCATCGTTATGAAACTCGTTATCAGAAAATAGCGGTCCATTATGACAATTGATACAACGTGCCTTAGTACGAAAAAGATGTAATCCTAGCAGTTCCTCATCACTTAAAATATCTTTACGACCTTTCAGAAATAAATCAAACTTACTTGCTCTACTTTTAATAGTGCGATGGTAAGTAGCCAACGCTTGGCTAATACGTTCTAGGGTAACTTTTTCGTCGCCGAATGCCACAGAAAAGTAGGAATTATACCCTTTGATACCACTTAAGGTATTGACCATTTCTGCTAAATCGGTGTTCATTTCCAAAGTATCCTGTATAGGGAAAAAAGCCTGATGTTCTAAGGAGTGCGCTCTGCCATCCCAGAAAAGGTCTTTTACAAAAGCGACATTCAAAAGTGTAGAGGCATTTCGTTTTCCTCTTCTTCGATTATGCCCATAAGCCCCTTTCCTACCGTCTCCCCAGCCCAGCTCTGAGTCGTGGCAAGAAGCACAAGCAATTTGTCCAGATTTTGATAAGCGTGGGTCAAAGAATAAGAGCTTACCCAATTGTGCTTTTTCCTTAGAATAAGGATTTTCTTTTGGAAAAGTAGGCTCGGGCAATAATCCTAGTTCCTGATGCACAATGCCCTCGTCTACAGAAGGATTTGGCCACGCTGAAGGCGTTTTACTGTAAATTTCTCTTAACTCCTGATAATCAATTACTGATTTACTCTTAAAAGAAAGGTTAAAAAAGATTGCTATCAGGAGTAGGATAAAAGATGCTGCTATAGAGAACTGCTTCATACTTTAAGGTCTTTGCGTAAGACGGTAAACGCTATCATTCAAGATAGTATTCTACTTTTATTTAGAAAAATATTGTACGTGTAAGTTGTTTAGATTTATTCTAAATAGTAATTTTACTGCCACTTTTCATCTATTTTCATTTGAAAAGTTACATTTAGCTTATCCAGATGTACAAAATTAAGAATTCCTGCCTGTATCTGAAAAGTATGCATCTGTTGTTGCTTCTTTTTATTTCAACCCAAGCGCTGTTTGCGCAAGAGAATCGTTTCACCACAGGGGTGGTTAAAAGTGACGAAGGCGATCCATTACCGGGGGTGGTGGTACAGTTGGTAGGAACTACCACTTATGCCATTACAAATGAAGAGGGCGCTTTCAAGCTACGAGTTCCTGCTCAAGGAGGTGAGCTAGAAGTATCTTCTATTGGGATGAAGAAAAAGATAGTTCCCATCGAAGAGGCCAGCTCGATGACGATTACGCTAGAAACCGACGTCAGCTTGTTAGAAACGGTGATTATTACAGGCTATGGCGACAAAAAGAAGGAAATAGACTTGGTAGGGAGTTATGCACAAGTAGACGCAGAAGACCTACAAACACAACGTCCTGTAGAAAGCTTCGACAAGCTTCTCAATGGGTTGATCGCGGGCGTACAAGCTGAAATAGATACTGGTGAGCCTGGTCTACCTGTAAGAGTACGCATTCGGGGAGAAGGTTCTTTTGTTCCTGTGGCGGGTAATGACTTTGCTACTTCTGGGCAACCCCTATACGTACTGGACGGTATCCCTCTCTACGATATTACCGAACGCAACACAGCAAACTCCCCCTTTAGTGATGTAGTAGAACAAAAGCTAAATCCACTAGCAACACTCAACCCAAATGACATTGCATCGATCACCGTCTTAAAAGACGCCTCTGCTTCCGCCATTTATGGAGCAAACGCAGCCAATGGGGTAGTTTTAATCAAAACCAAGCAAGGCGTCGCAGGCAAGAGTATCATCAATTTCAACATGAACTATGGTGTTGCTTCACCCATCAATCCTATACAGTACTTAAACAGTGATGAATATGTGACCCTATACCGTGAAACACTCTTTAATACTGGGGGAAATCCCAGCTTGGTTGAGGATAACGAGGTAGACACAGACTGGCGCGACTTGGTAACCCGTACAGGTACAAACCTCAATGCTAACTTAAGTATCAGCGGAGGAAACGAAAAAACACGTTTTAGGTTTTCTTCAGGCTTTTTTGACCAAGAAACTATCTCAAAAGGGAATAGCTTACAAAGAATAAGTTTCAGAGCTACCTTAGGACACGAAGTTACTGATCGACTGAACCTCAGTTTTATAGTAGGAAGTTCTTTTCAAACGAAGGAATCTTTCAAAAGCTTCGCTTCTTTTACTTATCCCCCTAATATCTCTCCTTATAATAGTGATGGTTCTTTTAACAACGAAGGTTTTTTCTTGAACAGACCTAACCCCGTGGCCGCTTTAGAGCAGAACGAGTTTTCGCATCGTGGCTTTGCTACCAACGGAAATCTCACTTTGAGCTATCAATTATTGCCTTCTTTACAGTTACGCTCTACCCTAGGAGTCGATTACTATCAAAATAGACAAAACGAATTCCGCTCTGCCAACAATGGCTCAGGGCGTAGCCGAAATGGGTACGGTAATCAGGTTGATCGCAACAACCTTAAATGGATTTCTTTTTCTCAGCTTGTTTGGAACAAAAGCTTTTCAGTAAAGCATCAGGTAAGTGCCTTAGCTGGCTTTGAAGTACAAGAACAAACCACCAGCCTACTGAGGGCTTTTGGTACTAACTTCCCTTTTGACGGGTTAAGGCAGCTTTCAACCGTCTCCGCTGAAGACAGTGGTGTAGCCTCCTCAGATCAAGAAGAGGCGATTGTATCTTACTACGGGCAGTTTAACTACACTTTTAAAAATACTTATCTTGCCTCCTTTAATCTTCGGAGAGATGCCTCGTCTGTATTTGGCGGCGATGTACAGAATGCTAATTTTGCTTCTGCGGGCGTGGCGTGGATCGTAAGTAATGAGAGTTTTCTTTCCTCTATACGCCCTCTATCACTTTTAAAGCTGAGGCTTACCTATGGTACTACAGGTAACGCACGCATTGGTACTTATGCTGCTCGTGGTTTGTATAGATTTAGCAGCGGTGCCCAGTATGGCGGGCTTCCTGGCAGCGCTCCTTCGGCAGCGCCCAATGACCAGTTGTCTTGGGAAACGAACAGAAAGCTTGACATAGGAATTGACCTTGCCTTGTTTAACGGTCGGCTGTCACTCACTGTCGATCACTACCAAAATAGAATTTTTGATGCAATTTCAACCATAGAGGTTCCTCAGGAGTCGGGCTTCACCTCTATCCCTGCCAATACAGGTAATATGGAAAATATTGGTTGGGAGTTTACCTTAAACACCATTAATATCCAGAGCGAAAATGTCACTTGGCGAACCAACTTCAACATTGCCTTTAATAGAAATCGGGTTAGTAGGGTTGCGCTAGAAAGGCCTCCTCGCAGTACCAACCAATCTAGCGGTATTGTAGTAGGGCAAGACATCAACGCTATTTATGGGGTAAGATACGCAGGGGCTGATCCTTACAACGGGCAACCACTTTGGTATTTACCAGATGGTAGCATTACCGACGACGCACGTGTGGCGAATCTTGTCGAAAACAGAGTAGTCATTGGTTCTCGTAGCCCTGATTTTTTTGGTGGTTTCACCAATCAACTCAGCTATAAGGGTTTTTCTCTTTCCATTTTGACTACCTTTTCTGTAGGGTCGCAAATTCTTTTATCAAATGAGAGTATGACAGATGGGAGACAAATTCAATTCAATAACCAAAGTGTCAACCAACTGGATCGCTGGCAGCAACCTGGCGATGTTACTGATGTACCTCGCTTAAACGAAGGAAATTTTCCTGCTGTTAATAACACGCGCTTCTTATTTGACAATACTTATCTGAAATTCGACAATATCAGGCTCGGTTATCAACTCCCTCAAGATTGGTTAAAAAAATTTAATATTGGTGGTTTTGAGGTGTATGCACAAGTTACTAACGCTGGCTATTTGTATAGCACTACTGCACCTAATAATAGAAATAGTATTGCCGAGTATCGTTTTATCTTCCCTGAGAGCCGCACTTATTCCACAGGTTTAAATGTTACTTTTTAGCTTATGAAGAAATCTACAATATTACTCCTCTGGACACTGGTTTTCTCCTTCTCTTGTGACAACCTTTTAGATAAAGAACCCCTCGATGAGGTTTCTAACGAGGATGCACTAGAGAATATCGAGGTAGTTTCTGTCGCGATGATAGGCACCTACAGCGGCTTGCTCAATACTTCCTATTATTTTTCTATGATGGTTACCTACCCTGAATTTGCGGGTGGCAATGTGAAGTTAGGTAATAGTACAACTTCTATTGGTATAGAAAGATACAATAGCCTGTACAATTTTACCACAACACCTTTTCCTAATGGTGCTTCTAGCACACAAGTACTTGGGATATATGGAGATATTTATGATGTGATTAATAGAGCCAATAATATCATTGCGGCTATCCCAGACCTACCAGATGGTACACCTGAAGAAAGAAATAACCTTTTGGGAGAAGCTTATTTCTTTAGGGCATTAGCACATTTTGATTTACTAAGAGTATATAGCCAAGCTTATAACTTTACTGCCGATGCTTCGCATCTGGGTATCGCCCTGCTGGAAAGTACCCCAGAAGTATTTGAGTTACCTGCGAGAAATACTGTTTTGGAAGTATATGAGTTTATTATCGACGACCTTACACAAGCCATCGATCTCATTAATGAAAACAGCCAACGAACTACCAGTACAACCATTTGGCTTTCCAGCAATGCTGCCAAGGCCTTACTGGCGCGTGTACATTTATACAAAGAAGATTGGCAAGTAGCTGCTCGGCTAGCTAGCGAAGTCATTGAAAGTGGTGCCTACCAGTTAGCCACTACCGACGACTACGAAAGTATCTGGAGTGGGCTAGGCGGTAATGGTAAACAGGAGGTGATCTTTGAACTAGATTTAGCAACCAGTACCGCTAGGTCTGTTGGTGAAGTATACGGTGTAGGACAAGACCAAGCTTTTGGGACAGCTTCTGCTGATTTGTTATCTCTTTACAGTAGCAATGATATAAGAGGTACAAATACCATGATTGAGGCATTCGATACGGGTAACGGTTCAGATTTTCTGAGTAAGAAATTTATATTTTCAACCGAGATAGCGTACCCTATTGTATTATTACGTTTATCTGAAGTATACCTGATAAGAGCAGAGGCTTATGCAGAATTAGGACAAACAGAACTAGCACAAGCTGACTTGGATGTCATTAAGCAAAGAGCTAACCCATTGGTAGGGAATACTACACTCACGGGGAACTCTTTGTTAGAAGAAATCTTCCGAGAGCGCAGGCGCGAATTGGCCTTTGAAGGTCATTTATTATTTGACCTGACCAGAAAAAGAAGGGGTGTCACCCGTGTAGATTGTCCTGATAGTAATCCTAACTGTGTGGTAAACTACCCTAGTAATCTATTTGTACTCCCTATTCCTCAGCGTCAAATTGATGCCAACCCTGAAACACAACAAAACCCCGGTTACTGATGAGATTGCTACGTTCCTATTATTATGTTTTATTGAGTTTGTGGCTCTTCGCAGCTTGTCAAGACCCTAGAGGTGACCAAAGAGATGACAACCTCTTTGACCCGGCAAATGCTTTTATTCGATTCAATTACGAGGATGATTTAATTGGTACCGCACTAGATACACTCTCCATTAGCGGAGACAATTTAGACGAAGTAATCATCCCTATTGCGCTGTCATCACCACCCCAGGAAGTTCCTATTGCAGTGACCTATGAACAAATTACCTCAGAGGGGATTATGGAAGGTGTTCATTTTGAGATAAGAGACGAAACAGACAACCTGATTGATAACAATACATTGGTACTTACACCTGGCGATTTTGATGTATCGCTTGTATATCGTCCATTGGCTGCGCCTACTGCCTCTTTGAGTTACGTTACGTTTAGGCTCATTACGCTACAGCCTGAAGTGGTAGGGATTGGCTTTCCAGGCTCCCAAAGAGGAAGTACTTTTACTTTACGCATTGAATAAATATTAGAGTGATGTTGAACCTTTGTTACCGTTGTATTCCTTATGTTTTACTTGCCATTTGTTTGGTTGCTTGTATCCGTGCTGATGAGCCCCAGTATCAAGGTACTGTTCAAATTGCCTTTGCCGAAACCAGTCTAAACGCTAGTATCGATACAGCCACTGTCCTCTCCTTATTTACCAATCGCGCTGTCGAGCAAACAACCGCTATTGATTTTCAAGTAAGTGGAAGCGCCGTAGAGGGGATTGACTATGAACTGACGAGCCAAACAATACTTTTTGAGGCTGGGACTAATGAAGCTTCCATTAGTATTCTTCCTAAAGAAAGTGGTGAAAGCAAAATTGGGAAAACCATCATTTTAACACTTACCACACCTTCTAATGGTATTATTCGTGAAGGCGCTGATATAACTACCCTTACTTTTGTAGTCAGCCATAGTGTCAATTTGGACATCTGGGCAAAAGACGACCCTTTCCCACAGCTATTTGGCTATACCTCTGGTAATGAAGAACCAGTACCACCTGGTAGAGGTCCTAATGCAGGAGAGCACGTCCCTTTTGCTTATAAAAGTAGTACCCAAGAAAATGTAATCGGCCTTTTCAATCCAGAAGCAGGAAACAGTACTAACGCCCTCAATATTCATAGACTTTATGCTGATTTTGACGTTTCTTCTGGCTCTGCGAACATTCGTATCCCAGCGCTGCTACGCTTTATCCCAGACGAACCAGATGCTAAACAGGGTACGGTAGAAGTGATTGCACAGACGATAACCGTCACCCGCACCGCTAGTTCAGGGTTACCACCCTTTCCCTTGCCTATCGAAGGCTCGGGTACTTACAACGAAGAAACGGGTATTATTACCTTAGCGGTTTATTTTGATGAAACCGCTCTTGGCGGAGAGAGCAATGTACTAAGGCGTTACCTGTATCAATCTGAACGAAGACCTTAACTTTCATTTGATTATTATTTTATATTTAAAATTCATCAGTATGATTTATAAATTCAACTCATTATTACTACTCTTAGGCTTGTGTAGCCATTTACTCGTCGCACAAACACCCACACTAGTTAGAGATATTTTTGTAGGAGGTAGTAGTGCCGCTGCACAGTTTACTGAGTTTGACGGAAACGTCTACTTCAGAGCCAACAACGGTACAGATAACGAACTTTGGGTGACCGACGGCACGGAAGCGGGTACGCAAGGCTTTAATATTAACCCCACAGACAATTCTTTTCCAAATAATCTTATCGTTTATAACGGACAACTCTACTTTGAAGCCGATAACGGTACGGATGGCGATGAGCTGTATACCTACAGTGGTAGTGGTACACCTACTTTAGTAGAAGACATCAACGAAGGAAGTGGAGATAGTAACCCAAGTGACTTTGTTGTGTTTAACGGCAACTTATACTTTGAAGCCGCTGAGGGTGATAATACTGCCCTTTATAAATATGATGGAAATATGGTTACCCAAGTAGTGGATATCAATCCCACTGATAGCGATGATATTGCAGGGATGACCGTTTTCAACAATACTTTGTATTTTGAAGCCGATAATGGCACAGATGACGATCAGCTCTTCCAGCTAAGTGCTACTGAAGTGCTCACCTCAACGGTCATTAACCCCACAGGTGATGCCAACCCTAATGGCTTCTTTGAGTGGAACGGAAAATTGTACTTTGAAGCAGACGATGGTACGAATGGTAGCGAACTCTGGGAGACGGACGGAAACACTACCCAAATGGTGGCTAATATTAATACCAGTGGAGATAGTGACATTGGAGAGTTTGCCGTTTTCCAGAATCAACTTTACTTCAAAGCCACAGATGTGACAGCCGGTGATGAACTCTTTAGGTATGATGGTGTAAATCCGCCCAGCCTAGTAGCTGATATCAACACGGGTGCTCCTGATAGTAATCCAGATGATTTGATCGTGATGGGAGACCAACTTTTCTTTGAAGCCGATACTGAAACAGAGGGCCGAGAGCTGTACGTCTATGATGGTACTAACCCACCCAGTATATTATTAGTAATTCGCGAAGGAGAAGACAGCAGCTCCCCCAGTAACTTTACGGTTATCAAAGATAAGCTGTATTTCAGCGCTAGAGACAATACAGGTACTGAGCTCTGGGAGACAGACGGCACAACAGCGGGTACGCAATTAGTAAAGTCTGATCGCATCAACGCCAGTGCTAATGCTGCTGCTGCGAATTTCTATTATGCACCCAGTCTACAAACTTTATTTTTCACTGCTACTAGCGCTGACGCTGGGAACGAGCCTTGGCAATACACAGTAGCACCACAACTAGTGGTAAATCAAGTAACCAATGTACTTAACAATGGTGATACGTATAATTTCCCCACTACTCCCTCAGAGGTAGTTTTTACGCTAGTCAATAATGGGAATGCTCCGCTTGACATTCAAGACATAGTTGTTACTGGAGATAACTTTCAGCTTGTAGGAGAAGCACCTACCAGCCTTCCGCCTGGCGGTTCTGAGCCTATTACAGTGGCTATTACGAATACTTCTACCAACGGTACGCTTACTATTAACAGTGATGCACTGGGCAATAGTAGCTACACGATCAATTTAACCAGCGGTGCTATCACAAGTATTCCTTCTTTAGAGAGCCAGTTGGTGCGTATTTATCCTAATCCTACAGAAGATCAGCTTACCATTGATTGGCAAGCGCTGCCAAGTCAATCGGTAGTAGTGAAGGTTTATACACCTGCTGGAAGAGAAGTAATTAACACAACTTTTACGGATCGTACACAAATGGGATCACTCAATTTATCACGCCTACAGCAAGGCTTGTACGTTGTAGAGCTACAGTATGATGGTATGCGCGCTACACAAAAATTCATAAAACTTTAAATGGTTCCTCTTATCTCTGTGCTGTACTTATTGAGATTTAGTTAAGTACTATTCTACAAAAAGAATCACAGGATCAGTTGATAGTTTTTGTGACAATATTATCTAAAAAAGGGAGGTAGAAGCCTCCCTTTTTTGATAGGGCGTGTATTACTTGTAACGCTACCCATCCTTCCTGAAAATTGAGCAGCAACCATAACTATTTTAGCTGGCAGAAGTTTTCAAGCTAAAGAGCGTTCATTATTTCTCGGGCGATTATAAATAGTATTGATAAGACTAAACAAACAAAGTAATTTTATGTGGCGACTCACGTTAGCAATCATAGTACTCGGGCTATTTTTATACAGTGTTTTTAAACTTTTTCTCTACAAAAAACAAAATCCAGAAAAAGATGTCCTCTACTGGCTCATCATTATTCTATTTGTTCCTGTTGTTGGTCCTATTTACTTTTTAATGAAGCACAACGACTCATAGAGAAGCTGGCTTCACGTTGGTTTTCTCTTGACCATGCTATCTTAGATTACTGTAACAGGTGCAGCTTACTCAAGAAAATAGTAATTGGAACTATGGGGCTGCCTTTTTCCTTTCCGATTAGTACGGCAATGCCAGAAACTTATTATCTTTGAGATAATCGTAAAACCAATGCCATGAAATCATTAAGCCCTTACCTAAAAACTACTTATTTTTTAGACGCAGACCACCCAGCTATCATTCAATACACCAAAGAGAAAACTGAGGAAGCGCTTACCCCCACTGAGAAAGTAGTAGCGCTTTATTATGCTATTCGAGATGGATTCTGGTACAATCCAAGTAAAGTATCTTTAAAAAAGGAAGATCTTAAAGCAAGTCACTTGCTTACCAAAGAGGCTGGCTACTGTGTAGAAAAATCGAATTTACTGGCTACTTGTGCACGTGTATTGGGTATTCCAAGTCGATTGTCTTTTAGCAACGTAACCAATCATTTAGGTACGGCGAAGTTAGAAAAGATTCTCAAAACCAATATCCTTGTTTTTCATGGTTGTGCAGAACTATACTTAGACGATAAGTGGATTAAAGCCACTCCTGTATTTAATAAAGAGTTATGCGAAAAGCTGGGGGTAGCACCGCTTCCTTTCAACGGTAAGGAAGATGCTATATTTCAAGCCTATGATCGCTCAGGTAATAAATATATGGAATATTTACACGACTACGGTCACTTTGCAGACTTGCCTTTTGCGCTAATGGTACAGGAGTAGAAGAAATACTACGGACATTTAATAGAGGATGAGACAGATATGCTTGTCTTTAATATATAAAGAGCGCTTACTGGGTAAACGCTCTTCGATTATCTTTTTCAGTACTTTAAAGGCTAAGCACTTTGTAGTTCTCCTTCAGCTTCTTTTTGCTTCTCAAAACGGATGATACCCACCCAAGAGAGTACTTTCATGATAGGATAAGTAGGATCTATTTCCCACCACCTAACCGCAAAGTTTCGCTTGTTAGGAAGCTTATGATGATTATTCTGAAACAGCTCTCCCATCATTAAGAAATCTACGATGAAAGTATTCTTAGACTTATCATTATTATCGAAGTTGCTGTAACCGTATTTATGCCCTGCCCAATTTACAATGGCTCCATGAATAGGCCCCATCAGAAAATGGATCGGTAAGAACAAGAAAAAAGCCCAGTGCATATCAAAAACAAAGAAAGCCATTAGGTAGAGACCTACATAAATAAAACCAAAGACAAAGCGTGAAATTCTAGATTCTCCTAGATTTTCTAACCACTGCCAATCAGGGTAACCTTTCTCGAAACGCTTGGGAACATTTATTCTTTTAAAAACTACATCGTTATACAAAATTTTAGTTTTCCACATCATATGAAAAATATTTTTTGAATGATGTGGAGAATGAGGATCCTTTTCTGTGTCGCTGTGTGCGTGGTGCATACGATGTAGGATGGCATAAGCACGGGGACTCAAATAAGAAGAGCCTTGCGTGATGTAGGTGAATATACCAAAGAATTTCTCCCAAAATTTACTCATTTTAAACATCTTATGGGCAGAATACCTGTGTAAGAAGAAGGTCTGAGAGAAGAGGGACAAATACCAATGTGTAATGAGGAAAGTTAAACTGAATACCACTGGATTATATATTTTAGTTAAAAGTTAATTTACTGATGGTAATAGATTGCTTCTTTATGTTGAAATTGATTACAGCCTGTAAAAACAAGTTGTTTAGCAAGATAAGAAAATGGTACGATCTCGCCACTATTCAAGTATAATTTAATAAGAAGTAAAAGCATAAAAAAGGAGATTTGTACCCATTTTTAAAGCCTTTTGGCGTACCTCTTCTGGATCTTCGTGTACACTTTGGTCTTCCCAACCATTACCAAGGTCAGATTCATAAGAATAGAAACAAACTAGTCTACCTTTATAGAAAATTCCAAATCCTTGTGCAGGATTTCCATCGTGCTCGTGGATTTTGGGTAGTCCTTGTGGGAAGCTGTACTTTATACGATAAATAAGATGGTTCCAAGGTATTTCTACGAACTCGAGCTCAGGAAATACTTTTTTCATTTCTATACGAATGAATTTATCAAGACCATAATTATCATCTATGTGTAAAAAACCGCCTGAGATAAGGTACTTCCTTAGGTTCTGTGCCTCTTGGTCACTAAAAGTAACGTTGCCATGACCCGTCATATACACATAAGGATAAGCAAATAGCTCAGGGCTTCCTACCGCTACTACGCCTTCTTCTAGGGCAATATTTACTTTGATATTCTTGCGAGCGAAATCAATCAAATTGGGTAAGGCTGTTTTATTGGCGTACCAATCACCGCCGCCCTCGTATTGTAGCTTAGCGATCTTGTAAGTAGGTTGTTGGGCAGAGATAGCTCCCGAGATACAATACAAAACGATAAATATATGTAGATGTAAACGATACATAAGAATAAACTGATGTGAAGTACTTAACTAAAGATAAGAGGATTACTGTAGCTATACAAACTCTAAAAAGTTAAAAAAGCCAATAAGCATAAGATCGTACCTCTAATCTGCATACGCGATTAGATAAAAAGTATTTTGGTAATCCAATTAGTGGGTTTCTCCTAGTTTACCTTATTGAATCCTTCTTGTAAGTAAAGCTGACCGCTTTGATCTGTCTCCGTGCTGATGGTATACTTCATGGGCTTTCCCTTAATCACCAAGTGACTTTTTGACTGATCCATATACACATTAAAGACACGCTTGGGTGGGTTATTATTTGTTTCAGGAGTTACTTGTCCGCATACGTTGAATTTTCCTTGATAGTTAGTGGGCGTCAAGGTCAATAGCTTTCCTTTCACCTCAAAAAGCCCTTTTTCTACGAAGTTTGCCTCATTGACACATCCTTGGAGTAAATTTTTATAACGGTAGGTGAGTTGGTAAGTCCCATTTTCCTTAAACGTTATCAAATGTCCATAGCCCCGCTCACCAAACTGGATACTACCAGTGGAAATACCCTGATAAGCGTTCTCCGTTTGATACGAAAAAGCTTGCAGCCAAGCGCCTGTAAGCATTTGCTTGGTGACGTCGATCGCGCTCAGCATAATAGCACCTTGTACTTCCAGGCTTTGCATATTCATAGTGCTGGCACTGCTTGATATTGTACTCGTGTTAGTGGGGGTAGTCGATTGGAAAGGATTCACCCTTTTTAGAGCAGTATACAGTATATTAGCTCCTCCCATCTGGCCATAGGTACTTTGAGGGGCAGAAAAAGAAGCAAGATAGATCACATTATTTTGTACATCCCTCAGAAACATAAAGTTTGTTAGAAGCGCTTGGCTATTGAGTTGTCCTTTGGCCTTGTAGTGTGATTCATTTTCAGAAACTTTCACAGATTTTGTGATGGTAAAGCCCTGGATGGTTTTCTTTAGCTCTTCAATAAATAGTTCTGGACGGCTTTCTGGAAAGTTGGCCATGGCCATAATGGTAATATCAGGACTTAGGTCATTTCCTAACTCTTCTTTTGCCTGCCACATGTATACACCTGACTGCTCCTGTACATCTACTTGCCATCCTTTCGGCACTTGGTATTGTGTCTTCCCACTAGGGTCTACTTGCCACTCTTCGATTTGTGCCTTTGCTATATGCAGCATACATAGTGTATAAAAAACTGTACTTAAAACATATCTCATAAAACTTCATTAGTTGGTTGTCAGTAATTTTATCTAAGGAGTGGACAACGCCACTGGTATCACCTTACCATTAAAAAACTGATGCCCTTCTAGCGCGAAGTAAGTAACAAACTTTGCCATTTCTTCTGCTGATAACGGCGCTTGGTAAGTAGGAAAGGCCGTCTTGAGCATGTCGGTCTGTACCGCTCCCAGCGCTAAACAATTTACAGCAATGTGCTTATCTACAAATACTTGTGCTAAACTTTCTGTAAGATTGGCCAACGCTGCTTTACTAGCGCTGTACGCCACAAGCCCCTCAAACTTCGTGCTGCCCTGAAAACCTCCCATACTACCAACATTCAGAATATGGCTTCTTCTCTCTTTCCCCAATTTATCTTGTAGTCCTTTGATCATCCTGACTACCCCAAATACATTTACTTCAAACGTTTTCTGCCAGTCTTCCTCTGAGTGTTGCTCGAATGGTTTATTTACCAAAAAGCCTGCGTTGTTAATCAGTACATCCACTTGGGTTAGGCTTTCTGGAAGTTTTTCTTGTAGCCCTACCGCGGGGGTAGTGAGGTCGTAAATAATAGGAAAAACGTTGCGATGCTGGTAGCGCTGGTAAGCCTGCGCTGCCACACGTTGAAGTGCTTCGCCACTTCTTGCAATTAAATAAACTTGATGTGTAGGATTAGCGGCTAGTTGTAAGGCTACGGCCTCGCCTATCCCTCTGCTTCCTCCCGTAAGGATAATATTTTTCATGGGTTTGGGGTTAAAATCTTAGAATGATCACACTACATAGCTGTAGAGTCCTAAAAATAAATGATGTAAATATTTTTTTTTGAAAATCACTTCTCAAAATTTTAACATCTGCTTTTTTTGTCCAAAATTGAGTAATAAGTTTTGGTGATAGACCTGTATGAAACCAGCAAAAAAGTACATTATTTTCGACTTTGACAGTACCTTTACACAAGTAGAGGGCTTAGATGAGTTGTGTGACATTGCCCTAGACGGAAAAAAAAATAAGGAGCAGGTAATGGAGGAGATCAAAGCACTGACAGACCTAGGTATGGAAGGAAAGCTCTTGTTTGAAGAGTCTTTACAAAAACGTATTCGGTTACTCTCTGCCCACAAAGAGCACTTGCCCATTTTGGTAGACAGACTCAAAGCAAAGGTATCTCCTTCCTTCCAAAGAAACAAAGCCTTTTTTGAAAGCTTTGCCGAACGTATTCTTATTATTTCAAGCGGCTTTAAGGAGTTTATTGTCCCTATTGTTACCGATTTCGGTATTAAGCCTGCTAATATCTTTGCCAATACTTTTCAGTATGATACCACAGGAAATATTGTTGGGTATGATGATGAGAATGTACTTTCTCAAAACAAGGGGAAAGTGAAATTACTGCAATCGCTGAACTTACAAGGGGATGTATATGTAGTGGGTGATGGCTATACAGATTATGAAATTAGAGAAGCTGGGCTCGCCAATAAGTTCTACGCCTTTACTGAAAATATACACAGGGATAAGGTAGCTGAAAAAGCAGATCACGTTGTTCCTACACTAGATGAATTTTTATATCTTCACAAACTTCCTATGAAAGTCTCTTATCCTAAAAATCGTATTCGTGTCTTACTCTTAGAAAACATCCACCCTAAAGCGGCCGAAGCTTTCAAAGAAGAAGGCTACCAAGTAGAAGTAGTCAAAGGAGGTCTTGATGAAGAAGAGCTTTGTGAGCGCATTAAGGATGTATATATATTAGGGATTCGCTCAAAGACCCAAGTAACGCCCAAAGTACTATCGCACGCTAATAAACTTATTAGTGTAAGTGCTTTTTGTATTGGTACCAACCAAATTGCGCTCAAAGAATGTACACACAAAGGCATTACTGTATTCAATGCACCTTATAGTAATACGCGTAGTGTAGTAGAGCTAGCGATCGGGCAAATGATTATGCTTATTCGTAAAATATTCGAGCGAAGCCAACAAATGCACCAAGGTATTTGGAGTAAATCGGCCAAAAATAGCTTTGAAATCAGAGGGAAACGTTTGGGTATTGTAGGTTATGGTAACATCGGCGCACAGCTCTCTGTCTTAGCAGAGAACTTAGGAATGGAAGTTTACTTCTATGACATTGTAGACAGGCTCGCCCTCGGCAATGCTACCAAGTGCAATAGCTTGGAAGAACTACTCAGTACTTGTGACATCGTAAGCTTACATGTAGATGGACGCCCTGAAAACAAAAACCTTATTGATGAAGCGGCCTTTCAGCAAATGAAGGAAGGTGTTATTTTTCTAAATCTAAGTAGGGGTTTTGTCGTAGATATTGACGCTTTGGTAACACATCTCAAAAGTGGTAAGGTAGCAGGTGCCAGTGTCGATGTATTTCCCAAAGAGCCCAAAACCAACCAAGAAACGTTTGAGAGCGCCTTGCGTGCCTTACCTAACGTGATCTTAACTCCCCATATAGGAGGAAGCACAGAAGAAGCCCAAGTAGATATTGCTACTTACGTACCTAAAAAAATCATAGAATACATCAATACCGGTAGTACTTACGGAAGTGTCAACATGCCCAATCTGCAACTCCCTGCGCAGCGAGAAGCACATCGCTTGCTTCATATTCATAAGAATACTTCTGGTATTCTTGCTAATATCAACAACGTATTGGCCAAACATCAGATCAATATTGTAGGGCAATACCTGAAAACGAATGAGGAAATCGGCTACGTTATTACTGATATAGATCGTGCTTATGATAAGGAAGTGATTACAGACCTAAAAGCCATTGAACATACCATATGGTTTAGGATTTTGTATTAGACTTTTTGTTTCTAACCCACAATGAACTGAAGTTTGACCAGAAAAATAATGAAGTATGAGTCAATTTTGGTCATTCTTTAGGGAATAGAGAAAGTTTAAACGACTTCTTTAATAGGATGTTTGTTTTTTATCGCCTTAGTTACTATTTTATTTTTCATAATAATTATCTAACAATTGAAAACGGGCTTATCCTATGCGGCTCATTACACTCTCTCTTTGCCTCTATGTGGCTTTTACATTAAAGGCATTCTCACAAGTACCTCCTATCATCATTGATGACGCGTTCACCCACGTAGAAATAGGGAAAAATCATCTTCGTGTATTAGAAGATAAATCTCGTACATTTACATTAACGGATGTTCTTAAAAAAGAAAATACGTTTGTTATCCCCCCCAACGACCGTCCCAATTTTGGTTACACCAGTTCTGCTTATTGGTCTACTTTTACTATCCAAAATAGCTACGATACTGGGCAACTAATGAACTTAGTGGTAGACTTTCCTATCCTAGACTCTTTGGAGTTTTATATCTTAGATGAGCAAAACCAACTCGTAAAACAAGTGTTTACAGGTGATCTTGTTCCTTTTCAAACGCGTGAAATGCAAGTACCTAATTACGCGATAGAACTCAACTTTCAACCACAACAACAGTTGAAGGTCTTTTTACGCATTCGCACTAGAGGTACACTGAATTACGCCATTCACCTCTGGACACCAAAAACCTACGCAGAACAAGCTCATGTAGCAGATTTGGGTTTTGGTATTTACTACGGAACGATGATTGTCATGTTGTTGTACAATCTTTTCATCTTCCTTACCTTACGCGAAAAGAGCTACTTATTTTACCTGTTCAATATTTGCTCTGTCATTCTTTTTCAGCTTAGCTTCAATGGGATTGGCTTTCAGTTTCTATGGCCAAACTTACCCGCTTTTAACGACATTAATATTCCTTTCTTCATAGCGATGCTCATTTTTACGAGCATCAACTTTACCAGAGAGTTTTTGAATACCCGTAGTATACTTCCCAAGTGGGACAAACTCTTTTTAGGTATTATGGCCTATATGGCGTTGGTTATGGTGTTGACCTTTCTCATCCCTTACCGTACTGTTATTAAATTATCTGTTTTTGGAGGACTTCCTGCCATTGCACTAGTAATCTCTGTCGCTTTTATTTCACTCAGAAAGGGATTCCAACCTGCTAAATTCTTTATAGTAGCTTGGGCTGTTTTTATAATAGGCGCCGCACTCACAGCCCTACGCGCATTCGGTGTGCTTCCTCCTACTTTCCTCACTGTTTATAGTATACAGATAGGTTCTGCATTAGAGGTAGTCTTACTTTCCTTAGCACTAGCCGATAAGATCAATACACTAAGAAGGGAACTGGCTGAAAAGGCAATAGAGAAAGAGCGTATCGAGAGAGAAAAAGAAATAGAAAAAAGAGAATACATAGAAGAGCAAAATGCTAAATTAGAGTACCTAGTAGAAGAAAGAACAAAAAAACTCGCGGAGAAAAACAAGCAAATTACAGATAGTATTCGGTATGCGAAGCGTATACAACAAGCTATTTTACCCCCAAAGCATCTTATACAAGGCGCTTTTCCTAATTCATTTATTTATTTTAAGCCAAGAGATATTGTCAGTGGTGACTTCTATTGGTTTGCCGAAAAAAACGACAAAGTAATTGTAGCAGCAGTAGACTGCACAGGACACGGTGTACCTGGGGCCTTTATGAGTTTAATTGGCAACGTACTCCTCAATCAAATTGTGATAGAGCGTAACATTACTACACCTGCCACCATTCTGGATCACTTACACCTAGAAGTACGCCAAGCGTTGAAACAAAGTGAAGAAGATGATAAGGGTAGCAAAGATGGCATGGACCTCGCCCTTTGTGTATTACATAAAAAAGACGATAAGCTTGAGTTTGCTGGTGCGCATAATTCACTATTTATGATTACCAAAGGAGAACTTATCGAAATTAAGGGAGATAAGTTTGGTATTGGAGGAGCCTTTAGAGGAGAAGATAGGGCTTTTACTAACCATCTAATAGACCTGCATCAAGACGAAACGACTGTTTATCTGGCCTCAGATGGCTATCCCGACCAGTTTGGAGGCCCCAAGAATATGAAATTTATGTCGAAGCGATTTAAAAAGATGTTGATAGATATTAGTAACTACGATAATCTGCGTACGCAACAACTCCAGCTTAGTAGAATGATGGAAGAATGGCAAGGAAAGCAAAAGCAAACGGACGATCAGTTGATCATAGGCTTTAAGGTTAATACGCAAGTAGTGGCAACCGCACAGTACTAGCATTTATGATCCTCTACCTGAGAAAATATATTTTATTCTCTCCACTCAGATGTAGATACTAAAAAACGCGCCGAATAAGGTTAAAAATGAGTAAAAGTACAATCGCCCCAAATACGCCTGTAAATATATCTTCAATTAACCCAACCCCCAAGCCTATGTTTACATAACGTGCAATCCATCTACCCAGAACGCTTCCTATGATGCCTATAATTACATTTCCAAAAAAGCCAAAACCTTTCCCTCTTACTGCCTGCCCTGCCAGCCAACCAACGACCGCCCCTACAATAATAATGTATAACCACGTTAACATAATAATATGATGTTTATGTGTTTAGTAAATATTTTTATAATCGAATGCTTGTACCGCCGAATCGAGCAACTTCCCTTTTTCGCATTTTAACACCCGAGAAGGGTGCTTCTCCAAAAAATGATGATTGTGTGTACCCATCAATATTGCTGTACCACTATGATTGATTTGAATGAATAACGCTAGAATTTCTTCTGCCACCTGAGGGTCTAAATTACCAGTTGGTTCATCTGCAAAAAGAATGGCAGGTTCGTTAATAAGCGCTCTCGCGATGACCACCCGTTGTTGCTCACCTCCCGAAAGTTGATGGGGCATCTTATTTCCTACAGACCCTAAGCCTACTTTTAGTAGAACATCTGAGAGGCGCTGCTTCATTTTAGAAGAATCTTTCCAACCCGTGGCTTTCATCGCAAAAAATAGGTTGTCAGCGATGGTTCGGTCGGTTAGTAGCTGAAAATCTTGAAAGACGATTCCTATCTTCCTTCTTAGAAAGGGTATTTGTTTCTTTGCAATGTTAAATAATTGCATATCTGCCACTTGCACATCACCGCTATACAAGGGCAAATCTGCGTAGAGTATTTTCAATAAAGAGCTTTTACCACTACCTGTTCTGCCGATAAGATACACAAACTCTCCCTTACGAATATCAAAATACACATCCGTAAGTACCATATTATGTTTCTGATAAATCGTTGTATCTTTCACAGATACAACTGGCTCTGTTGAGAATACCATATATTGCTGTGTGGTTTTTACTAAGATAAGAAAAACAAACCACTTTGAATAACCTAGATATTAAGTTCTTGTAACTTTCCAAAAGGAAGTTCATCAATTACCTTACGCAACGCTTCTTCCTTACCTTGTAGGTTGTACTTCTCCAATTTTTTAAGGGGACGGTCTGCTCGAAAGTAAGCAATCAGTACGAAGTTATTGTCCCTAAGCTGTATGTAGTCAGGGATTTTCGCTTTTCCTTTTACCTTTATGATATACATATTCCTCCTCTCTATAACAAATGATTACTGATTGATCCAACCTATAAGCTGTAGGGAATGTTTAAGCGTTCCCTTTCTTGTAGTCTGCCAAAAACTTCTCTAGACCGCTATCTGTTAGAGGGTGTTTCAGTAAGCTCATGATCACTTTTAGCGGGCAGGTAGCTACGTCTGCGCCTATCTCTGCACACTGCACCAAATGCATGACATGTCTAATAGAAGCTGCCAGTACCTGCGTACCAAAACCATAATTCTGGTAAATATGTACGATCTGCTCAATGAGTGTAAGCCCATCTGTAGAGATATCGTCCAAGCGGCCAATGAAGGGTGATACATAAGTAGCCCCCGCCTTAGCTGCTAAAATGGCTTGCCCTGCTGAAAAAACCAACGTACAGTTCGTCTTAATTCCTTGATCGGTGAAATGCTTAATAGCCTTTACACCCTCCTTAATCATCGGCACTTTCACCACAATTTTCTCATGAAGCTTAGCAAGTTCCTCACCTTCTCGTACAATCCCTTCAAAATCTGTGGCTACTACCTCAGCACTCACATCACCCTCTACAATT